>JAGWWZ010000157.1 GCA_018970165.1 Planctomycetota bacterium | reverse complement strand
CTATCGTGTCGTCTAGATCCTGCTGTTCCGGGTTGGGATCCCGATTGAGGTCTGAAACCAAATCTCGCATTTCATCCTCGATCTGCTGCTCCAAGGCTTCGAATCCATTTCCGTTACCCGCGAAAGCATTCCCTCGTGCCCCTTGTTGACGGGCTCCCTTGGGCTCCGATTGCGAGCGATTGGGCTCGAGTTCAAAGAAGCTCTCTGCCTCTGGATATGCATCTTCTGCATGGATTCCCTGAACCTCTTCGAACATCAACGCATCGTGGTTAAGATCTCCCAACGCGATGCCCGAAAGCGTTTGGTACTCACCTAGAGACTGGATTGGAATCTTAAATTCGTCGTCATATCCGCGAGTGAAACTGGATAGCAGGTTGGAGGTGATGTCGTCGCCAGTCGCTGCGGGTGTGCTCTGCGAGAGAGTGGCGTCTGGCACGGATGCAACTGGCGATTGCAAATCCGATTGCAGGTCCCTCACTGTCTGTCTTTGTTTTGCCGTGGGTTGATTCACTGGGTCAGGCGAACGACGTTGGGATGCAAGTCCTCGGTGGAAGCGTGAAGAGTCTTCAAACTCGGCATCGGCATCCTCGCCATTGTCGTTCTCGCCATTGTCGTTCTCGTCAAGTGAACCAAACTCGATGCCTTGAGACTCGGGTTCGTCGAATTCGTCGTATTCGGATTCACTGTTCGAGTCGCTTCGCAAATTCGGAGCAGGATCGCTCCATGGGTTGGGCAACTGTTGCAGCATCGACCATGCATATCCCACAACGGCAGCATTGATCGGTCGAATCTTTTCCTTGGCACCCAACAGCAGCGCTTGGTCGGCCACTTGATCGATCAACCGTGGAATTCCATCCGAGGCTCGATAAATGGCCTCGAGTCCGTCGGGAGTGAGGATGCTGTCCCATTGCTGGCCGCACAACTCGATCTTGTGCTGGACGTAACGATTGCTCTCTTCGTGATTGAGAGGGGTCAGGTAGCATCGAGCTGCCAATCGCTGATTGAGCGACTCCATCTGAGGATGCGTCAATGTTTCTTCAAGTCTCAACGTGCCGCACAGGACCAATCTCAAGCGGGGTACTCCAGCGTGAACGACATTGGTCAGTATTCGTAGCTCCTCAAGGAGTTTTATGGACAGCGTCTGCGCTTCATCGACAATCAAAACCAAACCGCCAGATCGATTCTCTTCCGAAGGCTGTAACCGCTCGAGCAGGCTCAATCGCAATTCACCTTCTGAATCCGCGCGGCACGGGAGTCTCAACTCATAGAGCAAACTTTGCAACAACGCTCGACGTGTGATCAACTGGGAACTGGCCAACGTGATGACCTCGTAGTTCCTCGGAATACTCGCGGCGATCCGCAAGCAGCACATCGTCTTGCCGAGCCCAGCCCCTCCGAATATCGCAACCGGTCCTTCGCATCGCTGCACTGCCCGCGTGACCGTTTGGTACGCAGCTTCAATGCTGGACGCCGGATAATAGCGATCCAAAGTTGGAACGGTTAGGAATGGACGCTGATCGAAACCGTAAAATGATTCGTACATCCTTGCACTTCCGTAGAAAATGCTAGCACAACAAAATTCTATCCATAGAATCCCGGGTTGTCGTGGCATCGGCCAATACCTCGACGACTCATTAGCCTATCCGTCATATTAGGCAAAGTTTATCTCTTCGGCAGCGTGACCTCTTTTCGCCACTTCCAGTAGGCATGAGCGCTGAAGATAGCCAACGCGATCCAAACGCAAAGGAAACCGTTCCATCGCGTTTGATCGATTTTTTCCCCATCCACCCAAATACCCAGGATGAATTGGATGGTTGGACCCAGGTACTGCAACATCCCCATGATGACCAGCGGTACCTTCTTTGAGGACGCCGCGAACAGCAGTAGCGGTACGGTCGTCACGGGACCACCAAGCGCTAAGAGTCCCCAGGTGTTGGGAGAGTAATGAAAATCGGGTTGCTGAAAGACACTCGCTAGGTAGATCATCGCGATCGGTGTGAGGATGGCCGTTTCCAGACCAAGACCCGCGATAGCTGGCAGGTGGGTTTTCTTTTTCACGACGCCATAGACAGAGAAAGAGGCTGCCAACACAAGTGAGACCCACAATCGTTCGCTTGCGGTGGCGCTGATGCCGATACCGATTGCCGCGATGATGACCGCGATGACTTGGATCGGAACCAATCGTTCTCGAAAAACGATCACACCGAGCAGCACGCTGAACAGTGGATTGATAAAGTACCCCAGGCTGACATCTACGACCGCTTGGTTATTCACACCCCAGATGAAGACGAGCCAGTTGATACTGATCAGCACTGCTGCGAGTCCCGCCATCAGCAGTCGCGAGGGCTCGCGAAATGCATCTCGGATATCGCGCCATTGCCCGATCCAAGTGACGCACAGAATGAGCGTCACCAGGGACCAGACGATGCGATGACAGATAATCTCCTGTGCATCGACGTGTTTCAGATGCTTCCAGTAGAGAGGAAAGATGCCCCATAGGGCGTAGGCGGTTAGCGCCTGGAGGTAGCTCAATCGATCCTCATGCTTACTTGCCCATTTGGTCGGCTAGGAAGCCGGCGTTGTAGATACTTCGCATCGCTTCGAGCACTCCTGCGATGTGAACGGCGACCGCGCGACCTTGGCGATCTGAATAATAGAAGTCGCTGGTCAAGCTTTCAATGTTGCCATCGAAGATGATACCGACCATCGCACCATCGCGTGACACAACCGGCGAGCCGGAGTTGCCACCGATGATGTCGGCTGTGCATACAAAGTTGAAAGGGACGTCCCCTTTGAGTCGATCCTTGGCAGCGTGCCAGCTGGCAGGCAGAACCCAAGGATCTTTGGCGAGATGGGTCTTTTCATGTTCGAAGGAACCGCCCAGGGTTGTGTAGGCTGGGACAGGGCCATTGCTTTCGTAGCCGGAGACGACTCCGTATGAGAGTCGCAGGGTGAATGTCGCATCGGGATAAACCGAATCTCCACCAAGCGCAAACTTGGCTTCGGTGATTTTCGCATAGGCCTGTCGTTCTTGTTCGTCGAGGCTATCAGCGATTTCGCGAAGCTTTCGATATTCGGGTTCCATGGCTCGAACCAGTTGCACCAGCGGGTCGTTTGACTTGCTGATCGCATCGAAGCCTTGCTTCGATAATGCCTTGCGACCTTCGGCGGTCTTGAGTGTCGTGTTCGCAATGATTTCCGCTGCCCGGTCTTTGGGACTCTTGCCGGCCAAGGCGGCCAGAACAAGCGGATCGTTGCCGCCGCGATCATCGATCATGCGGGACAACTCATCGGCGAGTTGAATCCGTTCGAGGTCGTCGTAAACCGGCACGTCGGAAAAGATTTGCTGTTCGAGACTGGCGCGAGCGCTGTCCCGAAATTCGCGTAGTCGCTCGGCGCTAGGCTTGCGATCCTCGGCTGCCATCAAAACGATTCGCTCGGCGAATCCGTACAGTTGTGTTCGCAACGATGCCGATTGGCTCAACGTTTCCTTACGTTTGGCTTGGACGTCGCGAATCGTATCCCACGCTTTCGCCAGAGGTGCCCACTTGGGGTTTGCGGATAGGCGGCTGAAAATCTCCTGTTCCTCTTTCTTCTTGCTCGCGACGAAGCTCGGGTCCTGGATGCCAGCTAGCATACCCGTGTAGGCCTTGCGCGAGTTTTGGATGCCGAACAGATCATCGCGGCTTCGTCGCAATTGCTCCGGACCTGCCAGCCCGTATTGTTGCAGAAGAACTTCCTTGCGGCGAAGGTTATTCATCGTACGCGGCATGGCTTGATCACGTTGAAATTCAACAGCGTCCGATGTCAAGATGCGGCGAGTGCGACCTGGATTGCCGGAAACGAAAACCAAGTCTCCTTCCTTCGCACCGTTGGGGTCCATCTTCAAGTAGTGGTCGATCTTGGCAGGTTTGCCATTTTCATAGACACGGAACAAAGTCACATCAAGGCAGTAACGCGGATACTCGAAGTTGTCGGCATCGCCACCGAAGAAGGCCGATGACGCCTCCGGAGCCCATACCAAGCGAACGTCTGTATATTTCTTGTAGCGATACAAGTGATATCGGCCACCTCCGTAGAGAGTGACGATGTCGCTGCGAAGTCCAGTCTTGTCCAACGACTCCTTCTCAATCTGAGCCATCGTCGCCTGCCGTGCCTTGCTCGCATCGGCCGGAGTCATGCTATCCTTCACGGATGCGTTGACCCGATCGGTGACATCTTCGATGCTGATGAGTTGGTTGAGTTCGAGATCCGTTGCGGGAATCTCATCTTCAAGCTTGGTCGCCAAGAAACCATTTTCGTTGTAGTTCTTCTCTGCCGTCGACAACTTAAAGAGCGTATCGGATGCCACGTGATGGTTGGTCAGAACCAAGCCATTCGAGGAGACGAACGAAGCCGAACCACCGGTGTTGAAACGGACACTGGAGAGCATCACATGGTCGAGCCACGCTTGTGTGGGCTCGAATTGGTGCTTGGATTTGAGTTGCTGTTTGGGGAGAGCATTGAACAGCCACATACCCTCGTCTGCACTCGCAGGTGCGATCGCTCCCACCGAAGCGCTTGCCAATGCCGCGAAAAGGGCCCATCGAGGAAATCGGTTCTTCGTAGAAGCTCGCATGAGAGGTTCCTTGTAGGTTGATCAAGGGTTGGAGGATCAAGGGGTCATTGAGATTTAGTAATGTAACCGAGGCCGTGCAGATCGACGAGGCGATCAAGGGGCCGGAGTCGGGGGGCTTTCCCTGATTTTTCGCATTAATTGCTCGTCGGCTTGGAATGCTATACGCCGGCGAGCAAGTCTCGGACTTGTCCGACCACTTCCTCAGGGGCTTCTTCCATGACATAGTGCCCGACATCTTGCAGTTCGAGCGTGTGAGCATCCGGCCAGACCGATTGAAATCGTGTCAAACATTCCGGGCGAAAGCACCAGTCCTTCATACCCCACACTAGCCGTATCGGCAGATGCCCGAGTTTGGGCAGATTCAATTCGAGGTTCTGTAGCACTCCATAGGTTGGGTGCAGAGGCGACAGAGGTATATCGCGGACGAAGTTATCGATTCCGATCCGGTTGGCGGGGTTGTCGTAGGGTGCGAGCAATCCATCGGCAACCTCGGCATCCAAATGCGGCAGGCGATGAATGGCCATGCGTGTGGCAGCCAATGCAAATGCGTTCCCGTGACGAATCGCCCACGAACCCACCACAGGCAATCGACATGCAGCGATGCGTATTGGGATGTAGGGTGGAACAAAGGCTCCGGTGTTGAGCACGACTAAACCCGCTATTCGATCGATGCATCGAAGTGCCGCCCCCAAACCGATCGCACCACCCCAATCATGCACGACCATCACAATCCGTTGCAGATCCAACGAATGGATGAACTCAACCAAGCGGTCGGTGTGATTGCTCAGCGTGTATCGGTAATTCTGCGGCTTGGAGCTGTATCCGCATCCAAGATGATCGATCGCGATGGCTCGGTGGGAAGGTCGTATTGCTTCTATGAGGGCTCGATAATAAAACGACCAGGTCGGATTGCCGTGGACCGCCAAAACGCATGGGGCAGGTTGCCGATTCGAATCACCCGAGAGCCGCTCATCCTGCGGACCTTCGTCGATGTAGTGAAGTCGCATGCCATAAGGCATCGACCAGTAGCGAGATTCGAATGGATACAGGCTGCGCCACGATGCATCGATGGGAGCTATCATGTTCGACTCGCGCGAATGTCATCATAGGACCGCAAGGCATAGGGCATGCCTACGTAGTCCAGCAATCGGCACACGGACCGAAGAGCAACACCAAAGCCATCGGGACCGCTAAAGCCTCCGAACTGGCCACCACCCTTGAGGTGAGGCTCCAGGTCGATGAACAAGCCAGGGATTCCGCGTCCCTTCAGTCGCTCCATCAACGTTGGATAGTACGACTTCAAGTCCCGGAAAATCGCTTCGTGTCCGCTATCACCCGCATCGGCCGGTACAAATGCTTTCAGGCTTTCCTCGTCGACATGCGAAGATTTCGTGTCGGGACGCTTGTAGTCTTTGACATGGATCCATCCGAGCCCCGGCTTCATGGCATGATATTCCTCCAAAACCTGGTCGGTCGACATCCCTTGGCAAACGAGATTGGCACCATCAAAAACGAGGACGAGCCCTGGATGGGCGATCGCTTCATGGATTTGCGCCAACAGCTTACCGGTCTGTCCGACGAGATTGGCCTCTACTTCCAAACCGAACGTCAGCCCATGCGAATCGCAAACGCGCACGATCTCGCCGATCTGATCGATCGCTTGAGCTAGGTGAGTCGCGATATCGCTTCCACGCGGATGATAGAAGGAAAAACCTCGGATCAGTTTGCAATGAAAGCGATTGGCCAGTTCGCAAGCGCGTCGGACATCGCGAGCAAGATACTCTTTGAACGGCACAAATCGATTGCTGGTCCCATCATCGCTATCGATCAGCTTCACCTTGCCGATCGGGGAGCCTATCGATGAGACGCTCAGCCCATATTCCTTTTGCAGGTTGAGGATCGTATCGATCGCTTCGGATTCGAGTTGCATGACATTTTGAATGCCGGCACCTGCGTCGATGAAGCGGATCGTGTAGTACTTCAATCCCAAAGCTGCGAAAGCGCAGAACTGTTGCATCACCGTCTTTTGGTTGGCCGCTTCGTCTGCGAGTCCGCTTAGGAGCAACGGAGGCATGTGAGAGTTTTGCATCGGAGTTCCTGCAATGCTGGTTAAGAGTGCTTAACAGTGATCACCGACGTAATGCCGCCACGCGGCCCCCAACGGCTTTCCAATTCCGCCCGTTTGGGAGCGACCACTGCAAGAAAATCATCAAAGATTCGATTGGTCACGTTCTCGTAAAAAATACCCTCGTTGCGAAACCGCTGCAGATAAAGTTTGAGGCTCTTCAGTTCGACGCACTTCTTGTCTGGTACATATCGAAAGGTCAGGATACCGAAATCGGGTTGGCCCGTTTTGGGGCAGATCGAAGTGAACTCTGGACAGACGATCTCGATCGAGTAATCGCGATCGGGATAAGAGTTCTCGAAACATTCTAGCTCGTTGACGTAGGGTGTCCCTGGCACAGTGGTCCTCGGGGTTGGTGGTTAAAAAGTCGTTGGAACGATAGTTGTTGCAACACGGAATCGAGGCCGACGATTCCGTTTGATGCGGGGGACAAACGCCAATCCTAATCCGACGCGTGAGCGAGGCAGGTACTCGATTGGTTTTGAGCTGCCATCACCATGGATCCCTCGCTCACGCTTATCCCTCGCTTACGCGTCGGGTTGTGAATTCTCGTCGGGTTGCGAATGCTGGTTGCCTTTCTCCACAATCATGACGTACGAATGTTGGCCACGAAACTCCAAAACCGGTGGCTTGGCGTCATCCATCGGAATGCATATCTTAACAGGCTGGATATTTCGTAACAGATCGCATGTCCGAGCGATTCTATGGGCTTGAGGAGTTCCAACGGGTGATCCGCGTCGCCGAGGTTTTCCACAGTATTCAAGGGGAGGGATTCCTGGCCGGGACTCCCAGCATTTTCATCCGGACCAGCGGCTGCAATCTGCGTTGCTGGTACTGCGACACCCGCTATGCATCCTGGGAACCGGAGGGAGAGAGCCATCCGATCGAGTCGTTGTTGCAAGCAACCTCGAAATGGCCTACCGAACATGTCGTCATCACCGGTGGCGAACCGATGATCTTCGAGGAACTTGGGGAATTATGCCGAGGTCTTCGCGATGCGGGCAAGCATATCACCATCGAGACCGCCGGCACGGTCGATCGAGATGTGCCTTGCGATCTGTGGTCGATCAGTCCCAAGCTCAGCAACTCGACACCAGTTGGTTATGCGACCGATACGTGGGTCGAACAGCACGACCAGCGTCGCAGACAACCCCGCATCGTGGAATCGTTGATGCACCGAGGAGATTACCAATTGAAGTTTGTCGTCGGATCGATTTTGGATGCTGAGGAAGTTTTGGAATACTTGAGGGATTTGCGGGGCTGGTCTCGGGATCGCGTCATGCTGATGCCGCGTGGGATGACGGCTGAGGAGTTGGAGTTGCAGACCGGATGGTTGACTCAGTGGTGTGCCGCTCACGATTTGCGGCTTTGCGATCGCTTGCATATCCATTGGTTCGGTAACCGCCGCGGGACGTGAGAGCCCTATACAATCGTTACGATTGGCAGGGTCGACCGGATGGCAGCGATTCGCGAGTGAGTTTTCGTAGAAGTTCTCAGGCCTCTGATTAGTCTGAGAACTATGAGCTACCTCCACACAAAACACGTTCTGAATCTCTTGGGCGCCGTGCGAGCGTTGGTGTTCGCGACGGTTGTTTTCGGTTCGTATTCTTGGGGCCAAGTCCCCTGCGAACCACGCTCGATTCCACGTCATTCGGTCAAGCCAGTTGCACAGCCTGCAACTCCATCTGTTGATTGGACTACGATGCCGTCGACCTACACGCATGATGCGACGGGCCAGCGAGTGGATCAGTACGCACTGGGTGTTGAACCGGAGGCTGTCAGTGAAGCGGGAGTCGTTCGAAGCGGATTCACCCACACGCGCAGCAGCCTTCAAGTTGGATTCAATTCCGATCATTACCATGTCACTGAACAATGGGGCGATCAGGTTCGCCCGTACGGCGAGTGGCGGTTTCCGTATCGACCGTTCTCGGTCCCTTATGGAGCGTGGGGGCCTCAGTTGCCGCAGGTTTCGGTTCAAGGTTTAGGCGTCTATCCATGGGGCGTTGGCCCGGGCCAACCGCATCCGGGGCAACCGCATCCTGGCCAAGGACATCCGTGGCCACAGCATCCAGGCCATCCGGGCATGGGCGGTGCTGCAGGCGCGGGGGCACCTGTAGCAGGCGCACCCGCGGGCGCAGGTGGGGCGGGCGCGGCAGGAGGTGGAGTGGGCATGGGGCCGATGGGAGGAATGGGACCGGGAATGGGACCGATGGTTCCTGGGCCTGGGGTTCCTGCCGGGCATTCAGGGATGCATCCGGGCTATGGTTATCCGCAAGGGGTACCGTGGTGGGGATATCCGGGAGTATCGCCTTACGCACCCTATGGCGGAGTGGGGCCTTACGGGGTTGGACCTGCGAATGGACTAAGTCCGATTCAGGAGGACTACTATCCTCAGGCTCCGATTTACCAGCATCCATCGGACGGATATTTCCATTCCCCTTATCGGCCTGGTCCGTAGGGAAAAGCGGAGTGCCAGTCGTATGCCCTTCAAAAGTGCGGTGGAGACGTTACAATCCAGTTCACTGCACCCATAGCTCAATTGGATAGAGCATCGGTCTACGGAACCGAAGGTTTCTGGTTCGAATCCAGATGGGTGTATTGATACTCCCTCAAGGGTGTACCCCCATCCATCAAAACCCATCTTTTCCCAGGGTTTTTTGATTTCTTGATTTCCTTAGGGGGGGCCTAATTCCCTAGTGATGGGATCACCAATGGGCCGACGAGATTGCCTGTTGGAATCTTTGCACCTGTGGCTTCTTCAAGGTCAGCTACTATTACCTGGAGACAACGACGTTTCGAGGCGATCGTTCCTATACACCCAAACCACTGGTTCAGAACGTAGCTTTCGACCCCAGCACGCGCAGAGCCAGTGCGACGACTGGCCCGAGGTGCTGTAAACGGGTCTGACCGTTGCTCAACTCCAATTGCTCGGAGACCAGTACGACGCTGGTGATGTTCGTCGAACAATTAGCGAAATCAAATCCGACGAGATTGTTTGGCAGCAAGCACTGGACGCGGCAACTGGCACGGATCCACGAGCTTGGCTCCAGGAAAGCCGCGAACTAGCGGTGCAGTCGGTTTATGTGCCGGAGGTGCTTGAACTCGATGAAGAGTATCTCAAGAACGCTGGCCGCGTTGCACAAGTGCGTGCCGCACAGGCGGCGATTAGGTTGGGTACGGTCATGCGGGTGGGAGTGAAGTAGGGGCGAGCGGCCAGCTGAATCGTGTGCTGGTTGCGATTAGCGTTCTATGCGGGCAAAATCCATAGCAACGGGGACCGCAGGAAGACAGTAAGGAGAATCCACATCGGCCAACGAGTTGAGGCGTTCGATACCGCAGGATACTACTAGCCTCACTCGCCTGCTCGTTTCATTCGGCCCGCAGTCTGTGTTTCTTTAGCACCGAACCGCCGACACAGGAAAGCCGTCTGAACTTAGTCGCGCACGCTCCCTTTTTCGAATACTCTCCAAAGGAATTCCGGCATCGATCTTCCCAAGTGCTCGAAGCACGCAACCCGTTGTTGTTGTTACGATTGTCGGGCTGGTTGTTGTTCCGATTCGACGAGCGGACATTCAGCGCTTGATTGTTGAACGAGCCGCCGCGGAGCAAACGTTGCTTCAACGACTCCCCTTGCGAAACACCATCGTACCATAAAGCAACAAACGCAAGCGGAACGTGTTGGCTTGCTGAGCGTGCCCATGCCAAGCCACCACCCGCGTTTGAACCTCTTTCCAATTCACTAACCCTCTAGCGTACTGTTTTGACAGATGCCGCACTCGACGAACAAAACGATCGACATTCTCATGCGCCAGCAACACATGGGTCGGAAACACCCGAAATCCAAGGAATCGAATCCCATCCTGACAACGCTGGATCGTGTTCTTACGGGGATGCAGTTTTAATCGCAAACCATCACAAAAATCAGCTACCCTCTTCCGCAATTCCACCAGATCACCCGAACGGTCCGCAAACACAAGAAAATCATCGACATACCGAACATAAGCCGATCTTCGACAGGTTTCCGAAATGAAATGATCCAACGGATTCATGTAAACATTCGCAAAGAATTGACTCGTTTGGTTTCCGATCGGCAACCCGCAGGGTCGTTCGATCCCCGTGAATAGGTCATCCCCGGGAAACAAAACCTGCCGAAGGTGGGTTGCCGGGCTATGGCACAGGATCCGCTCGCACAACCACATCACGTTTGGATCTTTGATTTTTCGAGCAATTTGAGACAACAGCACGCGGTGATCCACCGACGGAAAAAACTGCTGAATGTCACATTTCCAGACGTACGGATAACGAGCCGCATATTCCTTGCATCGTCGCATCGCGGCGTGTGTGCCCTTTCCCTTACGGCAGGCGAACGAGTTTGCGATGAAGGTCGGTTCAAAGATCGTATTGAGCGTATCGGTCAACGCGTGATGCACGACACGGTCGCGGTACGCTGCAGCCGCAATCTCGCGCTCCTTGGGTTCGTAGATCTTGAATGTTCGATATGCCGACGGCGTGTAGGTCTTGTTCCGCAATTCGTGATGGAGTGCCACCAGTTCCGATTCCAGTTGATATTCAAAGGCAGCACATGACCTGCGATAACGTTTCCCCTTGCGGGCACGACGCGATGCGGCGTACAGGTTCTCCAAGCGAATCATCTCGTCCCAAAGAAAACCCTTCCGTTTCACGCCCCGCTCCGTGTTGTCTTAAGCCATGCCCCCAACAGCTTGCCGATCTCATCGACCGCCTCTGCGGAGAAAAGATAGCTGTTCACCCTCAGGCATTGCAGATCCTTGGCGATCCGAAACTGAAACCGCAAAATCTCAAGCCGCAAATTGATCTTGGTCAGTATTTCTAACCGTTCTTTGGTGTATTTCGCTTCAATCAACCATTCCAAAATGTCATAGAGATTGCGTTCGATCCGCTCCCCTAAGACGAATCGGTAATTGCGAGGGAATTTGCTCGTATGCTCGCAGCACCACTTCATCAAATCATAGGTCTTCACAATGATCACCAACTCCTCCTGCTTTCGATTTGCCATGCGCATTGCTCCAAAATTTTTCGCGCGCCGCTGCGCGGCGAAGAAAGG
>JAGWWZ010000321.1 GCA_018970165.1 Planctomycetota bacterium | reverse complement strand
TCAATCCGCAAAGTCCCTATGCGTGCGCGAAGGTCTATGCGTTTTTCCAAACCGTCAATTATCGCCGCAGCTATGGCATGTTCGCCTGCAACGGCATCCTCTTCAACCATGAGTCCCCGCGACGGGGAGAAACATTTGTGACCCGCAAGATCACGCGCGCGGCGACTCGAATCAAGGTGGGATTGCAGAAGAAGCTGTTTCTGGGCAATCTCGACGCCAAGCGCGATTGGGGTTACGCCAAGGACTATGTCGAAGCGATGTGGTTGATGTTGCAGCATCAAGAAGCCGATGACTTCGTGATCGCTACCGGCGAAACGTTTTCGATCCGCGAGTTCTTGGACATGGTGTTCGGCGAGCTGGACTTGGACTGGGACAAATATGTCGAGATCGATCCGCGTTACTTCCGTCCTGCCGAGGTCGATTTGCTCTTAGGGGACGCGAGCAAGGCTAGGGAGAAACTGGGTTGGGTTCCCAAGACCGACGTTCGCGCCCTCGCCAAGCTGATGGTCCAACACGATTTGGAGTTAGCCAAACGCGAATTGCACGGCCGATCCTACGTGAGCTGATACGGAACAATCATGAAGCGAGCCCTAATCACTGGGATCACCGGTCAAGACGGATCGTACCTTACCGAGTTGCTCTTAGAAAAGAAGTACGAAGTCCACGGCATTGTCAGGCGTTCCAGCACGCTCGATCGACCGCGATTAGCACAGCAGTATCGAGATGAAAGCGTTTACGGAAAACGACTGTTTCTCCATTACGCCGACCTCAGCGACGTGACATCGATTCGACGGATTGTCCAACGGGTCGCGCCGGACGAGTTTTATCATTTGGCCGGCCAATCCCACGTTGGACTGAGTTTTGAGATTCCGGAGAGCACTTGCGAATTGACGGCGATCGGCACCTTGCGGATCCTCGAAATTCTTCGGGATCAGCCTAAGCCACCTCGATTCGTACACGCCAGCAGCCGTGAGATTTTCGGAACCCCGACCGAGGTTCCGCAAAATGAACGGACCCCGATGAATCCGAATTCACCCTATGGCGTCGCCAAAGCTTTTGCGACGCAGATGGTCAAGATCTACCGTGAAGCTCATGGATTGTTCTTTTGCAACGCGATTTGCTACAACCATGAAAGCCCTCGGAGGTCGGAAAACTTCGTGACCCGCAAGATCAGTCTGGCGGCCGCTCGCATCAAGCTGGGTCTGCAGCGAGAATTGATGATGGGGAGCATCGATTCGGCACGAGACTGGGGATACGCTGCGGAATATGTCGAAGCCATGTGGCGTATGTTGCAGCAAGAGATCCCTGACGACTACATCTTAGCGACGGGGCAGACCCATTCCGTACGCGAGTTCTTGCACCTTGCTTTTGATACCGTGGGTCTGGATTGGCAAAACTATTATCGGCTCGACCCAAGATTTGGTAGGCCGGCTGACCCAGAAAATCTCTTGGGGGATCCGACGCATGCGTACAACGCCCTTGGATGGAAATCGAAAACGACGCTCGGAGAGCTTGCGCGATTGATGGTGGAGCATGATCTCGATCGATTGAAAGAGACCGGTCAACCGCGATAGTATTCGTCGACCTTGCGATGCAGGAATTCGAGCGATTGCTGCATCTCTTCCATGCCGTTCATCCCATCCTCAATGCTGATCCAGCCGGAATAGCCCGATTGGCTCAAGAGTTGGAAGATCGTGTCATAATCATTGAGCCCTTTGCCGGTCACCCCGTGCTTGAGCAATTGGCTATATCCTACGCTCCCCTCTGCTGCCTTTAAATCTTCGAGGGATGCTCCCGGGACCAGATAGCGGTCGCTTGCATGCATGCTGACCACCCTTCCCAGGACGGCCCTCAGTAACTCGATCGGGTCATCCCCCGCGACAA
>JAGWWZ010000320.1 GCA_018970165.1 Planctomycetota bacterium | reverse complement strand
GTGGTTGTCCTTGCTTCGTCTCTGCACCATGGGCCGAGAAAGAGTTGATTGGGGTCCTCTGAAAGCGTCAGTGGCGTGGTGACGAGGAACACCCCATCAACCTATTCCCACGGTCCCCATCCACCATTTCTTCGGTAGATCTCGAGGGCCGCAATCGCATTGTTTCTGGGGTCCAACAGTTGTCGCGGTCCGGTGATTCCTAGCCGTGGCAACCAAGACTTGTGCCATTTGTAGTAGATCTGAAAAAGCCCGTAGCAGCACTTGTTGGGAATTCCGACAACCTCGGGTCGGAGTTTGCTCTCTCGTCGAGCAATAGCAATTGCCTTGTCCTCTAAGTGATCAGGCCAAATCTCTCGAATGATCTGTATGACTTCTTTGTCTGTGTACGTGATTGGTGGACCAGCAGGTTGACTAGGAACACACACTGCATCACCCGGCTGAAGCACTGTCGATGGCCTCGCGCCGTTCAGCCTCAAGATTTCTCGTAACGAAACTCCCTTGGCCTGAGCGATCGACCACCAGGATTCACCCCGTCTGACCACGTGATCCCGCTGGCACGCTGCGATCACCTTGGGCGCCGGCGCCATAAAACCAACAAGGCAGATTGCGAGAACAATCACTCGCGCGATTCGCACTCGCATGGCGGAGAGGGTGGGATTTGAACCCACGGTCCGGTTAAACCCGGACAACGCCTTAGCAGGGCGCCCCATTCGGCCTCTCTGGCACCTCTCCGAGAAACAGACCATTGACTGAGCTGTGAAGTGTACTGGCGGAACGGGAGGGATTTGAACCCCCGGGCCTTTTGGGCCGTCCGCTTTCAAGGCGGATGCGATCGTCCACTCTGCCACCGTTCCGCTTCGGAACGCTATCGGGCGATGCGAGATCTCAGTTCACCGACCCAGTCGTCGGCGTCGCGCCAACGCGCATCGGCGTGTTCCCTTGCGGAATGCGCGTGTTCACCGGCGGCCGGATAGGAACCGAGGAACTTCACCGACCCCTGCTTGGCGTGAAGCTCACGCAAAGCATCAGCGACGAGCTCGTCTTCGATGTGGCCGTCGGCATACATGATGAAGCAATAGTCGCCAAGGCCACCGCGCTTGGTTGGCCGAGACAATAGATTCGACAGATTGATGCGACGAGCAGCAAATTCTTGGAGGATCGAAATCAATGAGCCCGGCTCGTCCGCTCGTTGGAATACCACGATGCCCGTTTTGTCGTGCCCGGTCTTCGCGGGGATGGACTCCTTGGCGACAAGTACGAAACGAGTCTGGTTCCCCTGATGGTCGGCGACGTTTGCTGCGAGCACCACGAGTCCGTAGTGGTCCGCTGCACTGCGCGGGGCAAGGGCAGCGACGAACGGATCGTGAGCGTCGGCGGCCAACCGTGCGGCATCGGATGTCGAGTTTGCTGCTCGCACCTCGGCCCTGCTCATGTTGGTGCGGACGAAGTGATGACACTGGGCAGTAGCGACAGGAATCGAATGCAGGACCGTGATCCCGTCGAGCGAGGCACCTGGTTGGCCAACGACGCAATGCTCGATATCGAGGACAACTTCGCGCTGGATCAGAAGGTCATGATCAAAGACCAATGCATCTTGCGTGAAGTTCACGGTACCTTCGATGGAATTCTCGATCGGGACGAATCCGAATTCGGTTTCCCGGCGCTCGACGGCGTCCAACACGTCGGGGACCGTTGCGTATGGAACTCGCTCGAACTTGCCTAGGTCGACTTGACTGAGAAGTGCTTGTTCGGTGAACGTTCCGGGTGGACCGAAATATGCGATACGGCCAATCTGGGAAGACACGGTTCCAAGGTTAGGGCGTCGATTCCTGTGGGCTCGCCCAATATTCAAACCTGCCCTGCCACTAGCCTGACGGCATGTTCGAATATGTGGCATTCAAC
>JAGWWZ010000005.1 GCA_018970165.1 Planctomycetota bacterium | reverse complement strand
ATGCGCTCGACATCCTCGGCATTGAGGGCTAATTCGAAGACATCGGGATAGCGGGTGAGCATCTCGTCGACGAGGCGAATCTGTTCCACGGTTGTCTGGAAGGCGTTTCCCTTTTCGATCGTGTCGACCGAAACATACACCGACCAAAACTGAGCCCCGACATTTCCTCGTCGCAAGCGATCGATATCGGTGTGCATTTTGGGTTGAGGCTGACGCAAATCGATCTCATCGAAGCGTCCCGGGACATGGGTCCGAATCTCCCAGGGAAGATCGTTGTGGCCGTCGAAAACATACCCTCGCTGATGAATGCCGCGAGCTTCTTCCGATATCTCGAAACGATCCGCGACCCGCTTGGCATCTTCCTGCGCAACGGCCGGTTGCACAGATCCACACGCGATGAGTAAACCTAACTTGATGGCCGACCCAAAAGCGCGGAAGCGGTTTCGCAGTCTCAATCGAAGATCAAGCGTGATCATGTGCCGCATCGGGTTACCTCTTGGTTGAGCTGAGATTATCAACTGGCTTGAATGTCGCTCGAGTCGGAAGGGGTGGGCGGTTCGGAAGCAATCGAATCGGGAGCAATCGGTTCTGGAGTTTGCGAAGCGGCCTGAGTTTCTTCTTGTTTTATGCTATCTACATCGCTTGGCTTATCGCTGGAGCCTCTTTTCCAACTCGGTTTTTTTCGGCGAGCCTTGGGATGATGGGCTGCTTTGAAGCCCGGGACAGTCTCCTCCTGAAGCGTATGCGAAAGAGGCTTGGTCGGTTCCTGAACGAGGATGGCTTCGAGCTTTTGCTTGTTGATTCTCAGCAATTCATCGATCTCGAATTCCACATCCTGACCGATACGCAGTCGTTTGGGGTTTAGGCCTTGGAGGGTAGTGAAATGGAAGAAGACGTCTTCTCGAAAGTGTTCGGAGCGAATGAATCCGAACTTTCGGTCTGTGACCACAGTGATGATCTGTCCGATGCGCATCTAGGATCTACCGTTCTGGAAACTTTTGGATTCGTCCAACGCTGCTCTGGAAAAAACGATTGCGGCGTTGTTGAACGTTGGCGGCGTTAGCCGACGACTCCTCGGCGGCTTTCAGATCCTCCAAGTTGGCCTGGCAATATCTGCAACCGATCTGTTTGATATGAAACTGGACGTACTGGGCCGCATCATCCATCATGGCCCCCAGCAGATAGCTTCCCAACTCTTCGCGCGTTGGGCACGAGAGCCGATTCCTGCGCCAAATATCTCCTACGGAATGAACTCCGGACTCGCGCTGGGCAATCAATGCGGATAGACGATCTCTCAGTTTCGAATCTCGACGCAGTTCATTTTCAATCGTGGCCATCACTTCGCCGGAAAGGGATTCCTCCAGATAAGCCAAGAGAACCGGGTCAGAGATCATGCGCTCGACCCGTTGCGAAGAGTTCCCACGGTCAAGGAGACGTTTTGCCCACCGAAGCCGAAGCTGTTATTGAGCGCGGCCTTGATCTTTGCCGGGCGCGCAACGTTAGGGATATAGTCGAGGTCGCAGTCCGGGTCGGGATATTCCTGGTTGATTGTCGGCGGAAGGATACTGTTTCGGATCGCGAGCAAACAAACGATCATTTCGGTTGCTCCCGCTGCGGCAATCAGGTGTCCCATCATGCTCTTGGTACTGGAGATTGGCGTGAGCTTAGCTCGTTCACCGAATACTCCTTTACATGCCAGGGTCTCGGTTCGATCGTTCACGGCAGTGCTGGTTCCGTGAGCATTGACGTAGCCGATTTCTTCGAGATTGAGTTTGGCATCTGCGATCGAATGTTTCATGCAGCCAATCGCACCCCGTCCTTCGGGATGAATGTCCGTGATCCGATAGGCATCGGCGGTGCTGCCATAACCGAGGATCTCGCCGTAGATTTCCGCTCCGCGTCGCCGAGCGTGTTCAAATTCCTCGAGGATGACGATCGCAGCTCCCTCGCCGAGAACAAACCCATCCCGTTCTCGATCGAAAGGTCGAGATGCTTTCGTGGGGTCGGAGTTCCGTTGCGATAGGGTTGTGAGCAGACTGAATCCGGTCAAGCCAAAAGGATGGATCATGCTGTGGCAACCCCCGGCGATCATGGCATCGGCCTCTCCGGAGCGGATCAGTTCGGTTGCTTCCCCCACGGCTTGACTGCTTGCGGCGCATGCAGTGAGGCAATTGGAGTTGTGTCCTTGGGCATTGAATAGATCGGCGAGATGCGCTGCGGGCATATTGGGCTCTTGCTCCATTTCTGCAGCGGGATCCATCGTCTGCAAACCTCGTTCAAAGAATCCGCTTAAGTCGAATGACCCGTTTCGCAAGCCTGCGGATACCATTGAGGTGAAACTGGCAAAGTTTTGGTTTCCCTCGCCAGCTCCGAGATAAACTCCAAGGCGATTGGGATCAATCTTTGAATCCAAGATTCCGGATTGAAGAATCGCTTGCTTTGCAGCCCCGACAGCGAACCGGGTATGCCTACCTCTTATATCCCAATAGAGACGATCCTCGCCGACGAGGGAGACGTCCCAATTTTTGACTTCCGCTGCTATCGTGGTTGGATAACCAAGGGCATCGAAGATGGTAATCGGGCCCACTCCGCTTCGTCCTTCGAGCAAAGCGTTCCACATTGTGGCAACGTCATGGCCAAGAGGGTTGACGATACCCATTCCGGTTACGACTACACGCCGACGCATCGAACCATCCACTCTTGAAAAAGCTTAAGCCAAACCTGTCTGCACTCAGGATGAGACTCGATCACAAAGCCGCCCGAATCGCTACAGCCGCCTGCCGTTCGGCTTCGATCATGTGTGCAGGAGCGTGTATTTTATTCCCGTTTTGATCTACAGCAACGTCGAACATGCGCATCACACGCAGGGTTCTCAAAAGATCTTCGGGAGTGAACAGGGCCTGCTCTCCGTAACGTCCGTCAAGAAAAGCAAACCACAACTCCATGTCTGCGATCGTTCGATTATCGATCTGAATTTGGCCGTTGACCACCGCTCCAGCAGGCTGTTTATCCTGGACTATTGCGGTCAAACGCATAGTATCCCCAGGCACAACCAGGTCGAAAAACTGTGCTTTCGAAATTTTTGCCAGCACGGTCTTGCGAACGAATCCTTCGGCCTCCGAGACCAGCAGGCCACCCGTCTGCGCCATTCCCTCGATCATTAGAGAATGCGGATAGTGGGGAAATCCAGGCGAATAATCGTCTACAGCTTCCTCGCCGAAACAAATATGCTTGATTGAGACAGCCCGAGTATCTCGAACGAACTCGATGAATCGATCAATCCAGAACCACCGCACAGAGCGTTACTCTCTTGAAAGCCAATAAAATCAGCAGTCCGCTAGGCCAGCTTGGACTGAACATATCGACACAGATCGCTCACCGTCAGCAGATCGCCAAAGTCTTGAATGCGAGGATTGGCTTCAAATTTGGAGAGGTCAGCCCATGGCATTCTTCTCTTCAATTCCGAGAGCCCGTTCGAGTTAACCTTACCGTCTTGAACATAGGTCCCTTCGGTGAGGATATCCTTGGGGAAGAGTTCTTCCGTTTGGATTTTGATGCCAAATGCTTTTTCTAACTTGAACACAATATCTAGGAAATCGATCGATTCGGCTTCCAGGTCTCCAACGATGGTTGCTTCTGGCGTTACCTCGTCGTCGTCGACACCCAGGGCATCCACTAGGGCCGATTGAACCTTTGAAAAGACCTCTTCATTCACTGACATTTCGAATTTCCCTTGGACCAAAAACAAGTCAACGTTGAGGTTGTCGACAAGGCACCTGTCTGCACAAGTCTTGTCGCAACTTGGTTGTTTGAGGAAATGTAAATACCTTTTTTCTTGGGGTTTCGCTAGTCCCGATTCCCAATTTTCGAAGGGTTGAGCTAGGGTTATTCCCCTTTTTCGATTTTTTCCTCGGGCCCCGAACTGCCCTGGCCGAGCCAACTTCGCCAGCGTTCCTGCTGTTTTTCGTCGGGTGAATCGGTCCGGACCAGGTTCCAGGAGAGGGGCTTGGAGGGGGGAATCTCCAATGGAACTTCCAGCAACTTACCACGCCGGGCAATTGTGGCAGCAACGCGATCGCCGGCTCGATACAGCCCCAAGCGATCCGACCATTGTTCCTGCGTGATCCGGTAGCCATCCCATCCGATCAATTCGTCTCCGGATTGTATGCCTGCTGCGGCCGCTGCCCCACCGACGGCGACTTTGTCCACCATGGCTTTTCCGCCCTGATTGGAGATTTCCATGCCGAGCATTGCAGGTGTAGCTGACGGTGCGGTAGTGCTGTCGGAATTTCTATCTTTCCACTTCAGTCCATAGCACGCAAGGAGTCGCGAGTAGTCGAGGTCGGTCGTTTCTCTCAGTTTCGATCCGAGCCATCCGCGAAGGGGCTCCCCGCCCACTTCGACCAGGATCGCCTCGACGTCGGCGTTGGTGTAGCCGCCGGTTCGATGTCGTTGCCACAGCAATCGCATGCAGTCGTCGAGCGATTTGCAGTTGTCGGTCGCCAAACGGATCTCGGCGTCGGCAAGCAACCCGACCAGCGAGCCTTTGACATAGTAGCTGACGCGACTGTTGTTGGCATTTTCATCAGGGCGATAAAATTTGATCCATGTATCGAAGCTGCTGTCCTCCAAATTTTGTACCGATCGACCTGGGGAGTTCTCGACGGTTTGGATGTCCTTGCTGACCCGCTCGAGATACTCGCCCGTTGTACATAGATCTGCGCGGACGACGAATAGGTTGTCGTAGTAGCTGGTCAATCCCTCGGCCACCCACAGTTCGCGCATGTACTGCTCGTTGTTGTAGTCGTAGTTTTGGAGAGCTCGCGGTCGGAGCCGTCGCACGTTCCAAACGTGGAAGAATTCATGCGATACAAGAGAGAGCCAGTCAACGTATTTCGATTTCTGACGCTGCGTCCATCTGCTGGTCATCAGCACACAGCTGTTGTCGTGTTCCAATCCTCCACCCGACTCCGTGGCGAGATTGAGAAACCAATACTCTTGATAGGGTGTTTCCCCCCAAAACTTCTGTTCGATCTCAACGATCTTTGCCACATCCTTCATGGCCCGAGCGGTATCCCACATCGAATCTGTTCCCAGACTCGCCAAGTGATGGGTCGCTCCACCGATCGTTTCGGATTGAAGATCGAGGTTGCCCAGGACGATCGGGCTGTCGACTAACTCGTGATAGTCGGCGGCGCGCCGGGTCCAGTGATCGCGAGTCTCCAAGGGCTTCAAACTGGTTGCGACATCGGTCCACTCTGGAATCGCATCGATTCGGACAATATGGGGACGATCGAGAGCGTCATCTCGGGTCAAGAACGTTGCCGCCCCGGTCAAGAAAGCGAATTCGTTCTCAATCCAATTGGTTCGAACACCCATCTCCCGTCCATAAAGCACGTAATCGACCACTACTTCCTGAACCCCTTCGCAATCGACTTTCCAGTGATTCTTGTCGACTTTGATGATATTCAATGGTTGATTGCTGGTGCCGTCGCGAGCTGCGATGGTTTCCACATGCCGCGCGTATTCGCGAATCAGATAGGAACCGGGTGTCCATACCGGCATCATCAAGCGAATGGACTTCGCTCCATCGGTGGGTATCGAAGCCTCGACGTCCACCCGATGCGTTGCAGCTTGACGAAATGAGAGTCGGTATTGAATGGGATGAGGATGAGGCATAGGTTGTTGCGAAATAGCGAGTTGGGAATGAATTCCGATCGCCGACAGGATCACAATCCCTATCAGAATTTTCTTGGTGTGCATCTTAGGATACGCCGGGGGCCAATGTGGAGACCTCTCTAGTCTGCTTGCCCGACGGCGAATTGTAAACCGTCCTAGATCGATGCGGCGGAATCAGCCCGCTTTCGCCTGCCTAATTCCGGGATCGTTGTCGCGACCGATGGAATAGAAAGCCGCTTCGTCGATGCCATCGCCATCGAAATCCCCGACAACGATTCCGTCCCCTTCCCCTTCGATTTCGAAGACTCGGTCGGTGATATCTAGGCGTCCATTTCCGTTGCTGTCGACGATGACTTGGTTGCCTCGCACGATGGCGATCTCATCGAGACCATCGCCGTTGAAGTCGCCGACGATCGCAATGTCGCCCGCCTTGCCGAACACAAACTCCACATCGCGATCCGATTCAAATCGGCCATCACCATCGATGTCGAGTTTCCATTTGCCATCGCGAAAGATTCCGATCTTGGAGATGCCGCTGCCGTTGAAATCGCCAGCGATGGGCTGTATGCCATCATCCCCGAATCGGAACACGTGATCGATGGGATCGGCTCGTCCCTCGCCTTGTGCACTGCGCTGCATCACTCGATAACGGATCCGTTCTCGAGTCGTTTTATCCAAAACCTCCCACTCGATCTCGGAAATATTCTTGGGGCGGCTCAGGTGGCGGTTGGAGGGATCGGGCAAACCCGGTTCGCGAGCAATGCGTTCGCCGTCTCCTTCCCACTCCACGCCATAGATTCCGATATCATCCTTGCCGTCTCCGTCCCAATCTCCGACTACTGGCAGGTCACCACGATCTCCCAAACGGATCCACATGTCACCTCGATCCCATTCGCCGTTGCTATTGATGTCGAGCAACCATTCCCCGTCTCGGAAAAGGGCTAATTCGTCTCTGCCGTCGCCGTTGAAATCACCCGCCAACTGCTTGGCGCCCCGGATGCTGAAAGCGTTCCTCTGAAACGATGGCGACCTGGAAACGATATACCACTTGCCTCGATTCAAAGTATCAATCGTCCAGTGGGTGATATCCAGCAACTTGGTCGCTCGCACGAGCTCCGATTGGACTACTTTTTTATCGCTTCGATACCCTCGAGGCTCTCCTGCATCGATAATACTCAGGTGCCATGCATACTCGACAGCATAGCCAGCTAGGGAGACATCCGGCGCTCTTCCGATCGGTGGTGATAGAATCAGGAACTGCGGCAACGGTTGCGGCACGCTTCCACCTTCAGGTATTCGTGATTGCGGCCCAGGAGGTCGCTCGATGGGAGGTGCTGGAGGCTGCGGTGGAGTAGGTGGTTTCGGAGGAGGGTCCACAATGACTGGCGGCGGACTCTTGTTCTCAGGCAAGACGACAATCTCGCTGAAGTTATTCTCCACAGACATTGAAGCGGTGATCGCATCGATCAACAGAATCGCATCGCGATTGGGATCGGTCGCGGGATCTTGCCGCAAACTCTCAAGCAATGCTTCAATCACGGGATCGAGTACCGGATCAAAAGGATTGTCGGCTACACCACCGGAACTTCCTGGAGTATCGAGGCCGTCGAAATACTCCGAAGGTTGGGCCTGATAAACGTGGTATTTTCCTGGCCTTAAGCCAATAAATTCGTAGTATCCATCCGCGTTGGTTTGGACGCGAAGTACATCTCCATCGTACGTTCCCGGCAATGCATCGCTCGAGCCTGCGGGAGCACCGTCGACTCGCCGCAACTCCAAGACCACCCCAGCCAACGGTTGGTCGTCCGGAGTCCGAACCCCATCTCGGATCCCTCGCAAATCCGCAGGAGGCAGCCCATCTGGAGTGACCAAGTCTCTTCCGTCCTTGAAGACATAACCTGATATTGCAGCGGGACGCACTTCGCAGAAATCGTAACGAATTCCATCCTGACCGCCTTGCAACGCAATGGAAACGATCTGAGTGCCGCTCACTGCATTGCCAACCTGTGCTCCTTCGATGGTACCTGCTCGCGTTCCACCGTTGAATAGGCCTGCGGGTTGCGTCTCTACAATACCATAGACTCCGGGTGGCAAACCGTCGAAGCGGTAGGAACCGTCGTCGGTGGTGAAAGTCGTGGCTGCAATTCGGCCATCGTCCGCAACCAAATCGATTCGAACGCCGGGTAATACGATCTTGCTCGCCGGCTCGTCGCTGAAGCATCGATAGCCAGGCACCACGGCAGTAACTCGACCCGATAAAGAGGACGGCTCGATTTCACCGAAGTTGTACTCGATCCCCGAATCGTTCCCATCGAGCACGATTTGAGTCAACTCGTCATTGTCGAGAATCGTTCCTCGAAACGCTCCTCCTACGGTTCCCACGCTGTCGATCCCGTCGAGGAACCCAGCGGGTTGTATTTCAGCGATGGTATAAATACCTGGAGGGAGCGTCAAAAACGAATAGGCTCCATTCGCATTGGTGCGAGTCGTTTTCGAGATAGACTCTCCCGTGATCGTCATGATGGAAGTCAGTCGAATCTCGACGTTGGACAGTCCTCCTTCATTGGCCCCGCGGATGCCATCGTTGTTATTGTCTCGATAAACATAGCCTGAGATTCGTGCAGGCTGTGCCTCCGCGAAGTTCAGTTCCGTTCCGCGACTGTCTCCTTGCAGGATCGCGATTTCGGTGAGAACGTCGGGATTTCCCAGGACATTTTCTCCCAATCGCCCAGTGCCATCCAGCAATCCAGGGATAGCACCGACACTGAAATAGCCATCGGGCTGTGTTTCGCGAATGCGATAGGTCCCGGGCTGCAGCCCCAGTCCCATCCCGAACTCGTATCGCCCCATCGCATCGGTTGTCGCGCGATGTCCTGTGGTAATGAAGCGATCCCCTTCGAGCCGGAATAGTTCGAGCGATACTCCAGCGATCCCCGATTCGCCCGAATCCTGGTCCAGGTTGAGGTTGTTGTCGACAAAGACCACGCCTGCCAGACTGATCGGTTTGGGTTTCTGTTGCAAACTCGCGGCCGTTCCTGCCGTTCGATCTCTCAAACCTCCCTCGTTGTCTGCGGGAAGATCGAGATTGGCTGGACCGACCAGAGGGTCATAGCGATTGATAAATCGCCCATCCACAGATGCATCTTCAAAGCGGGGGGCGGTGAAACTGGCCACCATCGTTGACCCCTCGAACTCGGCACCCGAAGTAATGGGATCGAGTCCTTCGTTGAACTCGGCGATGTTGGCAACCGAATACAAGTGCTGGACTTCATCGACATCGATGGAGAAATGGATGCGATCGCCAGCGAAGAAGTTTTGAAAATTGAGAACCAACTCCATGCCGCCATCGGCGACCGTCGCTTGAACACGCGCTCCCGGTTTCGCAGCCACGATCGACTCGATCACGAACGGGTGAGCGTGATCTGCGCCTCGACCACCATCGATCGTGTCAAACAGATTATCGGCGACCGTGAAGCCTGGTGCTCCTTGGTCGGTGCGAATCACCAAACGGTTTAGCTGAGTACCGGGCGCACCACCTTGAAAGGTCACATAGAACGAATCCCCGTGTGCATCGCTACCTGAGTCGGCTTCTACATACACGGTTCCGACACGAATCGGATCAACGTCCACATTGAACAATCTGCGAGCTTCCAAGCTCTCGAGTTGAGTAGATCGAATCGATTTGCGTATCATCGAATCGGCTCCTGAGAGCTTGAGTCTTCAAACTGTGCGGAGACCGGATGGACGAATCTGCCACTCTTGTCCAGTCCTCGAACTGCTTCTTCGATATTCCAAGTTCGCACCGTGGTATCGAAGCTTCCCGAAAAAAGATGACTTGAAGTCCTTTGAAGAACAGCCACCGAACCGTCATGTCCGACTAGTTTCGCGACGTTCTTGGATTGCCGAGGATCCAGGATGCGGATCGTATTGTCGGAGCCCGAGACCGCGACCAAACCGTTTTCTAGCTGACAGATCGCCATCAGTTTCCCAGCTTGCACATCCAAGCTTGCCAGAATTCGATTGCTCGGTGGTTCCCATTGCACCAAGCGTCGGTCCTGTCCGCAGGAAAAGATCGACTTGCTGTCTTCCGCAAAACGTATCGACAGAATGCGCTCGTAATGCAGATGAGCTGACAGGTTAGGAGTTGTATTTGAAGATGGCGGTGCAGCACTAGTCAGCAAATGATCGGGACGGACCAAGCCATGCAATCGGACAATTCCGTCCCGTCCTCCATACGCCATCCATCGGCCATCTTTTGAGATGTCGATCGATCTTAAATCATTGCAATCGCAACGGTGGTCGACGCTCAACTCGTCTTCCGCGATGTCCAGACGATATACGGCATCCGCAAAGCCGACAGCATAGACTTCGTTTTCGCTGGCAAAGGCGAGGCTCAATATCGCATGATTTGCGTTCTTTTGAATAAGCAATCGCAACTCATTCTTCGTGTTATCGATCTCCCATACACGAACTTCACCATCATGGCCGCATGATGCTAATCGACGGCCGCCTGGTGAATAGACGAGACATCGGACCCAGTCTTTGTGAAGCACAGCACTTGCGACACTCCTACCATCGACAGGGTCGAGCAATCGTATCGAGTGATCGTCTCCAGCAACTGCGATTCCCATCGCGTTCGGAGCAATCGCCATCGCGGTAATAACCGGCGACTCGGCTTGCCCGGCAAGAGGGCTCAAATCAATTACAGAGGGAGGGATACACTCCGCATCCTGTGCACACAGGTCTGCGAATGAAAGCAGCGCCCAGCATGGGCCGCAAATCATCCAGCAGCATACACCCGACAACCACCGCCTCATGCGGTTCCCTCCGTGTTCCGATCCTATCGATCCTCTATCCCCTGGGGTATCGACCCGAAAGCAAAGGGACTTTCAATAAACCACGAAACAACTGTCTATTGCGATGAGACTGACGGTCGGGTAAGCGAGATGGGTTTCGGAGCATTCGGAGAATCCGGCAAACTCAACGCAAACTTGTTCTTAGGCACTGCTCAAGTACCACCACTTGGTTTCGCCACTCGCCGCGAAACCAAGTCAAGAAAGAGTTTCACTACCATCTAGTTCATGCGAAAGAGGACCTGGTCGGCCAGCATGATCATTCCAGCGATTTAAGGACTTCATCGGGCGGTGACGTGGAAGCGATTCGAGATCGCCCATCGGGTTTGAGGAAGTTGACCCGGCGAGTTATTGAAACATCGCCGAGAGTTTCTGGTACGTCCGAATGGAAGCGATCGCGTCGTCTGCAGATCCACTCGCTTTGATGAGGTCCGAGGCAGCTTTGAGGGACAACAGATTCAAATCCGCACCCTGAGATGCCTTCGCGTTTCCAGGTTTACGACCTCGCTTGGAGGTGAGTTTTCGTTTACCTTTCTTTTTGCCAGTCTTTCCAATTGCTTGGCTGACTAAGGCAGGGTAGGCATTGTGTCCCTGGGCCGTCAAGTCCTTAGCGATCTGGGTTGGACCAAGACCTGGATTCTTTTCGGCGTAATCGCGAATGATCTGCGATACGCTCGACGCACGTTTGGTTCCCTTTTTCAAGTTGTTTGTCTCCCTATGCTATTGAAATGAAACCTTCTACAAAGAACCCACGATCTTAATTTGAGATAGATGTAATCACAAAGCCTTTTGTCGGAAAGTCGAAGTTTTTTGCATCGGGATGACTGCTGTATTGAAATATACGTCCACGCTTTTTCTGAAGTCTTTCATGTGGTTGGAGATATTTCGATTGATAGCTGTAGACAGATTCCGCGTCGTTGTTTCAGCAAAAGGAGCGAATTGGGCATTGAAAAACATACGTGCTGCGCTACCTTAAGCCTTAGCAAGTTCTACCCTTGATTTGACCCAACGAGTTTCCCATGACTGAAGGCCCTCGTTCACTTGAAAGTCAACTCATCGAGTTCGGCCGCGTTTGGGGACCTTCGTCGCAAACCGGACAAATCTTTCAGCGTGAACGGGAGTTGGAACGGATCTGCACCCAAATCCTTAAGGTGGGTCGATCGTTCTTGCTGGTAGGTCCCTCGGGGGTCGGAAAATCTCTATTGATTCGAAACGCGGCTATTCAACTTGCCGCAGGCAAGAATCCTCGCTGGACAATTCTCGAAACCAATACCAGCGCGTTGATCGCGGGAAAGAAGTACATCGGTGAATGGCAAGCCGTTGTCAAGGAAATGACCGATATCGCTCGCAAGGATGCGAAGATCGCTATTTGGTTCACTGATTTCGTCAACCTTACCGGAGTTGGAAGGTACGATGGGTGCGACGAAACGATGGCGTCTGCATTCGCACCTTTGATGGATCGCGAGGATGTCATTATCTTTGGCGAGGCCACCCCGGAGAATTACAAGAAACACATCGAGGCCTTCCCATGGTTCTCGCGACTGGTCGACAGGATCCTGATCGAACCTCATTCTTCGAGCGATTCGAGAAAGGTCTTGAAAAACGTGGGAGCGAAGATGGAAGATATGCTCAGCCAAGAGCATGGATGCTTGATCCGCTGGACGCCGGAGACTCTCGATCGTGCGGCTGAACTGGCCGAGGTCTATTTTCCGGATATGGCAAGACCTGCGGGGGCGATTCGGTTGATGGAAGCCTCAGTTGAAGAGTCCATTCTTCTACCGAAAATCCTAGAGGATGTTAGCCCAGATCGATCTTCATTTCCCCAATGGGACATACGACCAGAATGTGTGATTGAAGCTTTGTCGCAAATCACAGGCACACCGCGCCGAATGCTGGACGACACCATTCCTCTGCATCTCGATGAGGTTCGGAGTTTCTTTTACGAGCGGCTCGTCGGCCAGCGAAACGCGATCCACGCAGTTGTCGATCTGATCGCATTGATTAAAGCGGGGTTGACCGATCCATCCAAGCCTTTGGGAACTTTTCTATTCGTCGGTCCGACGGGGGTAGGCAAGACGGAACTCGCTCGATCGCTAGCCCAGTATTTATTCGGAAGCTCCGATCGGCTCATCCGCTTGGATATGTCGGAGTACCAAAGTTATGAAGCAGTTGTAAAACTGGTCGGACGCCCGAACATGCCCGATTCGCCCAGCGGTTTGCTGGCTCGCGTCAAGCAGTACCCATTCTCGGTTGTCTTGCTCGATGAGATCGAGAAAGCGGATGCATCGGTGTTCGATTTGCTGTTGCAGCTGCTCGATGCAGGCCGACTGACCAGAGCTTCCGGGGAAACCGTCAACTTCACACAGACCGTGATTATTCTGACCAGCAACCTGGGGGCGACGGTACCCGAAGCGAGCGGATTTGGTTTTCGACCGGGCGATGGAGACGCCGACCAGGAATCCTCAGACGAGCAGATCGAACTTGCTATCCAGAATTTTTTTAGGCCGGAGTTGGTCAACCGGATCGGGCGGATCATCCGATTCGACTCGCTGAGCCGCGAAGACGTTCGATCGCTTGCGACGCGTGAGGTAGGTTCGGTGTTGATGCGAAATGGAATTCGTCGAAGGCGTTTACAAGTCGACATCGATCGTGGAGTAATCGATCTGTTAGCTAATGTAGGGTACGATGCGCGTTACGGTGCAAGGCCTCTCAAGCGAGCCGTCGAACGTCTTGTGCTTGCGCCGCTGGCGCGATTCCTCGCCGAGATGGATACCAAGAATCCGCCGAGTCTGCTGCAACTCTACCCATCCGGCGATGGGATCAGACTGAGATGCATCGATAATGAACGAACTCGCCGACAGCATTTGGACACTCGCGTTCGGATCGCTGATCCTGTGGATGGGCGAACGCGTCTCGTCGATCGAGCCCATGCAGTCGAGCGATTGGTTGAGTTTCGCACCCTCCTGGACAACATTCAAAGTGTTTTTCGCGAACGCAACTATGCGGATCGAAAAACCGATCTGGTTCGCAAGAGCGGGGCCCGTGATTTTTGGGATGATACCAGCTCCGCTGCCGAACAGCTCGCGGAACTCTATCAGATCGAGAGACTGCAGGAAGTGATCGAGTCGCTGGAAAAAGGATATCTCGACTTGGAGACGCGACTGAGCAAGATAAGGGGAAACGTCTCGACTGCAGGTTTGCCAACCATCGTTTACGAAATCGAACAACATCAGCGCGAGACCTGCTTAACCAGATTTGCCATGCTTTGCGAAGACTCGAGACAACGTTGCGATGCGTTTATCGTTCTCGACGCTATCGATCAACGTTCCGCCAAGCACCTAACCCGAATCGCGGGCATGTACAGAGCATGGGGGAATCGGCTCGGCTTTCGTGCTGCAGCGGTTCACGAAGAGTCATTCGACAGCGGTGATCTCAAGCAGATCGTATTGCAGATCGAAGGAATCGCCGTTTTCGGGATTCTGGAAGGGGAACAGGGTCTGCACGAAATCGACGAAGGGCCGTCCAAAGGGCTATCGATGGTCAAAGTATCAGTACTGCCGATCGCCAATCAAGAAGTCGATAAATCCCTCATCACGCTCACTCGAAAAAGTCTCCGAGGCAGGGGAAAATACATCGCGAATCTCAAGACGGAAGTGACAGCAACCTACACACCCAGCGGCCAGAGAATCCGTTTGATCAATGACTTGGAGGCCAGCGCGGCTGAGGATTGCGCTCGAGATCTGATGCGTTCGGAAATCGAACGGCAACGAGTCTTAATGGACCAAAATCGCACCGATGTATCTCGCGCTTCGCACCCGATTGTGCGCCGCTGGTGGCTTGGAAACCAATCCGATGTCCGCGATCCTCGAACAGATGTTTCCGTGCGACGTATCAAAGATGTCGAGTCAGGTTTGATCGATGCGTTTCTGTTGGCTTGGCTGGAACGAAAGTAATCGCTACAGCTTTTTCTCAAGCAGTGCGGCGATCAACTCGGGCTTTTTCTCTGCTTTGAGGTGTTCGATTTGATCGGCTGGCACACCGATGCGTTCGAGGTTCTTGAACAGACTCTCCCAGACTTTCTCCCGCTTCTTTCCTTCGGCCAAATAGAGTTCCGTCAACAACTCTTGGGATCGCTGGAATGCCACATCATCTCGATTCTTGTAATAGTTCTTGATGATACTTTGTTGATGACGCGTGTAGTTTTCCATCGGCATGACGAGACTCCTGATTGATGGTGTACGAATATTGATAGTGTACCAATCGGCCGATTGAATCAGCTGGCCATTTCCTCGAGCATTTTGTCGATGCCCGGCAAACTGACGCCGTGAGTGAGTTCCTTAAGGGCTTGAACGTGAACCTGCTTGGCAGCAGCGACCGCTTGATTCATCGCTTCGAGGATCAGACGCTGCGCGGTCGCCTTGTGTTCGGGGCTATGAAACAGGGAATCGGATAGCTCCACTGTTTGAGCCACTCCGAGACCATTGAGTTCCACGTTGACCTCATGGTCTCCTTCGCAAGCTCGGCCCCTCACTCGCTTGAGCGCCAGTTGACGCTTGAGTTCGGGCATCCTATCCCCCAAGCGCGTTGCCGTTTGCATCAGAGCGTGAAGGCTGGTCAGATTCTTGAACATGGTACAGCGAGAAAGTTATTGAAAGCGGACTTGCATCCAACCATCGTCGATCGTCAAGTCGGCCAGGCGCAAGTCTTTGACTTGATCGGGCAGTTTCTCAGCCCAGTTGAGGGGTTCCTCGAGCAATTGGGGGCGAAAAAGTTGATCGAACTTGCCTTTGAGGAATGTTCGCAAGGCAACGGCGAAAACACCTTTCTGTTGCGATTCGGAAAATGCGATATTAACGTCCCCTTCGCGATGCAATTGGACACGACCGTCGGCAACTTCGACGCGGTATGCAGCATCGACCGTGGCTGCATCCAAGGATTTGTCCTCACGATCCAAACGGCTGATCCGCACGCGGAACTTGACAAGCGAATCATCGAGCAGGATTTCGACGGGCTGGAACCCCTGAAGGGTGATCGACCAAGAACCGTCGTCCTCTTTGCGAGGAATGCGTTTGGCTGCCTCACCGAACTGGGCAATGTAGCCGTCCATGTCCTCGCTACGAATCACCCGCCCGGCGAGCACCGGATCGAGTAGGTTGCCGACGAGCGATTGATGGACTTGAAGAGTGATCCCTTGCGTACTCAACGGGAGGGAGCATGGGCCAGGCGCGGCCAACTGCGTGCCGTTTTGAACATTCCAAATGAGCGCCATGCAATCCGGAGTACTCCAAGAAGTCCGTCGCGGCCTCTCGACTCCCAACCTTGCCAACTCGGTTTTCGCTGCATCCTGCAAGCGCACGTTGGCTTCTGACAACTGCGTTTCAAGTTGCTCATGGAATTGACGTTTGACACGATTCTCCAATCGAACCAAGCTGACCCGGTCGGCTTGGGGTTTGCGTTTGGCCGCTTCCTTGGCCGCGATCTTGCGGACGATCGCCAACCGATGCTCGATGCTGTTGATGCGAGTGCGAAGATCGGCATCGGCGAACGTGTCGCCCAAAGTAACGAGTCCGGATTCGGTCAAAGCGATCGACTCGGCAGCATTGATACCCGCTTGGCTCGATGTGTTGAGAACCACCGAACGGTTGTACCCACGACTAGTTCCTTGGAAGTCGCCCATCAACTGGAGGCTCATGGTGGCTTGCCAAGGGCCGTCGATCAGTCGCGGCGCTACCCTGCCAGTCAAATACCCCTGACCTCGCACCCGCGTCCCTAAGATCGTTTCATTGATTGGATTGAATTCGTTAATCAAACGAGAGAATCTTTGCTCGACAACGTCGCTACCCAAAACCAGTCGGGCGTTGGGGCTGGCGTACGCATTGCGGACTTCGGACACCAGGCTTGGAGCTTGATTGCTGTCGTGCAAATAGGAAACCGTTTGAGCGAGGGAATGCAGACTGGTGACGTCGCTGAAACCTTTTGGCCCCTGTGCCTGCTCCAGCAATCGTTGTAGGCGATTGCGAAGAATGGTCACTGTGTTGTCCGGTTTGGCTGCGAATCGTTGCGAACGAACGTAGCGAGCCAACGCATCGCGGACTTGGGTGAATTGGGTCATCTCCAGGCCTTGGTAATTCTGACGGAACCGCTTCTCCACTTCGGTGAGCAAACCCAAATTAGGTTCGGTCTCTGCCAAAGATTGCTCGGCCGCGTCGAGCTTTAGAAACTCGCGCCATCTCAGGCCTTGAGTCGGTGAGGTCGCAAGAAAAGCGTCGAGATTTTGAAGGGCTGTTTCCAGTTGTTGACGTTGGGGATCGGAACTCGGAATCCTCTCCGGTACCAATCCTGCTTCGGCTTGCTGGATCAACTCCGGCCACCGAGAACCTGTCGACTCTTGGGCGATCAGTCCGATCGGGAACAAAATGGCCGTGGCGAACGATAGGAAAGGAAGCCACGTTGATGGAAATTTCATTGCCTGCTCCTTGGTTGGCGAAATCTTGGCGCGCGACCGCCAGTGCCAGTGTAGTGAACATCGGGTCCCCCTCCTAGCACCCCAAACTTCCCAATCTGCCTCGTTTGCCGTGAAAATCATCGGGGCCAATCATAGGGCGCAATTCGCCTTGCTCCAGGACCAGGGCAATTGCTAGTGTCCCAGACAAAGTGCATGGAGTTGTTCGTCATGGCTAGTTTTCAGGCAATCCATATGCGTGATGTCCTTCGATTTTTGTTCTGCACGTTCTGGACAACCCTCGCAATTTTCGGGTGGGGAGCAAGTTCGCATGCACAAAACAAAGGGACGAAGGAGCCTCAACCGATCGCTTTTTACGGAGAAGGCTACGTCCTGCTTCATCACGGAAACGTCATTCACGGTTTCGTGAAACCTCAAGCGGATCGGATCACGATCGCTCTGGATAAAGGAAACGAGGTCACCGTTCCCAACCGACAGGTACTGACCATCGGAAAGAACCTGGAGGCTCTTTACACGTTCCAGGTCCGAGCGATTCGGAAGTGGGGAACCGGCGAGCATTGGCACCTGGCCCAGTGGTGCATCCAAAACGGATTGCTCGACCAAGCGATTGAGCACTACACGGAACTCGAAAAAACTGCATCGGCCTCCCCAAAATTCAAACAACTAGATCTACAGCTTCGACAAGCTCTTCTCGCCGACAGCCAAGTCCAACAAGCGCTTGAAGAACAAGGGATTCCCAACCCTATCGTTCCAGCAAGCTTCGAGGAAGTGATCCAACCGCCTAAGACTTTGTCCGAAGAGCATGGCAACGACGTACAGATTGAATCGGATCGTATCCCACGAGTGGTTCCCGGCTATCTGCGACGCAGCTTTCAGACCGAAGTGCTTCCAATCGTCGTATCTCGATGCGGTCAGTCTGGCTGCCATGGAATGTTATCCAAGACGGATTTTCAGATTTTTCAACCCGTCGGTGAGCAGGCTGCATCCCTCAGTCAGCGAAACCTCGAGGCCATTATGTCCTATGTCGATCATAAGGAGCCTATCCAAACGAGTTTGATACAGTATGCAATTCGCCCTCATGGTTCGCAGCGCAATCCGAGCATTCAACCCAATCGCGAGGAGGATCGAGTGCTTATGGAAAAAGTTCTTCAATGGTTAAAGTCCTTGGCAGAATCCGAATCAGGTACGACTGCCAGCGAACCTGCTCGGGTCGCTCCAGCGATGGCAATAGTTCCCAAGAGCGCGTTTCGAGAGCAAACCCGAAGGAAGACCGACGAAGACCTGCCGCAGCAAGATCGGAATGCGAAACTTTCGAAACCCGCCAAGTCAGCGCCACCCCCGGTCATCCTCAATGCATCGGAACTCAAGGAGATCGAAGAAGCTATCGCTAAGCTCGAACAAAAGCATTCGGAGAAAAAGGGGACCAAAGATCCTTTTGATCCATCGGTCTACAACGCTAAATTCTCAGGAGAGAAGCCGGTCACTCCACTGAAGTAGTCTCGGCGGTTCACACGAAGTCTCGACTTCTCATACCTTGCGATCACCCAGAGAACAGCAACGCCGAACAGCCAAGGGATCTATGAAGGCGATGTTCGCGACGATCATCATGACTCCAAAGGTGATCATTCCCAAAAAAATCGCGATACCTCCATGGACTAAGACCGCAATAGCCAACATCCAGGGCCGCGTCCAACGGTTCCAGATCAACGTCGAATAGGAGCATTCCCAAAAGAGGGTAGCATGCGTTGCAATCGCCCCCAAAGTCGGCACCGATCCGATCCATAGGAGAGACGAGGATTGATATTCATAGGAAGCAGCCGTGAACCACGTCGCGCTGCCATCCCACCACATCCATCCTCGAAGCTTGCCAAGACCTCCGAATAGATAGATCACACATAGGTGCAACTGAATCAACCTGGTTGCTAGGTTGTTGTTCCATGAAGCAATCGGTGGCTTGTTGCCTGCAAGGTGGGCATCCAAACTCCAAACACTTCCCGAGTCAGCGATGCACAAGTACATCGTCAACATCAAAACAATCTGATCGAGCCCGAATAAGAACGGAGCCAGACGATGCGCCGTCAACAAGGTCGCAAGCCAGGCGATAGGTATCGACCAGCGGCTCGCCAGCCCAAGACACATGCAACCTCCCGCAGTCAGTGCCACCACTTCATGGACCCATGCGAGCATCGTTGATTCGGTATTGGCCAAGTAGGTCCACTTCCATTGCTCAGCGTGCAAGCCCCGGATAAACTCGCTGCTCAACAACGCGTTCGGGCCGAAGAATGCCTCCATCCTTAGCATCCAAATCAGATGGATGTAGGCCAACATCGCGCCGGTCGCAATGCGAATCGCCGCTAGTGCATAGGGCATTCCAGGGCGAAAAAAGAAATCCAATAGGCTCGATGCCGTGGTCTTCGATGTCACCGGGGAATCCCTTCATTCTCCGAAGCAACCCCCGGTCCCAACATCGGCAACGAAACCGATGGTGCAACAGGTCCTAGCGGCGGAAGTGGACGGGGTGATTCCTCCAGCAAGACTAAAGCCCGAGGATCGTCCAATCGCCAAGCTTGCCTAAGAACCTGCTCGGGGGTCAACAGGATGCGCTCCACTCGATGCAAAGTCACTCGCTCCGCTCCTAGCGATCGCGAAAGACTATTGCTGAGAGAACTTTGCAACCGCTCATACCGAATCCTATCCCGCTTCCATCGGACGACGAATTCCTCATCCGCCATGTCTTCGGGTAGCAACCGATCGGGAGCAAACGTGTTGTTGTAGAACTCCGAAAGCATGAAATAACGATGATACAAAAGCCGGGGCCATTGCTTCGTCCGATCGGGAAATACCGTCGCGAAGCGGTCCAATTGCAAGCCAAGTTCCGCCACTTGGCTGGTAGTCTGCGGTTGAACCGATTCCTTCGAGACTGCTACCAAGTGACTCGGACCTGGGTTGGGTGCAAAGAAAAAATAACCGTGATCCAGATAGAGCCATTCGACATAAGGAGCTGACCATCGTCGAATCGCCAAGAATTCGGGACTAGACTGAAATTCGCTCTGAGAAAAAAAACGGAGGGGCTCCGCCACAACCGCTATCAAGTGCAGGGAAACCAAGATCAGTAAGATCCATTTCCAAGTCGGAGGACATTCCCGTAGCTCGGTTGGATCCCGTGTTGGCTTCATTTCCAAACTCCTTTTCCTCAATGCACCCAAGTGTCCGAATCAGACGAAGTCTAATCAATAGGGGCTCTAACCAATGGGAGTAGGTGCAAGCGAACTAGCGTGGCCTGCGACGGGCAGTAGAAAAACTGAGGCCCAAAAAGGTGGCGATGAGTAAACCACCAGACGCCAAGGATCCCACCATCCAAGGTTTCCGCTCTTCGTAATATCGGCTGAATTGAAAGTAGGGAAGCGGTTCCGATTCCTCGGGCAAACCTACGTCCACCATATAGTTCCAATGCTCCCAACTCATGGCTATAGGTTCGGCCATGGACTCATCGTACAAACCTTGGAAGAACTCCTCCTCGGTATGGCCAAAAACGATCGGGGACCGCCAACGTTCGTAGGCAAGCCAACAACCGTACGACAGGCATAAAGATCCGAGGAGAAGCAGACTCGCGAGCAACAGGCGAAACCCGAGCGAATTACCTGCGGGAGTCCCACGCTGTTGCTTACCCACTAAGTTGGGGGGCGAGTCGGAAGGGAGTAACCGCAATTGGCGAGTTCCAGGAACATCGACCACCTTGCCGCATTTCGGACATGGCATGGATGAACCGGCTTGAGCAACCCCGACTGAGATCGAGGCTTGGCACATGGGGCACGGCAGAAGGTATCGAGACATAATCGGCTTGGCTTGATCGACTTGGCTAGGAAGTATGGTTGGCTAGGAAGTATGGAAATTGCTAGCAGCCCCTGCCAGTCACGTGTCGGTGTCCAGTCCAGGTCTGCGGGGATGAAAGTAGACTCAAATTAGTGTAATTAAACCTCGGGAGTTGTTGCGGATGAGCACTAGACCCGGCGGTTGACCGAGCTAGAATGAGATTGCGTTGGTGATGCAAGTTCATATTTGCATTACCAGGGAATGAATCAATCAAGTAGTCGAAGCCCGTTCAGCCGTAGGTTGATCCAACTGGCTATTCGAGAACGATGCATTCCCGAGCGAGCGGACGATGGACTGAACTTCATTACGCATTAGGTGCGATGCCGTTCAGTCCCTTTCCCGATACGATCCTGTTCATCCGAGTCACATAAAGCGCCCGGCATCCTATCTTACTCGTCCGGGCTAATCGCAAAAACACGACCGATGAATCCGATCCGAAGGGATGGCAGTCATCTGCTCGCTACAGCGACACGGATGGTTCCATGGTCGTGTTTCTTCGTGCGATAATTCAACACAAACTGAATCTGCTCAAGTCCTGTTTTTCGTTGCCTCGTGTTTTTACCGAGCGCGGGAACTACACTAGAGTCGGTTTCGGTCGTAAACGCTTGCCCCGAACGATAGCCCTACGGCTGATCGTTTTGGTTATTGAGTGGATGACGGCCGCTGTGCGAGGATCTGCGTTCATGCCACGGTAGGCTCGCATTATTCGTAAAAATTTACCATTTATCCCGGGAGTCGAGTTCGCGGTTAGATTGGTGTTACACTTCCTTTGCCTTATTCAGGACGCTCAATTTGCGGCCTCGGAGAGGGAATGGATAGTCACCCGGCTGACCTCACTCTCATCCTGCATTTTTTTCGTGGTTTTGAGGAACTATGACCTTGTTTGACGGCCTGTTGGATTTTGATGATGATCTGCCTCGCAGCGCTGATGACTTGGATGGCTTACGCAAACTGTCGTTGGAAGAAGAAGGCGAAGAGCTGACCGATACCGTGGTCGATGTGGTTGTGCCTGAAGATCAGGTGCAGCTCGAGAGCGAAGATGATTTGCTCTCCTCCATCGACGATGTGGAAACTTGGTCCGACGATCCGGTCCGTATGTACCTGACGCAGATGGGGGAGATTCCTCTCCTGACGCGACAAGAAGAAATCCGTTTGGCGAAAAAGATCGAGGTAACTCGTCGTCGCTTTCGGACCAAACTCTTGGAATGCGACTATGTGATTCAGTACGCATACAAGATTCTGCGGCGTGTTCACACCGGTGAGCTGCCGTTCGATCGGACGGTCCAAGTCTCGGTCACAGATCGACTCGAGAAAGATCAGATTCTTGGGCGTCTGCCCAATAATCTGAAAACGCTGGATGTTCTGCTCAAACGCAACCGTCGAGATTATCGCGACGCGCTCAGCCGATCTCTGCCGGCCAAGAAGCGGCGGGAAGCGTGGCTCAGTCTCGGTCGCCGACGCCGCAAGGCGGTCCGGCTCATCGAGGAACTGGGACTCCGCACCCAACGTATCGAAGCCATGATCGGCGTGCTCGAACGGCTCTCGGAGCGCATCGATGAGATCAAGCACGATTTGGCGACCCTAAAGTCCCACCAAGTCGCTCCCTCGCAAGTAGCACAGCTGCGTCGCGAGTATCGCCAGATCCTCGTCGCCACTCAAGAAACCCCCTCCTCGTTGCGCAACCGCGTCAACATGGTCAAACGGGTATTCACCGAGTATCAGCACGCGAAAAAGCAACTCAGCGAAGGAAACCTCCGCTTGGTCGTCTCGATCGCCAAGAAGTATCGCAACCGCGGTTTGAGCTTCCTGGACCTTATCCAGGAAGGAAACGCGGGGCTGATGCGAGCGGTGGACAAGTTCGAGTACCGCCGCGGTTTCAAATTCTGCACCTATGCAACCTGGTGGATCCGCCAAGCTATCACACGCGCGGTGGCCGACCAGAGCCGAACGATTCGTATCCCAGTCCACATGGTCGAAACCATGTCCCGGGTCCGAAACGTCTCGCGCCAACTGTTGCAGGAGTTGGGCCGCGAACCGACTCTCGAAGAAACCGCTCGGCGAGCAGAAACGACCATCGAAGAAGCTCGCCGCGTTCTCGCGATGAGCCGATACCCCATCTCTCTCGATCGACCCGTCGGCAACAGTGAAGATAGCCAGTTCGGCGACCTCCTACCGGACGGTACCGCCGAAAGCCCGGCCATCGGTGCTGGCCAAGAAATGTTGCGCAATCGCATCAACTCCGTACTGAAAACCCTCAGCTACCGCGAACGCGAAATCATCAAACTCCGCTACGGTCTCGGTGACGGTTACAGCTATACGCTGGAAGAAGTCGGGCACATCTTCAAGGTGACCCGAGAACGAATCCGTCAAATCGAAGCCAAAGCGGTGCGCAAACTTCAACAGCCCAGCCGATCCCAGGAACTGGTTGGCTTCCTGGACTAACGACCCAGGTTCGACAGCGCTGATCGTAAAGCGAATTCGCCGGTTCGATCAGTCCGATAATCAACAACGCAAAGCCCCGCTGGAAAGCATCCAGCGGGGTTTTCATTTTCTAAACTCTATCGATTCACAGACTCATCGAATCCCAATCGGCGGCTAAACGACTTGCCACCCTCAAAATACAAGCGGCACGCCAAGTTCGTCGACTCTCGGCACTGTGCCATCCCAGAAGCGAAAAGCTCCAATACCAACTCCGATGCGACCTTCGCATCCGCTTTCTTTGCTTTACCACCCTCGGCCTGCCTGTTGAGCAACCAATCCTCCACCTGCTCCGCCAAACGCTTCAGGTCCAAAGCCTCTCCCAAAAGATCCCCAAGTTCTCCGCATCGATTCTTCATGCTCGGCAACGACAACCGCCCGGCACCCTCCATCCAGTCCATTTGGTAGCCCAACTGCTTAGTGACCTTCCTGAGATCATGGAATCGTTCCGACTCCACCGGTTCCGTCATTACATGCTTCACTCTGGTTCTGCCAAGCCGGTAACTGTGCAACAAACCGATGGACGGCTCTGTAGCCTTTACGCTGGCTGCTATCTCCCGAAATCGTTTGCGTAGCTTTCCGATTCGCTGGCATGCGAGAAGGAATCCACCTCGAAGTGTTTCCGAGTCTTTCTCTAAGTCAGAAGAATATTCTTCGATAAACTCCTGGAGCATGCGGTTTGCCGCCCCCTTGATTACGGGGCCTTCCACACTCGCCAGTATCTGCTTGGCCGTTCGTATCGCGACATGGCGATCGCGAGCATGCGAAAGAGTCCTCGCGACCTCGGCGATTTTGCGTCTCAATCTACGAACCTCGCCACCTCGGCCTGGATAGAAAAGCTCTATCAAGGCCCGGACCCGTTTCCCCGATTTGCGAAACATATGGATCTGATCGTCCAGAGATTCCCCTCCGGCCTCGGAGAGCCGAGCCATGGTCTCGAGGATTCGATCAATATCTTCGGTGAAAGGAGGATGCATCATTCGCTCCTGATGGCGTACCGAGGGAACTCGCAACAAGTGCAACGACTATCATAGTCTCAACATGGAACATCGCCGAATTTACGTTTGCGGGACCGTCCAGGGGGTCGGATTCCGTCCTTTTGTCTGGAGATTGGCTCGCCAGCATCAAATCGAGGGTACGGTGCGCAATCACGGTGACCAAGTCGTGATCGAGGCCTGTGCCCCCTCGCCGTCGATGGGTGCATTCATTCAAGGTCTCGGAAAGCACTCGTTGCCACACGCAGTGATCGAACGGATCGATATCGAGCCCATGGCCGATCACCCGGCACGAGGGCGTGGCTCGGCAAGAGAGTATCTCGGTTTCCAAATCCTCGACTCCACAGTCCCCGAAGATCTACAACCCAGGATTCCTCCGGACAGCGCCACATGCAACGCATGCCTTGAGGAAATGTCCGACCCAGGCAATCGTCGATACGGCTATCCCTTCATACAGTGCAACGACTGCGGCCCTCGCTTTACTATCATCGAATCGCTCCCATTCGATCGTTCCCGAACCACGATGCGAGAGTTTCCACTTTGTTCTCGCTGCGAGGAGGAATACCGCGATCCCAACAATCGGCGATTTCATTGCCAAACCATCGCATGCCCAGATTGCGGGCCGCGATTGTCATGGTTGGGAGATTCGACCGATGCACGTTCCGATCCGATCATGATCGCAACCCATGCGGTTCAAGTCGGCCAGATCATCGCCATCAAAGGGATCGGCGGTTTTCATCTGGCATGCGATGCTCGCAACGATGCTGCGATCGCAAGATTACGCCGATGGAAAGGAAGAGGCGAGAAACCTTTCGCCTTGATGGCGCGCGATCACGAACTAGCTCATTCCATCGCTCATGGTCCCTCACAAGCATGGCATGGCCTAAACGATTGGATCTGCCCAATCGTCTTGATGCGAAGGAATCGCGATGCGCATATATCACCCCTCGTTGCACCGGGGTTGTCGACGATCGGCATCATGCTTCCCTACAGCCCCCTCCATCATCTTTTGATGCACCAAGCTCAGGGCCCCTGGGTGATGACATCGGGTAACCGATCCGACGAACCCCTCGCGATCGATAACGATGATGCCGTGGACAGGTTATCAGGAATCGCCGATGGATTCCTGTTGCATAATCGCAAAATCATCGAGATGTGCGATGACTCCGTCGTTCGTTTTCGCGAAACGTCCCATGGAACCCTTCGGTCGACCCTTCGGCGAGCGCGAGGTATGGTCCCAGAAGCCATACCGTTTGCAGACGCATCGACAGATATCCTGGCAAGCGGCGCGGATTTGAAAGGAACATTCTGTCTCGTTCGAGGAAATCGGGCCTATGTCAGTCAGCCCTTCGGCGACCTCTCCAATCGGCAAGCCATGGACAGTCTGCAGAATAGCGCGATGCGATGGGAAAAGAAATTGTCCGTAACCCCCACGCGAGTTGCATCGGATCGGCATCCCATGTATTTCGCTTCGCAATGGGGAAGGGAACGGGCACATCGAATCGGTACCCAACCCTTCCTGATCCAGCATCACCATGCACATCTCGGGGCTTTGATGGCAGAACATCAACGAGATCCAAAAGCCCACCTGTTGGGATTCGTATTCGATGGCACCGGCTACGGCCACGATGGAACGATCTGGGGAGGCGAAGCCATCGCGCTGCGTCATGGTCGTTTCGAGCGGTTCGCCAGTCTGCAGCCATTCCAACTCCCCGGCGGTGATGCCGCGGTCCGGTTCCCGCATCGCATTGCACTCTCGCTACTTCATCTCGCCGGGATCCCATGGACGAACGATTTGCCTTGCGTAATCGACGGCGAACCGGACGCCAATTACTTGTTCAAACAACTATTGGATCGCCAGACTCATTGCATCGAAACAACCAGCATGGGGCGATTGTTCGACGGAGTTGCATCGCTTTTGGGAGTTCGACATTCCATCACCTACGAAGCCCAGGCCGCAATCGAGTTGGAGGAATTGGCCAATCAAGCCACCTGTACGAACGTGAACGATGCCGACCGGAGTTGGCTGCATCAGGTATTGCCTGAATCGCAACGCAATTTTCCGACGGTGTTGTTCGTACGCGAATTGGTGAATCGTTATCGGAGCGGTACGCCGCGATCAGAATTGGCCCATTGGTTTCATCGCATCCTTGCCGCTTGGATGACTACCGTCGCAGCGCGATACCGCGTGAAACATCCATCCGATTGCATCGAAATATTAGAGATTGGTTTATCAGGAGGAGTGTTTCAAAACGAACTTCTCTTGGGCTTGGCGGTGGAATCTCTCGAGGATGCCGGGTTTCGTGTTTTGAACCATCAGCAATGGCCGTGCCATGATGGCTCGATTGCATTGGGGCAGGCGTGGATAGCATCCCATCTCTCTACTTATCCCACATGAACTACTTATCCCATATGAAGAGGGTACCGAACGGATGCAAGACGCTAGACGAGAATCTGCGAGTGATGCTAACCCATCGTGGCGGAGCGCTGATGGATGAGGAATTGAAACCAACGATCCAATCCTTCACCGCTCTTTGCGGACAACTCGAATACCGGCATCCCCGGTCGTACGCGTTGAATATTCTCCAACGCGCGATCGCGATCGAAATCGCAGGGGCCTGACAAATCGATCTTGGTCAGGACAGCCACATCCGAAGTATTGAATAATCCAGGATACTTGAGGGGTTTATCTTCTCCCTCCGTCACGGACAGCAGCGCGACACGGAGCGATTCCCCCAGATCCCAACTGGTCGGACAAACAAGATTGCCTACGTTCTCAACAAACAGATAATCGAAATCAGAGAGGGACCAATTGTGGAGTTGCTCCTCCACCATGTTCGCTTCGAGATGGCAACAACCATGCGTCATGATCTGCCGTACCGGCGCGCCGCTCTGCGCTAGCCGTTGGGCATCGTTGTCGGTTTCCAGGTCTCCCACGATCGCTGCTACTCTTTGCCCGATATTTCGGAGATGGGTCAGCGTCTCCAACAGCAGGGTCGTTTTGCCAGAGCCGGGACTGGAAACCCAGTTGGAAACGAACACACCCGCCTGCAGGAACTGCTCTCGCATCGATCGAGCTAGTTCGTCATTTTTTTTGAGGATCTGTGTTCGGACTTGAAGAATCCGGGGTTCCTGCATCATTTAGATCCTCGCTGGATTGGAAACAGACCCGATTGATATATTTTCATCTTGTCGCGGTCGTAAAGATAGGAACTCCAAATCGAGTTCATTCCCGTGTCGGACCTGAGTCGAATAGCCATGGCAAACCGGGCAACGCAGATCCTGAATCCCGCTCGATTCAAAATCGCGTTCGCAGTCGGTGCATGCTAGGACCAGCGGAACCTGGCGAATGATCAATTCGGCCTCCGATACAAGCGTTCCTTCGCGAGCGATTGCAAAGCCACTGAGAAGTGATGGTTCGTGAATGTGGCTCAACGCTCCGACGGCGATGTGGACAGCATCCACCTGCATCTCTTGGCACGAGGATGCGTGTTCGCAAGCCAGATCGACTAGTTTGAGAGCGATCGACAACTCGTGCATGCGTTTTAGGTTCCTCTACGATCGCCGGATGAATATTCGGCGGCTTTGCCATTCGACTCGATATGCTCCCTTATTGTATAACAGGGATGGAAAGGTGCGGAAACGAAAATGTGTTTAGCGATCCCAGGCTTGGTTGAAACGATCTACGAAGCGGACGGCATCCGAATGGGGCGATTGCAGTTTGGTGGCGTCACCAAAGAGGTCTGCCTGGAGTACTTGCCGAACATCGCGGTGGGTGAATACGCGATTGTGCATGTAGGGTTTGCGATCAGTCGCATCGATGAGCAGTCGGCCCTGGAGTCGTTGCGAACGTTTGCGGAATTAGGATTGCTCGAGGAAGGACTGGAAGAACTGCGAAACTCATGAAACATCTTGAGGAATACCGCGATAGCACCAAGGCGATGCAGATTGCGAAACAAATCGCCAGGCTGACCACTCGGCCTTGGAAAATAATGGAGGTATGCGGCGGGCAAACGCATGCGATCCTTCGACACGGGATCGATCAACTCCTTCCGAAACAGATAGAATTGATTCATGGGCCGGGTTGCCCAGTATGCGTCACTCCGATTGAGACAATCGACAACGCGCTGGCGCTCGCATCGCTGCCGGGCACCATTTTGTGTTCCTTTGGGGATATGCTGCGAGTCCCCGGATCTCGGGAGGATTTGATCCGCATCAAAGGAGCCGGCGGCGATGTTCGCGTGGTTTATAGTCCACTCGATGCGATTCAAATCGCCCGAAACCATCCGGAGAAGCAGGTCGTGTTCTTGGCGATCGGATTTGAGACCACAGCCCCCGCGAATGCGATGGCTGCAAAGATTGCCAAGCGAGATCGCATCGCCAATTTCTCAATGCTCGTTGCGCATGTGTTGGTTCCCCCTGCGATCGAAGCGATCATGCGATCGTCGGGAGTCACAGTAAACGCTTTTCTTGCGGCGGGTCACGTTTGCGCCGTGACTGGGTATTCCGATTACCATCGACTCTGCGAGACCTACCGTGTACCGATCGTCGTAACGGGCTTTGAGCCGCTCGATCTCCTGGAGGGAATACGCCGTGCGGTGAAGCAATTGGAGACGGGAGAGCATCGGCTGGAGAATGCCTATGCTCGCGTCGTGTCCGAGAAAGGGAATATCGAAGCGCAAAAGGTAATCGACGAGGTATTCGTTGTCACCGATCGAGTCTGGCGAGGTTTGGGTTTGATTCCACGGAGCGGTTGGAAGCTGAGTCCTGCCTACGAAGCTTTCGACGCTTCGATCAAGTTCGCGAATGTCCGCGTTTGCTCGAGTGAGTCATGTATTTGTCGTTCCGGAGACGTACTTCGGGGCATGATCAAGCCGAGCCAGTGCCCAGCATTTGGCAAGGAATGCACACCTCGCACCCCGCTTGGGGCAACGATGGTTTCGAGCGAGGGTGCTTGCGCGGCCCATTACCAATATCGCACATCATGATGGATCCCCCTGCCGATTCCTCTTCGATCGATTCACCGCTCGCAAACTCCGGTTCTATCCAGTGCCCTCGTCCGATGAGCGACTACCCACGCGTCGTGATGGCCCACGGGGGTGGCGGGAGGATGACTCAGGAACTGCTCGAACATGTTTTCCTTCGCGCATTGGACAACCCAGCACTCAACGAACGAGAGGATGCGGCATTACTCAAGCCGATGCATGGGCGATGGGCCTTCTCGACCGATGCGTATGTGGTTCAGCCTTTATTCTTTCCAGGTGGTTGCATCGGAGATTTAGCGATCCATGGGACGGTCAACGACTTGGCGATGCGAGGTGCCAAACCGTTGGCCATAAGCGCCGCGTTCATTCTTGAAGAGGGGCTGGATATCGAGACCTTGAAAAGCATTGTTGATGCAATGGCAACCGCAGCGAAGCGGGTTGGTGTGTCGGTGGTGGCGGGAGATACCAAGGTTGTGGAGAAAGGGCATGGCGATGGATGTTACATCGCGACCTCTGGGATTGGCGAGGTTCGGGAAGGGATAGATCTATCGATACGTCATGCGAAACCGGGAGATGCGATTGTGATCAACGGTAATCTCGGCGATCATGGTATGGCAATTCTGAGCCACCGCGCAGGGATGCAATTTGCAAGTCCTATCGTTAGCGACACGGCTCCTCTTTACGAACTTGTCGCTGCGATGTTAGGCACATGTCCGGAGGTGCGATGTTTGCGCGATCCAACTCGCGGTGGTGCTGCTGCTGCCCTTTACGAAATTGCCTCAGCTGCAAAGGTCGGAATCGAACTCGATGAAGCCGCGATACCGGTCCATGCTGCAGTTCATTCCGCGTGTGAATTGTTTGGTTTGGATCCCCTCGCAGTCGCCAACGAAGGGAAAGTAATCGCGATCGTTCCGGATGGTTCCGTCGATCGTGTATTGCACGCCATGAAATCGCATCAGCTTGGGCAATACGCAACGCGAATTGGGCGAGTTGTTGCCGATGCATCGCACCGCGTTGTCATGCGGACTCGCTTGGGGACCGTTCGGATGATACCGATACCAGTCGGAGAGCAATTGCCGAGAATCTGCTGAGATCGCTCGTTCTGCTGGTCAAAGTGCTACAGAATACTCTGCGTCCGTGCGCGCTCGTCCGCAGTCCGTGGGACACGCCATTTCTCTCTAGCGCGATCGAACGTGGCTGGCAAGTACCCGACCGGCGGTTTGGGAGTCTGGGAACCAACAAAGCACATAGGAGTTGCGACCATCATCGACATGAACGTCGACAGCGCGAGGTACACCGTGCAAATAATTGCCAAACATCGGCGAGACCTGGAGCGAATGATCCCCCGAAGGCACCTCAACTCGTAGAATCTGGATGTCACGAGGGAGCAGGCCCCAGCAACGGGTATCTGCGGTTTCGGTTGCCTCCCAGGCCACGCCCGCGAGATCCATTCCGAGTCCGGTCAAATCGTTGGCACCGATCGAATTCTTCGCCGTCACAACCGTCGCTTTTTTGACGACTCGCCGAGCAACTGCGCGGGCTACGATTTGATCTCGCTGGGATCGGTAGGTTGTTTCGGCAAGTTGTTCAACATTGGCCAGCGAGACTGTGGGACCGACCTGTTGGCCTTCCACAGAGACGAAAACCGAGTCGACATCGCCCGGAGGTACGGTGATATCGGGTACTTTGATCGGCGCGATCGTAGGAGGGAGCTGGTAGGGTCCTACTGCAGAGATGATTCGATCCGCGATCAACAGAGCATCGCTGGTGGGACGCTCGTTGACTTCGATTTTGTACGGGCCGCGACCTACCATAGCGAACACAATCACCACACCGCAACCAGGCTTGGAATGGACTCCTTGCTGCACTCTTGCCATGTCCCACTGCAGCGGTACACACTCGGGCAAGATCGAAGCTGCTTGAGAGTAGGCCCGAAGGGCATCGTCGTAGTTTTGATGTGTTTGCTCGCGCAACATGCCGCGCAGATAGAAACCGATCGGTAATCCGAAGCGATTTGATGTGGCTGCGTTATCGATTTCGCTTTGGCCCAATCGTTGGCGAATCTCGTCATGCTTATCTTGGATCTGAAGGGTATAGCTTTCCGCATCGGTACCATCGCGCATGAGACTGGCTAAGGCCAGGAAGACACGCAGCAGAATTTTTTCGTAATCCTCGCCTGCGTAGGCGCGAACCGAGTCGTCGGTCCACATCGATATCGTCTTCTCGGTTAACGATGCCTGCTCCAGATGATCAAATCGATCGCGAACTTCTCGGAGTCGCCGCTCTGCTCGTTCGGTTTGGCCTTCCAGCAAATCGACCATCGCTAGATCTAGATTGGCGACGTCCCGATCTTGACGATGGTTCTTTGCGATCTTTTCGAGTTGCTCGCGGCAGACCGTGAACTGACCATCGTAGAAGTGTGTGCGAGGAATCGCAATACGTTTCGCATGGGTCGTACATCCAGTCGTAAGAGATATCTGGACAATCGCTACAGCGCAGCAAACCCACCAAGACTTCGATGCTTGCAGGCGGCCGATCATCGCTTGAAGGGATTGTAGTTCCAGTACTGCCCCATCGCCGTCTTGTGGTATCCCTTGCGGATCTCCGACGATTGTTTGTCGTATTGGCCATTATGGACGTTGACCATCTCGAGCGTCAGCAGGTAATCGCGTTGGGTCGAGGAGTTGCGTTTGGTAGTTCCGCTCGTCAGTGTTGCGTAGAGCAAATAATCTACTGGTGCTCCGCTCCGATCAAGGACAGAGGTGAATAAACGCATATTGTCGGGGACCATGAGCGAGTCGGGGCGCAAGCGTGTTTCATGCAGAGCGGCGTCAACCATGCGTCGGCTGATCGGTTGGAACGCGTTGGATTCGAGGATACGGCTGTCGATCTGTTGATAGAGTTGATCTTTGAAGTCTCCGATGTCTTCCGCCATTTTGTTTTCGACGCAGACAAAGCAAATCGACTTCTTCATCGGCATTCCATCGGGACCGACTTGGCATTCCGGCCATGCCTGCTCTTGGCGGACAAGAAGCTTGGCGACCGTCTCGTCCACCAATGGATCGAATACCTCTGAACCTGCCTCGTGGCTGCCCACGATGTTCTTGTCATTGGCGCTTAAGAGATGTCCGTGCTGATAGCCGCGACAACCGCAGGATAAGAAAAGAGATCCACTAGACAATCCAATCAGCCATTCTCGACGTCGCATGGGTATACCTACGTTCCGGGCAACGAATCCGACGAGCGGATCTCAGGTCCAAGGAGATACATTCCAACCATACGAAGTATCGGCCTGCAACCCCAGGCCAGTTTCAGCTTTCGCATAGGAATCGTTGCTAGAGAGCTAGCAATATTTTTTGATGCACCATTACCGGCGAAGCCGCTTGAACCTTTTTTTCTATTTTCCCTGGTTCACCATTTCCGGTCCATGCTTGCTATCCGCATTGGCATATCAACGAGCGATCATCTTTTGATGTTCATTGGACGCGTTGCCCCTAAAACCTCGCAAAGGACCACAAAATGTTTATTAAAATTCACAAACGGATGTCGAAACGTGCACCTGCCAAAAAGATGCGTCGCGTTCAAACGCGTCGAGCAATTGTGGAGTCGCTTGAGAGCCGCGACTTGATGGCGGTCGCTTCCCTCTCGTTCACAGCCGATCGAACGTTGGTTGTGCGGACTGACAATGCATCGACAAGCGTCGAGGTAAGAGTTGAAGGTAGCAATTATCGGGTCCATGATCAATCGACCAATCGTTCCTGGAGTTATGCTGCGAGTACCGTTTCCCGTGTTGAGTTTCAAGGAGGAGCCGGTAACGATCGCTTCGTGAACAAGGTACCCAATCTGTCGGTTCGCGCTTTTGGAAATGCAGGGAACGATCATCTCGAGGGTTACAACGGAGCGGATATGCTCGTTGGCGGTGATGGCAATGATACGCTTGTGGGCAATGGTGGCAACGACGAGCTCCAGGGTGGAAACGGCGATGATACCCTAAGGGGCATGGATGGCGATGACCGCTTGGATGGCGGAAGCGGCAATGACACACTTAGCGGCGGGAGTGGGAACGACACGTTAATGGGCGGGATGGGGAACGATATTCTCAATGGCGAAGCTGGCAATGATGAGTTGCAGGGGAACCAAGGAATCGACCGCTTGTTCGGCGATGATGGAAACGACACATTGTTCGGCCAGGAAGATAACGACTATCTCAACGGTGGATTGGGGGCCGATCAACTCCTTGGTGGAGATGGGATGGACACAATTATCAGCGTCGATAGCAGCACTGTCGATCGGATCTGGGGTGGTTCAGGCGTCGACATTCTTTGGATGGACAACGGCGATTCCATTCTCGACGCCGATGCCATGGAGAATTCCTGGACAATCAAGCGTGTGAGCAGTTTCGCGAATGGTGCCGACCGCACACTCGATGGCGATAACATTACTGATCCGACTGCAAGAACCAGTCTGAGCAAAGTGAACTTTTCTTCCAATCCACTGTTTTCGGCGTCTGGCCCGAGTGAAATGGATATTGTTCAGGGAGCTTTGGGAGACTGCTGGATGCTTGCGGGTATAGCCACGGCTGCTCGACAAAACTCCATGAGCATCCTTCGATCGATCGTGGATTTCGGTGACGGAACCTATGGAGCGGCTCTAGGAGGTCGATTCTATCGGGTGGATGGTGAGCTGTATGTGAATGGTGGCCGACCAGCGTATGCTCAACTTGGTCAGGGCAACAGTCTCTGGGTTGCGATCTTCGAGAAGGCCTTCGCTTTCCATCGCACGAGCCGTGGCTACAGCGGGATCGAGGGTGGATTCGGCATGGAGGTCTTCCAGGCCATCGGCGGAACGGAATACGCGCAACGCGGATTCGCACGGAATCAAGGGACCGAAGCGTTGGACTATGTGGCCAGAGAATTAGCTGCTGGCAAAGCCGTGGTCTACCATGCGAGGAGTGGTACGAGCGTCCCGATCGTCGGTGACCACGCCTACATGGTTCACCGAGTCAACTATGTCAACGGCATTGCGGTTTCGGTCACCCTCCGCAATCCATGGGGCGTTGATGGCACGGCTCCTCCCGATGGAAACGCGAATGATGGCTGGGTTACCCTCTCTGCTCAGCAATTCGTGACCGCGATGTGGCTGGGGAGCCGCGGTATCGAATCGGCTCGCCTGTAAACAAGCGACTCCATAAACAAGCGATTCGGAATTCCGGAAATAGAAACGGCCCGGCGATTGACACCGCTGGGCTGTTGTCGTTTGGGGGCTGTTTGACTTAGGAAATAGCAGTGGTTAACATGCTAGGATTAGGTCAAATAATCGTGAGTGAGCGAGCATTCCTTGGAGTTGGGACATGATTGGAGAGTCCAACACGCCGCCGAGTTCTTGGAATTCCAGGCGTGAAGAACGGTACCTTATCGAATTTGAGGAGAGTTGTAGTCGCGAACTAGTCGCTGACATGACCTTCCCCGACATAGCAAGGGACTTTCCGCGACGCTTGGCGAAATCCCTCCAGAATCTCCCGAGCGGTTTGCGGACTGAATTTCTAATCGACCTTATTTGCTCCGCCAACTGTTTGTGTCTGCGAACTTGGCGTGATTACGTATCGAATCACTGGAAGCAGGTTCCTGCGGATATCTTGCTTGCGCAACTGAACCAGTTACCGAATGTCCCCAAGTACCTCTCTACGCTCGGACTTAACCCAAATGCCGTAAAGAAGTTCCCGACATTGGCAAGGGAGGAATTGAAAGCGAGAAATGCGTATGCCGATGGAGGTCGAAGCGAAGACTATGAAGCGGTGTACGGCTGTATCATTCCCCCGTCTGAGCATCGACTATTTATTGCTCCGAAAACCAACTCCATCATCTTTGAGCTTTTGGAGAGAGGGTCGACGGATTATGAGGAGCTTATCGGATCCAGCTACATGGACGACCACGACTCGATGCGACGGACTCTGAAACGTTTTCCTTTGATCCAAAGGGTCTCTATCGGGCGTCAAAAATCTAGGGAGCCTAGTCCTTTTGAAATGGTGTTCGGCGATCCTCTGCATCGACTGATTATTGCTGCCAAAGAGGATGTGAAAGAAGCAAGCCGGGAGCAAATCACCATATCGGTTTTAACGCCACAGTTTATCTACGTTAAGAACAACAGCGACCACTTTCCTATTGATTGTCTGGGCAACGGTAGGTTCAAGCGACTACTGCACAACGAGAGCGCGATTAGGCAGTCCGATATCACGATCTCATGCAACAAGCTTTTGCTGGATATTTTCCAACTCGATAACGATCGCATGTCGTGAGACAAACTCTGACCGCTCCACGGTCGCGTCAGATTTCCTCTAGGAAACTCGCCAAGGCTTCTTCGGTTGCCTTCATCCGATAGTAGATCGACTTGGTTGAAATCCTTCGCCCATACTTGCGCTCGATGTCATCGCAAATCTCTGCATATTCTTTCCCTTCGAGCCGGGCAAGAAGAACTTCCTTGCAACTCGGTTCGCTGTATCGGTCAATCGTGATGTCGTCGAGCTTTATCAGCAAGTGCTGGAGCAATTCGTTCGTCGCGACCGCTTCTTCAGGCGTTGGCTCCCGGCTCATCCCTTCGAGAATCATCATAGGCAACGAGGCGTCATCACCTTGGGACGATTCTTGGTTCTCCCGGTGTACGGTCCTTCCCAGGGCTGTCCAATACTGGATTTGGCGATGAACCTTGTTCTTCATCACGGCGAGCACTAGGCCCCAAAAGCGTTTCTCGTCTTCGATTTCCAGTTTGCCAGATCGCATCCTCAATGCTACCGATTTAAGCACGCTGATTGCGATGTCCTCGCCATCGAACTTGCCTTGGAATTTCTCCCCTATCTTTCGCTGCGCTAGCTCCGCTAATTTTTTGAAATACGACGCGATCAGTTCGTTTTCCGCCAAGCGGTCGCCGAGCTTGCATCGATGCAACAGATCCTGAACGTTCACGGTGCCTTGGCTCATTGGAAAACGATCGGAATCAAGCATGGATTATCTCTTGTGGGGGGGTGACATTCAGTAATTCTAATGATATCTGGAGGCCTCAGGGGAAACAACCTTTCGCAAAGACAGCGAATCATGGTTAGGTTCCTTGGTGTTCCAAGACAAATTGGGGTTCCGCATTCTTGTCTTTATTCTTGTCTTTGCGAATGTGATTAGCTAGACTCCAGGGTTCGTTATCGGGACACGCCCCGAACAGTTCGTAGGAGTTTCCAGACCAGTAAGTTGTAAGCGACATGACAACCCCTCCATCCAACCGAGATGAGGAATTCATTACCGAATCGCTGGTAACGTCCGGACCAAGATCTGAGGATTCTCCAGACAGATTGGGGTCTGAGAATGATGTGGATACGCAACCCTCGACGCTACCAGGTTCCCCAAAAGACGATCAGGCCTATGACCCGCGAGTCAATCCTCGCTTTCGATATCGACTTGACCATAAAATTGGGTCAGGTGGCTTTGCCATTGTCTACGCTGCATTCGACCGGCAATTGAAAAGACACGTTGCCTACAAGATTACCAAGGATTCTTTTTCCAACAGGCAGATGAGGAAGAAATTCCTCCACGAGGCACGTACGATCGCCAGCTTGGATCACCCGAACATCCTTCCCGTTTATGATGTTGGAATCACACCGGGTGGAGAAGTTTTCGTGGTCACGAAAATCATTCCCAATGGCGATCTCGCGAAACTCATTCGCTCGAGAGCATTGCCGAGGAGCGAACTGCTCCGGGTAGCAGCTTGCATTGCCGACGCTTTGCAACACGCCCACAAGAACAGAGTGATCCACCGAGATGTTAAGCCGGGCAACATTTTGGTCGACAGTAATAATCACCCGTACTTAACGGACTTCGGGTTGGCACTCCGCGAGCATCGGAAGCTTCCTGAAGAGTTCGCTGGCACCGTTGCATACATGAGTCCCGAGCAGGCGCGAAACGACTTGCATCGCTTGGATGGACGCACCGACGTTTACTCTCTAGGTATCGTCATCTACGAGATGCTGACGAATAAACGACCCTTCGTCAGTAGCAATCCCCTGGAACTAATCGAACAGGTAAGGCAATCGAGGCCGAAACCTGTTCGACAAATCGACGAGAGCATACCCGAGGAATTGGAGCAGATCGTTTCTAAGTGTTTGTCGCATCAGATATCCGATCGATATTCATCTGCGGCCGACTTAGCGAAAGATCTCCGCGGGTTCCTTGAGAAATTCAAGACCATCGACCATCCTCAGCCGCCGATAAAGATATCGGACCGGGAGCTTCAGGACAGCGATGTCATCATCAGCTACGCTCAAGCCGACGATAAGCCTTACCCGAATGCAAGGGGAGGTTGGGTTTCCAACTTCCGCAAGAACGTAACAGTCCGCGTTGAGCAGCTTTTGGGCGAATCGGTAAAGATTGTCCCTCTCGCGGCTAATCGCGAGGAAGTAATGGATGAAACTTTTGTCGATTCGGTTGGATCCGCCAAGACGCTTGTCTCGGTAATCAGTCCTGCGTTCACTAAGGTGAAGGACTGTCAGCGAATCATCGAACGCTTTGCTGATGTCATTGAAAAAAAGGAGCAGACGTCACGCTTGATCAGCGTCGTGAAAACACCAGTCGCTGATGAGGGACTCCCAGGGGAATTGAAAAATGTCTTTTCAAGAGTTCGAGAATTTGAGTTTTTTGAGCAGGAGCCGCAGACTGGGAAAACCCGCGAGTTGGATGAACTCTCGGGGGAAGAGACAAGGCTGAAATACTTCGAACGCATCTACGATGTGGCTGATGCTATTTTCGATATCATCAAAAGTGCTCGACGCGCGGAAAACTCTCAACCCTTGTCCCGCTCCGCAGACCATCCAGTGGTATATCTCGCTGAAACAACTTCCGATCTTGCCCACGATCGCGAAGTGCTGGTACGAGAGCTGACGGCAAAGCGCTGCATCGTGTTGCCGGATCTACCGTTACCTGGAAACCTTGCAGCCATCGAAGACAGGGTAAAGCAACACCTCGAATCAGCCAGCATCTGTATTCACCCAATCGGCTCAGTCTATGGTCTGATCCCAGAGGGCTCCTTGGAATCGATTGTTGCTATCCAATATCGCATTGCCTCAACCACAGACTGCCCTCAAATCATTTGGATCCCCAGAGATCGAGTGATCAAGGACTCCAGGCAGGAAGACTGGATACGAATGATCACATCTGATCCGAAACAATCCGAGGGAATCGAGATTATTGAGGATCGAATCAGCACCGTAAAAGACGTACTCCTGAATCGGATCCTCAGCCAAACTGCGACGTTGAAGCTTGAACAAATCACGAACGGCATGCCTCCGCGTCTATACTTGATCTGCGATCCTACTGATGAGGACCGAACAGCCGCGTTAGAGGAGTATTTCTACTCCCACGGTGTCGAGGTCCAGTTTCCTTCCTTCCAAGGGGAAGAAGAGGACTGCCAAGCAATCCACTTGAGCAACCTCCGGAATTGCGATGGAGCGATAATCTATTTCGGAAGTACTACCAGGCACTGGGTTGATTTCAATGCAAGAGAGTTGATTAAGGCAACAGGCTATCGCGACTCCAATCCGATCCCGGTCCGAGCAGTATTCGTCGCTCAACCGATCGATCCGCGAAAAGATCGATACAAGAGCCTTACCACCGATGTGATCCGAGAGACAGAAGCCAGCAATTTCCCCGAACTGGCTTCCTTTGTCGAGCAACTCAAGATTGCGACCGCCAAGAGACAGGTTTCGAGATCCGACTCATGAGTTCGCGGTTGCTGGAGTTGGCCAGAAACCCGTTTCCCGGCCTCCGCTCATTTCAAGAAGATGAAGATTTCTTGTTCTTTGGACGAGAAGGGCAGATAGCGGAACTTCTAAAACGCCTTCGGAACCAGCACTTTCTCGCCGTGGTTGGAACATCGGGTAGCGGAAAATCCTCTCTGATTCGAGCTGGGCTGATCCCTGCCCTGCATCGCGGTACGCTCGTTTCCGCTGGCTCGAAATGGGAGGTTCTCTACGCCCGGCCCGGCGGTTCGCCCATGGAAAACCTCGCCCGAGCGCTCGAGCAATCCGACCTTTACGAAACAAGCAACGAACTGTTTCCAAGATTGCTCGCATGCTTGAATCGAAGCCGGTCAGGATTGATCGATGCGATTCAACAGTCCAGTATAGAAAGCGATACCAATCTACTGCTCGTGATCGATCAATTCGAGGAAGTATTCAGATACCGGCGAAGGGATGAGCAAAGCCTCGTCAAGGCGGCGGATTTTGTTGCTGCACTGCTCGAGGCTTCGACGCGCAGCCAGAGACGGGTCTATATCATCGTCACCATGCGATCGGACTATTTGGGTGATTGCTCCATCTTTCCTGGACTCGCAGAGGCGGTTAATCGAGGCGAGTACCTGATTCCGCGGATGTCCCGCGAGGAAATGCGAGATGCGATCGTTAATCCGATCCGAGTGGCAGGGGGAACTATATCAAACCGACTGCTCCAAAAACTCCTCAATCGCGTCTCCGACAATCACGACCAACTTCCACTTCTTCAGCATGCCTTAATGCGAACATGGGACGCATGGGAACAAGGGCACCTCGACAATGAGCCAGTCGATCTTTCTCATTTTGAATCTGCCGGGGAGGTTGAGTTCGCGATTTCCCAACATGCTGATGAAGTCTTGGCCTTTCTCCCCGAATATCAACGTTCGATCGCGAAACGACTCTTTCAAGCACTCACGGAAATGGGGAGCGATCAGAGAGAAACACGACGACCAACAAGATTGCAAGATCTCAGGAAAATTATCGACTGCAAAGAAGATGACTTACTCGCTGTCATAGACGCATTTCGAGACAAGAGCTGCGCTTTCATCACCCCAACTCAAGGGATGACCATCTACGGCGATACCTATGTCGATATCTCCCATGAAAGTTTGATGCGAGCCTGGAGTACGTTGAAAGAATGGGTCCAACAGGAGCATCAATCAGCCAGAATCTATCGGCGTCTCGCAGAAACCGCAACACTCCACGCCGAGGGCAGGTCTGGGCTTTATCGCGATCCGGATCTTCAAGTCGCTACCGCATGGCGCCGCGGTAATCCTACCAACGCTGCTTGGGCAAGCAGATATCACGAGTCCTATGAGCTCGCTCTCAACTTCCTCGACCGAAGCCAAGCTGAACAGAAGCGTGAAATGGAGCGACAGGAAACTGCACGACGAAGGGAGCTTGAACAGAGCCGCGCGCTTGCCGAACTGCAATCGCGACGAGCCGAGGAGTCCCAACGAGCAGCTCGTCGTTTACGCATCACCAGCATCGTCATGGCAGGGCTCGCTGCCATTGGAATCGCCTTGTCGATCACCAGCATTTTTTTCTTTCTTCAACTCCAGGAGTCCGATAGGAAGCGGAACCAAGAAGAAAAACAATCCCTGGTGAATATGCGAATCGCCGAGGAGCGTACTCGCTTTGTGATTGAAACTACCAATCGCCTTTCCAATGATGTCGACGACATTCCGCTGTCGGTCCGCAACAGCTTTACCGATCTGTTCCGAAATGGCATCGAACAACTCGGTAATCAGAGTAATGCTGACAAAAAAAACTCCGAGACAGACTTGGTTATGCAGGTAACGTTACTTTGGTCTCTTTACGAACTAGGAGCCGAATCGCGTACCCAGGTACCTTACGAATATGCCACTCTCCTCACAAACGCCGAAAGTTTCATCGACGAGATTTCCCAAAACATGGAGAGCAGCAGCGAAGACAAACTGAAGGCATCCTTGCAACTGCAAAGACTCCTCGGAATCATTTATTTCGAATTGGACAGATCGAACGATTCAGCCCGCCTTTGGGATAGCTTGCTCAAGTTCACGGATAGAATACCCGGAAAAATCAAATCGACTGAGTCAAATAACCTGATCGCCCTGAACAGCCGACTTGATGCGTTCCTCCATCTCGCCCGAATACGCGGGGAGCCCAAGGGTTACGGACTTGCTACGGACCTCATAGAAAAAGCATGCGACTGCGATGTAGGAATTCTGGAATCAATACGCACGATCAATTCGAATACTTATGAAATCAATGAAGCATTCGGGCTTCTGGCACGTGCGTACCACGAGAGAGCTTTGATCGAAAAGAACAATGCTCCCGCTACGGCCCCGTCATGGTTTCAGAAATCCAAAGAGATGATTGAAAAAATACAAGGAGGAGTCGGAAGTCAGCTGGCTAAAATCCAAGCGATCAACCTAAGCGAACTACAGGCAAGTCCCGTTACCACCAGGAAACCCTCAACATCGAACGGCAATTAACAAAGGAGATAGCGACGGGGCTATCTACTAGATGATGGGTGTGTCGGGTTAACAGCAGCCCCTACCCCGATCAATCATCGGATTTGGTTCGGATGCGAGTTGGTTCCGAGTCGCTTTTCGAGCCACTCTCCTTCGAGGATAGCTCACTCACTGGAGGAACCGTTCCGGAAGGAATAGCAGGCTTCTCGTTCGCTTCGCTATCACCACTCGCAGGACCGATCTTCAATTCCGACGTGGCGTTGTTCCCCTTCTCTTTCTCTTGTGGTGCAGGCAACTCCCCCGATTCCGTTGACGGCTTTTTCGAGGAGCGGGGAATATCGGATACGGACGGTGTCGGATCCGAGGGGACAACCAAGCTGGTCGAAGACTTCGATTCGCTCGCTGGCAATGCCGATTCGACAATCACGTTTCCGTACATGTCGACCGGGATGCGACGAGTAACAATCCGGGGAACCAGTTGTATCTCGGTCGTCTGGACGGTTCTTGCGATCCGCTGCGGAACCTGAATCTTTTGTACAACTCGTTCCATTCGCGTTGTCTGGATAGGAACATCCTCGGTGACAACTTCCATCTTATACGTCTCGCGTTGAACAGAAACAGGACGAACTACCGTTTCGGGCTCGTACTCAATCCGCTCCTTGGCTACCCGCCGAGTCACCGGTTTTTGCACCGTCTGCGGCGTCACCACCTTCTCTTGGACAGGAATCGTCTTTTGGACTTGAACTGGGACCTGCTGGGCAACAACCTGATTCTCCATCCGGGTTGTCGTAATCGGAATCTGTTGCTGCACCACCTCGCTCTGCATACGGGTCGTGGTTATGGGAACCTGTTGTTGTACGACCTCGGTCTGCATCTTCTGAACCGTCACCGGTACTTGCTGAGTCATGTACTCGGTCTGCATGCGCGTGGAAGTCACTGGAACCTGAACCGTATTGGTCTGCGGCATGTAGCTGGTTTGAGGCACTGCGACTTGCTGATAGTTCGGCTGGTATTGAACCTGCGTAAATGCTTGCCCTGGGGCGGAGTAAGGAACCCAGGCTAGACCACCTCGCTGATAGACCTGTTGGCCCGTTGCCGGATTGATGCCGGTGTTCGATTGCTGCCAACGAAGATGGTATCGCACATCGCCAGGTTGCATGTACTGCTGGGCTACATACCCTCCAGCGTCAACGGTCGCCGGTTGATACGTCGTCACCGGCATCAGGGATGTGTAGGCCTGCTGCTGCATCACGGTTTCCGTTACCGGACGCTGAACGGCGATCGTTTGAGACTGCATCGTCGTCTCCGTTACCGGCCGCTGAACGGAGTATTGCTGCGTTTGATAAGTTGTTTCGGTAACCGGGCGCTGAACGAGATAGTTCTGCACCTGGACCTGTGTTTCCGTTACAGGCTTCTGAACAGTAATGTACTGAGTTTGATATTGCGTCTCGGTGACGGTTTTGTAGGTCGTTACGGTTTGCTCGATCTGCGACGTCTCGGTCACCATCGTGGTTTCATCGACATAGTCGACCTTCGTGACCGGCTTGTACACGGTATATGTCTGATTGACCGTAGAGGTTTCGACGACTGGCTTGCGGACCGTGTACTGTCGTTTCTCAACTCGCGTCTCGGTGACCGGGCGGTAGGAAACCACCTCTTTTTCTACCATTACATCCTGATACTCAATGCGGTTTCTAGTTACTGGAACTTGCTCGTACACCGTCTCGCTCTGCAAACGATACGTGATGGCAGGTGGGCATTCCTGAGCAAGTGCAAGAAATGTAGGAACCCCGGAAAAAGCGATCGACAACCCTGTTGTCCGCAAAGCTGTGAGGAGAACGCGACGACGATGTGTGCGTTGAGTCATAGGTGGCCACCTAAACGCTTGGCAAGAACTTTAGAAAATCCGGATGCAATTCACTCTATTTTTGTCGATAGCTCGCTCAGTATCAAATCAGAATCAAGGATGGGACGAGAAAAACTGCTTGCAAGTCGTTGCCCAACCGATCTTTAGGAAAACCCAACTTTTTCCGCAGTATTCCGGCTTCCATCGACAGTCCATTTTGCCTAACCGGAACATCCCTCACAATCGCTCCAACATCCCTGCCCCGTCTTCCCTAGGCCTCCTACATACCCTACTCTCACTCTCCGATCCGTGGGGTTTTCGCGTATTCTAAACAAATAATTGCGCCGAAGTTATGCTCGACTCTAATGCTGCTATTCTGGTCGTCGGACATGGAACGCGCAAGGTAACTGGGGCCGACCAATTGCGACACTTGGTCGAAACCATGCGCCGCTTGGAACCCAGAGTCCCGATTTTTGAATCGTTTCTCGAATTGGCTCAGCCTACGATCGAAGAGGCGCTCGAACGAGTGAAGGCATGCGGTCTGCGGCGGGTCAAAGTGGTCCCTGTGTTGCTCTTTGAAGCGGGGCATGCCAAGTCGGATATTCCCGATGCGGTTGCTGAGGTAGCCTCGCGTTTAGAAATCGAAGTCGTTGGTCAAAGTCCACCGCTGGGAACCAAACCATGCGTTCTCGAGTTATCGGATAAACGGTACGAGGAGATCGCGTTACGCGGATTCTCCGCAGGCTGTCCGGAACAGCATTGCGCGCGTGCAGGGGAATGTCACGGTCCATGCGAACTCGCAGTGAATTACCTAGGAACGATTGGCCTGGCCATGGTCGGGCGAGGGGCAAGCGATCCTGCGGCCTTGGAGCAGATGCGGAAGTTGACTGAATTGGCGACGCCGCATCGCCATCATGTGGTCTGGGTCGAAACCGGGTTCTTCACTGGTGGTTCGCCGAACGTGGACGAACTATTCGATCGAGCAGCTGCATCGGCGTGCGATACGATTATCGTGCAGCCTCATCTCTTGTTTGAAGGGGAGTTGATGGATCAACTTCGCGTCAAATTTCGAGATCGCATGAAACGCCACACGCCGCAAAAGTGGTTTCTGACGCGAGCGCTGGGGGGCGACCCGGGGTTGGCTCATGTCTTTCTCGCGATGGCTCGTTCGATTTGATCCCAGTTCGAGCAATCTCGATCTCGGTCGTCGCGACCATTCGTTACTTCCAATGCAAGCCCTCGTGGAGACGGTTGATATTTTCGCAGCCATCTTGTCGAACCACAACGACATCTTCGACACGCACTCCGCCCCAAGCTTTGCAATACAAACCCGGTTCGATAGTAACGACATCTCCCGCGAGCAACGGTGGACCTCCTACTGCAAGCAATGGAGGTTCATGGACCTCCAACCCCAAACCATGGCCGGTCCCGTGCGGCATGCTACAAAACGTGTCGGGAGCGCCCTCGGGGGGCAACCCCATCAGATAACCTGACTGCTCGATCGCTTTGACGGTTTCCTGGTGAACTTGGTCGCCTGATACCCCTGATCTTACTGCCGCGGTAGCAGCACGCTTTGCAGCAACTACGGCCGCATGCATGCGGGAGACTTCCTCAGGGATATCGCCATGGACCACTGTCCGTGTGCAGTCGCCGTTGTAGAGACTGTTTTTGCAACGAGGAAAGATGTCAACGATGATCGGTTCACCGGTTCTTAGCGGTCCGCATCCATGATGATGACAATCGGCACCGATGGGGCCTCCGGCAACGATCGCTCCAGGGTTGGTGCAGTTGCGTTCCAGCAGCCAGATATCGATCAAGGTACGAAGCCGCTCGCTGGTCAACGCTTGACCATCGTGTTGCAGAACGCCATGAGCATCCGGATGAGCGTTGGCGATGGTTGTGCACGCTAGCTCAATCACTTGTTCGGTGATTGCCTGAATCGCGCGAAGAAACTCCAGTTCCTGCTGATCTTTCATGCGTCGTTCGAGCACTCCCCACTCGAGATCGCATACCGCGTCGATTCCCGCGCGCCGCAGCATTTCGCAATAAATCATCGGCAGGGACCGATCGACCGTGACTCGGTCAATACCGCGTCGAACAAGAAACTCGGCTGCTGCTTGTGCAGTCGCTGTCTCGCGATCACCGGACAATCCCGAGGAGGGAGCAAAGTCGGCCGGGCAGGCAACGCAATCGGCGCGAGCGTGCTGTTTGGCCCGGTCCATTTCGATATCCCGAAGGATCAGTGTCGACGACGGCTTGGAATCTCCATCAATGACTTCGATGTAGACAGCGGGATCCCCGACGAGGAACCGGATGGTTCGATACAAGCCGGCATTGAGTGTCGGGATGCCAGCCATCATTTTCGCTTTGCTCATCGCTTTAGTCTCTTCTGTGTTTGTAGAGGATCAATCGGTTCCAACGGCAAACGCGGTTGCATAGGCGCGGCAGTGGGAAATGGAGATTTGCACGTTTCGGATGCCTCGTTCGGCAGCGATGTCGGCTGCGCGATTGACGAGTCGAATGGTCGGTGCGCCGGAGACTTCGTTCACCACTTCGATATCCGTCCACAGAATTCCGCGAGCCCAACCTGTTCCGAGAACCTTGAGGACCGCTTCCTTGGCCGCCCATCGCCCAGCATAGTGTTGATTTGCAGCTCTCCGTGTCGAGCAGTATTGAATCTCTCTGGCGGTGAACACGCGCGTCAGGAATACTTCACCGTGCTTTTCGATCATCTGCGCAATACGGGCGCATTCGATGATATCGGTGCCGATCCCTATCACTCCTCCCCCCGCGTTTCCCGCAGCATTCTGGCTCATCATGCATCTCCTCTCGCAATGGCTAGTCCGGAGGGGATCATCGCCAGGAGTTGGCGTTGAGTCAGGATGCGGATCGGCTGACCATCCTTTTGCCGCTGCGCGATATCGCTTGATGGGCTTGCTTGGATCGGCATGCTGGGTGATTCGGGAGCCTGGAATGGTTGTGATCCGAGGATGACGTAGTCTGTTTGGAGATTGATGCGAGGTTGCACCACCGCTCCCAGTTGCTGCAGGAAGCCGATCGCATCATCCCGTTCCATACCCAGAAGACTATTGAGCAACAGAACATGTTTTCCCGCGAGTGGTTGGGTCCCTTTCACGCACGCTAGGATCTCATCGGCACAGCGTCGAGACTGACGGATCCTAGCCGATTGGGTTGGCTCGCCATCGGATCGAAAAACACGCGGTTCGTAGCGTCCCTCAGGTTCGGCGACACGATCGAGCCTGTTCCTTCGGATGGAGCGGGGCAAGCGGACTCGATCCGACCAAACGCGGCCTCGTGTCACGCCCAGTGAGTCTTCGAGAGCATCCAGGTTGTCCATGCCTGAGAGCTTCGCTGCCTCGATCAAAATGATGGCCGCCGCCCGCGCGTCTTCCAAAGCATCATGGTGGCGAAATGCGATGTTCAGGTTTTCGGCTAAGTTTGCCAGGGCATAGGATGGAAGGGTTGGCCAAGTCTTTTTGGCAAGCAACCGAGTGCACTGCAGGTCCAGCGGAGAAAACGCTAGGTCATATAGGCCGCATGTGGAATGAAGCACTCTGGCATCGAACCCCGCGTTGTGAGCGATGAGGATCGAACCTTCCAATAATGGTTGAATCTCGCCCCAGACCTGATCCCACGTCGGGCAATCGACGACATCGCGCGGTGTGATGCCGTGGACGGCGATGCATCTCGGCGAAAAGTACATTCGCTGCGGACGAATCAACCATTGATGTTCGCTCGTGATGCGCCATGATTCGACAATCACGATTCCGAGTTGGCACGCCGATCCGGGTTGATGATTGGCGGTTTCGAAATCGATGACTGCTATTCGTTGCATGAATTCCCTCCGCATCAACTCTTCTTGCGATACGGGAACAGACGCTCTAGCAACTCATCGTTGGGCCTCCCCGCGTATTCGGAGATCTCATAAGCCTCCAACAGTTCGGGTGCAGCCCCCCATTGCTGATTCCAGAATCGCTCAGTCCGAGGGCGCGTACGTTCGAGATACCAGTTGCGAAGCCATTGTCTCTGCTCTGCCCCGGGTTCTCGGGGCAAACCATGTTCGTTTCGCTCGATCCAGGGTATCCATTCAAGGAACTGTGATTCATGGCAGCTGAGCAAATCGATCACGCGATCTAGATAGGAGCTGACATCGATGACGACATCAGCGCGGAAGGGGCATGGTCGGGTGAATAGATCGACCATGTACGCCACCAACGGTTCACGCGGAGGCGTTGGGTGCCCCGGAGCAATCTTGGGAACCAGAACCATGTACGAGGCATCTTGCACTGCTTGCCCCACAGCTCGATGATCGGGATGGTAATCGAACGGGCGGTGTGTTAGTACGAGCGAGGGCTGAAACGCGCGAATCTCGCGGATGATAGCTTCCCGAAGTTCGATTGTGGGTTGTAGGTATCCATCGGGAAAATCCCACGTCACATAGGAGGCCTTGAGCAGCGAACCGGAGGTTGCGGCTTCGCGTCGACGGCGTTGGACTAACTGGTCGGATGGCATCTCATGATGTCCGGATTGCCCGTTGGTGACGCTGACGATCGATATTGCGGAACCTCGATCGGCGTGCGAGGTAAGGAAGCCGCCTGCGAAAAATTCCGCATCATCGGGATGGGCACCGAGAACAAGAATGCGTTCCATTGTTGAATCGAAAGGGACCAGTGAATCGCAACTACCGTCCGGAATCCCGGATCGGTAGATCCACACGATACCAAAATGGATGCTGCCTGTCCCCCCGTCCCCGCACATCTTCCAGCATGACCTGTGTGCTGGGCGCTGCATCTATCTTTCGCGAAGAGCCCTTGGTTTCGATCGAAACCCTTTTGGTAAAATCCACCATGTTGTCGCTCAGCCATATCGTGTAGCGGTCCGCAGGTACCTTTCCAACCCGGACCGCGTTGTTTTCCCGATTCAGAGAGGCATCGATCTCGTACTCCATCCAGGCAGCAGGCTTGAGCAGCGGATTCACGAGTTGCTTTGGGTACAGTTCGGTCGTTTCAAACCACCAAAAGAACCGGTCCCCCGCGCGACTGGTTAGCACCGTAAATTTTTCCGGAGTGAAATTTCGGCGGTGTGAGGGAACCTGCATCCAATCGATGATCCGAGAAAGTTCCTCTTGGAAGTGGTCGTGCCCTCGCCCCTGATAGAGGGTAACCATGGAATCGATGTTCCGATCCGAGAGGAGTTTATCCCAGATTCTGCCGTTAAGGAGCATCGGGTTGGCCCCGTCGAACTCGCCGCTGACGAAGTACGTGGGAACGTACTGTGCATTCTCCCAATACTGTACGACAAACTTATCGGCGATTCCGCCGATCATGATCGCGCCCGCCCAAAGATCGGGATGCGAGAAAGCCAAGTCCCAAGCGGCATCGGCTCCCATGAAATGCCCGGATACGAAGATTCGATCGGTATCAACGCTAAAGCGTCGCATTGCATCGCGAAGGGGAGCAAGGACGCGAGCCTTTTCGTTCTCCGTGTAGTTGTACATCGGCTGCTTGGGTAGATTCCATTCCGGAGAAATCACGATAAAGCCATGTCGTGCGGCCTCGCCGTAACAGAGAAGATCGAGTTCCGAGCGATCTAATCCCACCCACCAGTCAAGTTGGTCCAGAATAGAGAATTCTCGGCTCCCGAGAGCTACAACGCAAGGATAGCGACGATAGGGGTTGTATTCCGGCGGCAACTGCACCGCATATCGGACCGTAGTGCCGCGCATAGCCCCGCCGAGAGGCACTTCGATCACATAACGTCCAGGAATAGGCTTCACAACATTTTGTTCTTCATCTCCGGAAAGGCTGACCTCGGTAGTCGCATAGAGGGAAGAGTCGGTCGGAATCGGAGGTGCCATGTTTGCGAGTATTCTGGCGACGTAACGAGGTGTGCCTGATTCGATTTTGCTCAATTCCTGGATCAGTTGGTCATTCTTTCTCGCTGAAGCGAGATACTCTTGGATTAATCGCCGCGCTATGTATCCTGATCGAACGATCGACAGATTCTGCTCGGCGAGACCTGCTCCGTACAACCAGCCACCCATTCCCAGAGCAGCTCGTTGTTCCGCATTCAACGCAGGGTCGCTTCGCAAACGGATGTAATCGGCGAATCGCTCGCGAGTATCCGCGTTCAGATAGCTGGCGATCTCAACGACTTCTTTGAGCAACTCTTGTTGAGTTGCTGGATCCGCAATCCGACCCAAATCCTCACGCAGCCAAGTCAGGATTTGATCGCATTCTTTAGCGCTGGTAGCCACAGCATCCAACCGGCGATCGATCTTAAGTCGAGTCTCGATCGATACGGTCTTGGCATCGAACGAGCGAAGCATTTTCTCAGCGATCGCGTGCTGTCCCGCGTTCTGTGCGACAAGCACCGCTTCAAACATCTGATCGGCGAGCAGTTGGTCGATCTGCTTGAGCAGATTCCGGCTCTTCTCCAATTCTGGAAACCGCCCTATGGCTCTCACGAGCATGTCGCGAGCTTCGACATAACGTCTTGCTTCCATGTAGAGCGAAACGATATCGAGCCAATCTTGGGCGCGATTGGGATCCGCGTTGCGTATCAGGATGTCGCGCAATTGCAGAGGCGGGATGGCCGATAACGCTACACGCGTGTCCCATGTCACGGATGTTTGAATTGTTTTTCCCTCGAGTCCTTGGATACGCGCATACAGCGGACTGATCTCCGTGATCCCCTGAACGATTTTTTTGTTGGCGTTATCGAAGGAATAGATGCGGCGTCCAAAAGGATCGAATGGAGTGGCGGAAAAGGCACTTCCTAATCCCCCGGCGATAATCGCATCGTTGCGACAAACTTCGGCCGGGTTGATGCGATGACGTATCTTTAGCGGCTGTGGGGTTTCCTCCGGTTGCCGGTCAGCCCGTTTCGTGCTCACATGAGTCCATCGCAAGCCGTCGTCGATGACTGCGATCTTCGGTGCACCGCCGAACTCGTTGCTTTCCGCAGAGCCTTGCGTATCGAGCCCCGCCTTGACCGAAAGCGCACCGGGTCCAATCGCGAACCCGTTGTCTAAGATCAGAGTCTGCTGCTGAGCTTGGGCGACCGCTACGAGAAGAAACGCGGACAGCACGAGAAAAGAAGTACCGGAGGCAATCCCTCCGATTCGTGGTCTTGCATCGCGGAGTTGCATGGCACGATTACCGCTTACTACCTGCCACCAAAGTACTTTTTTAGAGTTTCCGCTGCCGCGTCTTTCGTGTTCTTCGTCGTGGGGGCATTGCTGGCCTTGGGAAGCTTCATAGGCCCCTTCTTCTCAGGTCGCTTGTGCTTGGTGGCATCGGCTTGTGATTCATCCGATGCTACGGATCCTTCGGATGGGGAACCTTCCTCTTCAGCGGCTTGGTCAGAATCTACGTGTTCTACTTCCAAGAAGGTTGTGTCGTCCGCCTTAAACTGGCGAGTCTCTGGATCATGGGTAGCTTGACGATCGATCTGGTCGGCTTCCAACAACCAAGAAGCAATATCAAAACTCTCTCGAGAGTCGAGCATTGTTTTCTGCTCGGATAAGCGGTCAGCCGCTTCTTTCACCGTGCTAACTTCCGGCTTCTTGGCTGTGGCCAAGCCGACCTCGATCGAGATTTCAAACTCTAACTGGCCGATCTTAATCTTGTCGCCAGATTTCAGTACCTTCGCTTTGTCTGGAGAAAGCTGCTTGTCGTTCACAAAAGTGCCATTGCGACTCTTGAGGTCGAGCAACAGTACCTTCCCTTCTCTTTGAACGATAGCGCAGTGCCGACGAGAGATCGAATCGCTCTTCGGGCGAAGTTGACATGACTCGCTTCGTCCTACGAAAAATTTCTCGTCCTTTATAGGGATTAGCTTACCTTCGTGGTTTCCGCTAAGAACCTTCAACGACACTTTCATGGCCACCCCTCGAGATCAAAATCAAGCGAGCAATGACTTGCCCTCGCGTGAATTCATCGCGTCGATGAATCACACAAGCAGATCATACGCTAACCAACGGCACACTTCGTATCACCAAACCCATGGGCGGGCAAGAAAACAACCCCACAGAACCTTCGGGATAGGTTGAGCATGTACTGAGGGCCTCCTGCATCCAACTCAATAATATCCGATCCAGGGGCATTTTCAACTACGGAACTTCACAAACGCCATCCATCGCCGACCTCAGCCCTTGACGAATCTTGTCTTCCAGCCAATCCGGCCAGTTGATCGGATCGCAAAAACCATCCCTCAATTCTTCAAGCCCAAACAGATCCGGGAAAAGTAACGACCGATTGACCAATAGGCTTCCGTGTTGCAATAACCCGGTGCGACTGCGTCGCTGGGCACTTCCTACCACCTTGCTTTCCCCTACCACAATATCGACGGGAGATCGCCGATGAAAGCATAGGAACGATTCGTTTTCGCCACGATTCATCGGTGAACATGTACAATGCTCGGCTAACTTGGCGTTCCATCCCAACGCTACCAACCCATCGCGAATCGATTCGTGCACCGATCGATACAACGCCTCGCTGTGCCCTTTGCCCGCCTCGTCAGAGTCTGCTGGCATAACGAAACTGTAAGTCCATTCGCGGTCGTGAAGGATCGCTCCGCCTCCCGTTTTTCGTCTGACCCAAGGGATCGCCCGCAGTTCCGGTGCATGGCTGATGCGAACGTCTTTCTCGCATTGCTCCATGTTCTGAAAATGTCCAAGTGACAGCGTTGGCTGGTCCCATTGGTACAGACGGATCGTAATCGGGCTATCGGGGCGAGCCTCGGCGAGCATGGCTTCGTCGATCGCCATATTCGCCTGACCCGAGAGAGGTGGATCGCGACGAACCACTATGGAGCGAGACTGCATACGAGTCATGACCGACCTGCGTTATCCTTGCTCGGCGCACATCTTTTGGTAATCGGCATAATTCATCAATCGATCAAAATCACTCGGGTCGGAGATCTTGACTTTGATGATCCAACCCTGTTCATATGGATCCGAGTTCAAGCGATCGAGATGATCGACCAACTCAGAGTGAACCTCGACGACTTCGCCACTGACGGGGCT
>JAGWWZ010000156.1 GCA_018970165.1 Planctomycetota bacterium | reverse complement strand
GACGAGTTCACCGTCGCAGCTTGGATCTATCCAAGAGAATTGCGACAGGGGGGCATCCTGTGTCGAGGTGGTTACGGATATCGACATGGGTGGCTTCTCGACATGCCCTCCAATAACGGCATCCTGCGAATCGAAACAGCGAATCGCGATGGCAAGCACAATGGGACCGTTCAATCCGCGCCGGGCATCATCAAGATCAATCAGTGGCAACATGTGGCCGCAGTAGTGCAACGCCGCGCGAAGCAGACCATTCTCTACGTCAACGGGTTTGAAGTTGCACGAGGATCGATCGACGACGCAGACCTCAACAACCCGACGAGCGATTTGCATATCGGTCGTATCCAAGACTCGATGCAGTTCCTGGGTGAAATCGACGAAGTTTTTCTGTCGCGCCGGGCTTTGAGACCCAACGAAATTCAAGCCCTCGTCGCTCCCGGTGCACAATTCGCCTACCCTCCGTTCCCTGCAGGCGTCAACGAGTTGACGTTGCAACTCGGCGAGCGGTTCTTCACCGGTTCCTCGTCTCAGGGTCCGTTCCTGGCAGTGCGTCTCGCATCCGGTCCACTCGATATCCGAACAACATCGACTTCCAAACCCATTGTAGATCGCCTCGCCCTGCGCAGAGTCGATGAAGACAGCCCGTTAGGCAAGGCTTTCCGCGCGTTCGAGTCACGATCCCCGGAACTCGGTGTTCACGTGGGATTGCGACGCGATTGTGGTAGCACGATGAATCCGGTCGGCAGCCCACAGCGTGTAGCGAACACTTCGCTGCAAGAGTTCATCTTCGAAGGAGCGATCTCCAATTTCCCTAGCCCCGATGTCGAACCCGACAATGTGAACTATCTGGCTGGTATCCGCGAGATCGGTGTTCGCAGCGAGTTCACGGACCATCGCGATATGCCTCGCTTGCTGATCGAATCCATCGAATTCGAAGGCCCATACTTCGAGACGTGGCCGCCGCAATCGCATCAGCAAATCATGAGTTCGCACATCGATCCAAGCGATCGTTCCGAATACGCCAAGGATGTCCTCAATCGATTCGCCGAGCGGGCCTATCGTCGGCCGTTGAATCAGGAGGAACGGCAGGAACTGTTCGACTTCTGGTCGCAAACTCATGATGAGGTCGGCGACCTGCGGGAAAGTATTCGACGCAGCCTGGTCCTCATACTGACCAGCCCTCAATTCCTGTTCCTCTCCGAAGCGAGCCACTCACCAGAACCCGAGGATCTCGACGCATGGGAACTGGCATCGAAGCTGTCGTTCTTTCTCTGGAACCGTCCACCGGATGAGCGATTGCTTTCCCTCGCAGCGAACAACCAATTGCACGATCAACTCGGCAGCGAAGTCGATCGGATGATCGATGCTCCGGAGTTCGCAGCCTTTGCAGAGAACTTTACCTCGCAGTGGCTCGGCCTCGAGAAACTGGAGATCGTTGAAACCGACTCCAAGCGATTTCCGAATCTGACGCGCGATGTGAAGGTCGCACTGCGAAACGAACCGATTCGCTTCATGGAGTATGCGATCCGAAAGAATCTGCCGGTCCGTTCCTTGATTCAATCCGACACGATGGTGGTCAACGATGTCGTCGCGAGTTACTACGGGATCGGTGATGCCGTGGAGTCAGGTTTCGAATTCGTCTCGGTTCCAACTCCTCGCGAATTCAGCGGTGGCATCCTGACCCAAGCAGCGATTCTTGCCGGCCTGTCCGACGGCCGTGAAGCCAACCCGGTTAAGCGAGGCGCATGGTTCGCTCGCCGCATTATTGCGACACCGCCTGAGGATCCGCCTCCCAACGTGCCCAAGCTCGAGGACTTGACTCAGTTGTCGCTGCGCGAACGATTGGAGCGTCATCGCAGCGTGAAGGGATGCGTGCAATGCCACAACGGGATCGACCCCTGGGGCTTGCCCTTCGAAGCCTTCGATGCTGGAGGTCTCAAGAAATCGGGAGCATTCGATGCCCAATCGGACCTTCCCACCGGTCAGCATGTTGCGGATTTCGCAGAGTTTCAGCAGCTGTTGTCCACGACGCTGCTCGATCAAGTCACCCACAGCGTGGTTCAGCATCTGACGGTCTACGCCATCGGCCGAAGTTTGACTTACAATGAAGCGCGTCGACTGAAAGAGAGTCGACTGAGAGAGAGGGGTTCCCTCGGCAATTCCCCAGAGCCGGGCATGCGAGACATCATTCACGAAATCGTACGAAGCGATTTCTTTTTGAAGAAATAAACCCAGGGGATCCGAAAACCCATTCCAAGGACCCAATGCCATGAATTGTCGAATCGATAGGCGAGCTGTACTGAAAGGAATGGCCGGCACCGCATTGGTACTGCCGGTGCTGGAAGCGATGGGGGCTGAAGATTCGTCGACTCCACCGCGCAGGTTCTGCGCTTTGTACACTGCCAACGGCATGTCTCTGCCGAAACCCGAGCATGGCATCGACGAGTGGTCGTGGTTCCCTCGATTGGAGAAGGAAGGTCAGTTCGAGTTCGGCAAGTCGACTGAGCCACTCGCTCCGTTTCGCAGCCAACTCAGTTTCTTCGGCGGCCTTCAACACGATTACGGACTCAAGGCCGATCCGCATGTTTGCTCCGATATGTGGCTGACCGGTGCCCCGCTCCATAATCCCAAGCCCGGGTCCTACAACACCGTTTCACTCGATCAGATCGTAGCGCTGCACACCAAACAACATTGCCGCCAACCGTCATTGGTTCTCAGCATCGACGCCGGAGTCGGATTCCTCTCTCGGACCGGCACGATCTCGTATGATCTTCAGGGACGACCGGTTCCTGCGGAAAGCCATCCTCGGCGAGTCTTTGACCGACTGTTCCGCGTCGAGCAATCTTCGCAAGCGGCCCAGCGATCTCAGTTGCAGTCGCGGATCAAACTCGTCGATGCCGTCGTCGAAAATGCTAACCGCTTTCAGAAATCGCTCGGTCGGTCGGATCGAGACAAAATGGATCAATACCTATCGAGCCTCAATGAGATCGAATCCCGATTGATCGCATCCGAGAAGTGGATCGACATTCCGCTCAAGCAGCAAGATTACTCCGCTATCAATCTCGACGCCTCGCCCGAGGGAGAGCCTGCGGAATACTATCGCAACATGTTCGATTTGATCGCACTGGCGTTTGATGCCGATATCACTCGCACCGTCGCATTTATGCTTAATCGCGAAGACGGGATGGGGATCAGCGATACGTTCCCGCTCAAGCTTGGCCTGACGCGAACACACCACAACCTTTCGCATGCCGGAGACAAAGACGGGCAGCTTGAGTTCGCAAAGTACGACTTGTTCCTCAGTCAGCAGTTGGCGAGCTTCTTCACAAGATTGAACTCGCTTCGAGATCCGGTGGGGAGTGTGCTCGACAACACGATCGTGCTGTACGGTAGCGGTGCGAGTACGACTCACTGGCCGCGTAATCTTCCGACGATGGTGGTTGGCGGAAACAATCTTGGGTTGCGGCATGGTAGATACTGGCGACAGGATGAGGGGAAGATGTCGAACCTGTACCTAAGCATTCTTCAATCGCTCGGGGTAGACGCTTCGGCTTTTGCCGACAGCACCGGTACTCTTGCAACCGACGTTTTCTCCAAGGCGTAAAGCCGTATGGATGCGAGCCGCTGGGTGGCTATTCGGATTTTGTTAGCCGAAGTGCGCAAGCACTCGGGTGGGAACTGCGGCAAACATCGCGATGTCGTACGCGCTTCAACCCGGATGCTCGCGCATCTCGGCTAACATTTTTCAGGTGCTTCGCACCCAAAAGTGGGATCGAATACTAGCCGAAGTGCGCGAGCACTCGGGTAGGAATTGTGGCAATTCTTCGCTCGTTTTGTTGCATACACCCGACATTAGCGGGACTACCTAGGATTTACTTCCCGATTCCGCCGATATATCCGGGGGTCGCAGACTGCGAAAAGCATATCCATGCGAAAACCGACTTCGAATATAATGACAAATCGCGGTGGCTACAGGTTTAAGCCTTTATGGCCAAGCCAACTTGGTTCAGCCAAACCGTTCCATCCCTCCCCTTTTTCCCACCTAGACCGTATGTTCAAGTCCCTACGGCTCGCATGCCTGATCGTCTTGTTCATCCCTCTCGTATTCACGAAGGGCATGGCTGAAGAACGCAAGACGAAAGTCGACTTCAAAACCGAAGTCCGGCCAATCCTGTCGAACCGCTGCTTCGCTTGCCACGGCCCCGACGAGAACACGGTGGAGTCCGGGTTGCGACTCGACACCCGCGAGCGAGCAACTCAGACCCTCGAATCGGGAACTACGGCCATCGTACCGGGCGACGTCAGCAAGTCCGAAATCGTCCGCCGCATCTTGTCCGACGACGAAGATATCCGCATGCCCCCACCTCACTTTGGCGAACGACTCACGCACCAAGAAGTCGACTTGCTCAAACGCTGGGTCGCGGAAGGAGCCGAGTATGCCAAGCACTGGTCGTTCGAACCTCCGGTCTCGCCGACGATTCCACTCAACGGTCCCGACGAACCCTCACTCTTGCCATGGAATCATTCACCGATCGATCGACTCGTGCTGGCAAAGCTGAACGAAAAGGGTTGGCTCCCGTCGCCCCGAGCCGATGACTTGGCATTGCTCAGGCGAGCGACTTTGGATTTGACAGGCTTGCCACCTACCATCGAGCAGCAGCAAGCCTTTCTCAGCGATCCTTCGAGCGATGCGTATCAACGCGCCGTTGACAGCTTGCTCGCATCCCCCGCCTACGGTGAACACTGGGGCCGACGATGGCTGGATTTGGCTCGCTATGCTGACTCGGCAGGTTATGCAGATGATCCGATGCGGACGATTTGGGGATATCGCGATTGGGTGATTAAGGCTCATAACGAGAACATGCCCTTCGATCAGTTCACGTTGGAGCAACTCGCAGGAGATCTGCTCCCGAACCCCACCCCCGAGCAACGCGTCGCCACCGCGTTCCATCGCAACACGTTGACCAATAACGAAGGAGGAACCAACGACGAAGAATTTCGCAACGTCGCGATCGTCGATCGAGTGAATACCACCATGGCTGTTTGGATGGGGGTGACCATGGCATGCGCCCAATGCCACAATCACAAATACGATCCGATCTCGCAGAAAGATTACTTCCAAGTATTCGCGATCTTCAATCAATCCGAGGATGCCGACCGGGGCGATGAATCACCCGTCTACGAGTGGTACACGGCCGACCAACGCGCTCTGCGCGATCGCTTGCAACGCGAACTCGAAGCGACAGAAAAAGCGATCACTGTTCCCGATCCTGCATTAGCGGCAGAACAAACAACCTGGGAACAACAGTATCGCGAACCGTTGTCATGGACACCCATCGTGCCGACGCTCGCTCAAACCAAATCGGGCGGTGCGATGAACATCGATGCCGATGGCCTCATCCGCGCAGCCACGCCGGCCGATACGGACTCGTACACTCTCGAGTTCCCGATCCCTGCGTCGATGAAAGCCGAAGAGATTCGCGGGCTTCGCATTCGAAGTGTCCCGCAACCCGACCTCCCCAATCGCGGCGCAGGCTTCGGCGATGGCAACTTTGTCTTGACCGATGTATCTGTCAGCGCTTTGGATCCCCAAGCACCCTCTCCGAGCGGTCGGTTCCTTCGTATCGAACTCCCCGGTCCCAACCGAATCCTGTCCCTCGCCGAGGTACAGGTTTTCTCCAAAGGTGAGAACGCTGCACTGAAAGGCACGGCCACCCAGAGTAGTGAATCCTACGCAGGGGCACCATCCCGCGCGATCGACGGCAACACTTCGGGGATCTACACCGACAACTCTGTCACACACACCGAAACGACTGAGAACCCCTGGTGGGAAGTCGATCTGGGAAGCGAATTGCCAATCGAGTCAATCGCCGTTTGGAACCGAACCGATGGCAATGTCGGCTCGCGACTCTCGGGTGCGAAACTATCGCTCCTTCGTTCGGATCGCTCTCAAGTTTGGCAAGAGAACCTGCAAACCGCACAAAACGAGAACCGATGGAGTTTGCAACGAGTCGACGCTTGGAAACCCTCACGCTCGCAAGCTGACCACGAACAGGCTGGCTTCGCAGCCTCAAAAGCCATCGACAACGATCCGAAAACGGGCTGGGCCGTCGGAGGCTCGATTGACCAACCGCACGCGCTACAAATCTCGGGCTCCTTCCCACCAACATCGTCTGAACAACAAGCTTCCACAACGCGTGTGTTGCGAGTGAAGCTCGCATTCGAATCTCAACATGCTCGCTTGCACTTAGCAAGCTTCCAGATCGATCTGTCGATGGATCCTCGATCGGATGCCCTGCTCGCTGTACCTGCCGATATTGTGAATCGTATTCGTTCCACCAATCGATCCGCACAGGATGACGAGGTCATCCATCGTTATTACGTCTCGGTGGTTGCACCCTCGCGCGATCCACTCCGTCAAAAACGAGATTCGATCCAACGCGACCTGGCTGGACTCAAGCCGATGACGACTGTGCCCGTCATGAGGGACTTGCCCAAGGAAAAGCAGCGACAAACCAAAATTCAATTGCGAGGGAATTACCGAGTTACGGGCGATGTTGTCTCGCCAAACCTCCCGGATATCTTTCGATCGGATGGTGATTCGATCCCTGAGAATCTATCCCGATTCGAGTTCGCGCAGTGGCTGGTCTCGAACCGCAACCCTCTGACTGCGCGCGTGATTGCGAACCGAACTTGGGAATACCTGTTCGGTGTCGGCATCGTGCGCTCGAGTGAAGAGTTTGGCTCACAGGGGGATCTGCCGGTGAATGCAGCCCTGTTGGATTACTTGGCGATCGATTTGATGCGAAACGAGTGGGACATGAAGCGATTCCTGCGATCGATCGTCCTGTCGGAAGCCTACCAACAAAGCTCAAGTGTTGATCGAAAACGCTTTGAAGAAGATCCGGAGAACATTTACGTCTCACGAGGTCCTCGTTTCCGCGTTGCCGCCGAACAAGTGCGAGACATGGCCCTTTCGGCGGCTGGTTTGTTGTCGCATCGTTTCTATGGTCCTCCTACCCGTCCACCCCAACCATCGATGGGCTTGATCGCCGCATTCGGGTCTCGGACCGACTGGGATGCAAGCAAAGGAGAGGACCGCTATCGCCGCGCGATTTACACTCAGTGGCGACGCTCGAATCCTTATCCATCGATGGCGACCTTCGATGCTCCGAACCGCGAGGTTTGTGTACTGAAGCGAGACCGAACCAATACACCCCTCCAAGCGTTGGTCACTCTCAACGATCCGGTCTACATCGAAGCAGCGCAAGGGCTCGCTCGCCGCATCGTGATTCATGAATTGCCCAATGCATCGGACGATCAGCGGATCGAACGGGTCTTTGAGCACGCAATTACAAGAAAGCCAAGCGTGAAGGAGACCGCGGCGCTAATGCGATTGCTTCAAGAGTCTCGCAATGAGTACGCGTCCAAAGCTGAACTTGCAAAACAACTCGCAAGCGATCCGATCGGCCCCTTGCCAGCGAATGCCGATCCGGTGGAAATGGCAGCTTGGACAACGCTGTGCAACGTGATCCTGAACTTAGACGAATTCCTGATGACTCCCTAAAACTCGTGTAACAACGAGGAGAAATCGACATGGAACGACCAGTGCATGATTTTTTGGCGCAGCGAACGCGCCGATATTTCCTCGGGACCGCCGGGATGGGCTTGGGGGCGTTGGCGTTGACGCAACTGACGGGAACGGCGAACGATTCCATCACCAAGAATCCGCTCGCTCCGCGCGCGGCTCATTTTCCCGCCAAAGCCAAACGCGTGATTTACCTGCACATGACCGGCTCGCCACCGAACCTCGATCTGTTCGATTACAAACCAAAGCTGATCGAACTCGATGGCCAGGATGCGCCCGACTCCGTGATCAAAGGACGTGAGTTTGCATTTACGACCGGCGTGCCGAAATTGCTCGGTACCCGGCATAAATTCGAACCTTCGGGTCAATGCGGGATGCTTCTCTCGGATTGCTTGCCCAACCTCCAGCAAGTCGCCGACGAAATGTGCGTTGTCCACAGTATGCACACCGAACAATTCAATCATGCCCCGGCGGAGCTTCTGATTTACACCGGTTCACCTCGAAGCGGTCGACCTTCGTTCGGATCTTGGTTGACGTATGGACTTGGTAGTGAAAATGAAAACCTTCCGGCCTTCGTCGTCTTGATCAGTAGCGGTGTTCAGCCCAACGGTGGCAAGAATTCGTTCGGCAGTGGTTTTCTGCCAAGCGTCTATCAAGGTGTGCAATGCCGATCCCAGGGGGAACCGGTCCTGTATGTTTCGGATCCGCCCGGCATGGATCGATCGGTCCGCCGCAAGAGTCTGGATACGCTCGGCGAGTTAAACGCCCTTCAGGCCGAGAGCTTCGGACATCCTGAAACGATGACTCGAATCGCACAGTACGAACTTGCCTACCGAATGCAGACAAGTGTTCCCGAAGTGATGGACATCTCGCGAGAAAGCCAAGAAACCCTCGATGCCTACGGCGCAAAGGCGGGGGCATCGAGTCTAGCGAACAACTGTCTGCTGGCGCGGCGTTTGGTCGAAGCGGGTGTGCGATACGTGCAACTGTTCGACTGGGGATGGGATTTCCACGGTACGGGACCAGGCGAAGATATCCGCGACGGTCTGACCAACAAGTGCGCGACGATGGACAAGCCGGTGGCTGCCTTGATCAAGGACCTGAAGCAACGAGGATTGCTCGACGAGACGTTGATCATTTGGGGAGGCGAGTTCGGACGTACCCCGTTCCGCGAAGGACGCACTGCTACAGGTGCCCAGTTAGGTCGCGACCATTATCCCGATTGCTTCACCATGTGGATGGCCGGTGGCGGCGCTCGAGGTGGAACCGAGTACGGACAAACCGACGAACTCGGTTTCTCGATCGCGGAGAACCCGGTCCACATTCATGACCTCCAGGCGACCTGGATGCATCTGCTCGGATTCGATCACACGCGGCTGACCTATCGATTCCAAGGCCGCGATTACCGACTGACCGACGTACATGGGAATGTCGTGAAGGCCCTCCTTGCATAAAACTCTCGGCAAAATAGGTGAGGATCAAATGCTGTACGTTATGAGTCGAATCTGCCGACTGTTCGTGGTGTGCAGCGCTATCGTGTCGATCGGCTCATTGCAAGGGACCGCACAAGATCCGCCGGTCGGCACGCTCAACGAGGCCAAAGAGTCGGTCCCCGTTCCAAATACTCCGCCAGATGTTTCGTCCGATGATCCGATCATGAAGGCCATTCGGGAACGTGCTGCTTTGGTTCCTGCTATTGGCCCGAAGCCGTCGAATCCATCGGATACCTCCTCACCAGCAACTCGCAGATCTGCCAGTCGTTGGCACATTGCGGAACGGCTCCTTCGACAAGCACGTATCCTGGAACGTGATGCGGATTCTCTCGAGCAACTGGGCGATACCGATGCCGCCGATACGCTTCGGCAACTGGCGGCAACGACTCGGGAACAAGTGATTCGGATCTTACCAACTGCTGCCAAACCGCTCGATGAGAAACGCGAGCCGAACCTTCCCTTGAAAAGGGCTATACCGTAGATGCGAAGTCAATCCATGAGCATAAGAGATGTAACGGAAACGCACCTATTGTTTGCTTTGCGAATATCGGCTTTGTGGTTATTCGCTTCCTTCGCAGGCTCCGCTTCCGCCCAGACACCGGAGGATACTGCGACGGAACCTGCCGTTGATCCCGCACAGGCAGTCGCTACCTTCAAAGTTTCCGAAGGGCTTCGTTGGTCGAGCCTTTTGGCGGAGCCGACCATCACGCAACCTCTCCAATCGGTCTTTGACTCGCACGGGCGACTGTGGGTCGTCGAGTATCGTCAGTACCCTAACCCCGAAGGTATCAAGCCTCTCAGCCGCGATAAACATTGGCGCATTGTCTACGACTCTACGCCATTGCCTCCAGGGCGAGGTGGCTTGCCGGGCAAGGATCGAATCTCGATCCATGAAGATCGAGATGGAGATGGTGACTTCGAAACGCATGGAGTCTTCGTTGATGGTTTGAATATCGCCACGGCAGTTGCTCCCGATGCCGATGGAGCTTGGGTCTTGAACCCGCCGTACCTTCTGTACTATCGAGATGCCGATCATGATCTTCGAGCCGATGGCGACCCTGAGATTCACCTAGCGGGTTTCGGGATGGAAGACACCCATTCAGTCGTCAACAGCTTATGCTTTGGCCCCGATGGTTGGCTGTATGCTGCACAAGGAAGCACGGTGAGCGCATCGATGAAAGCCTACGGAAGTTCTGCGACACCGATCGCCAGCATGGGGCAGGCCCTGTGGCGCTATCACCCCGTGACGCGCGAATATGAGATCTTTGCCGAAGGTGGTGGGAACGCGTTCGGAGTCGCATTCAATGATCGTGGTGAAGTCTTCTCGGGCCACAACGGAGGAGATACACGCGGGTTTCATTACTACCAAGGGGGCTACTACCGCAAGGGGTTCCAGAAGCACGGCGATTTGTCCAACCCTCATAGCTACGGGTATCTCAACCCGATGGCCCATGACCCGATCCCGCGATTCACGCATACCATGTTGTTCACCGAGTCGACCGCGCTCGAGTCTTTGACCCCGCGATCGATGCTCGCTGTCGATCCGCTGCATGGCAAGCTGATCCAAACTCAACTCGACAAAACCGGATCGACGTATGCCACCAAGGATATCGCTGACACGGTATCCAGTTCCGACAAATGGTTCCGCCCTGTCGCAATCAGCGATGGTCCCGATGGAGCGGCGTATGTTTGCGATTGGTACGACTCGGTCGTTGCTCATCTCTCCGCATTTGAGGGCAAACTCGATCGCGATCGTGGACGAGTCTATCGCTTGGGTCCGGAAACGCCTGCGAAGGTGGCTTCATGGAATGCAGATCTCGCGCATCGAAACGATTCGACATCGCTCGAGTATCTCTACGCAACCCTCAACCATCCCTACCGTTGGCAACGATGGCAGGCCCGTCAACTGCTCCAAAACCATCCCGATCGCGATACGCTTCGGGAACGTGTCGCCAGCGATTTGGCTCGAGCCCAAGATCCTTCATCACATCGAGCGCTCGAGTTGCTATGGACAGCTCATGCCATGGGCTGGATCCCCGATACGATCCCGTTAGCGATTCAGCAGTCCGGTAGTCGTCGATCGACGGTCGATGCTGCCAAGGAGCCCTGGCAAGTTGCCACGTTGTTGCAGCATCCCCACCCCATGGTTCGGGCATGGACGGTGCGATTGGTTTGCGATGATCGAACAGCATCGAATGAAAGTGTTCATGCGATTGCAGGCTTAGCTCGTTCAGAAAAAGACCCGAGCGTTTTGTGCCAGATCGTTTGCTCTGCCAAGCGATTGGCGGCTGGCGATGCCATGTCGGTTCTTCGCGCGGTCACTCTGAACACGAACGTTGGCGATGACCCATTCCTTCCGCTTTTGACATGGTGGGCACTCGAGCGTCACGCTTCGGAACGCGACACGATTCTGGATTCATTGGTCCGAGAGAAGGGGACCTGGGAGTCCGCGATGGCGCGTCGCATCCTGTATCCGAATTTGGTTCGACGTTGGTCCTCGATGGGAACGGTTGCGTCCTATCAAGGGGTTGCTGAGGTCTTTCAACAGATCGCGAACTTGCCGGAGGCTCCGCGGAATGAAGCGGGCAAAGCCGCGCAGGACGCATTCGAGCAGGCGTTTGTGGGTCGATCGCTTGCGGGTGTTCCCGATGAAATTATCGATGCCATGGTGCAACTGGGGCAACCGTCGTTAACACTGCTAGTGCGTCGTGGTGATACGGCGGCCTTATCGCAAGCGGTTGCAACACTGCAGGATTCCAAGAATCCGGATGCGATGCGGACTCAGTTGGCTCGACTGGCAGGGGAACTAGCGCATGTGCGCAAAGCTCCCGGGATGTTCGAAACGCTGGTGAATGTCGCCAAAGACAAAGGTTCCAAGGGAGCGGTACGTGGAGCGGCGCTCAGCGCGCTTTCGGGTTACGATGATGAGCAAGTTGCTGCAGAGATCTTGGGATTTT
>JAGWWZ010000155.1 GCA_018970165.1 Planctomycetota bacterium | reverse complement strand
AAGTCTTACAGACGGAGTACTGGGTTTCGCTACCCGTCGCATTCGGTTTGGACCTCACCTCAATCTGCTGATCCACGAGGTTAATCAACCAATACACAGGAATCCCTGCCAAGGCGTACAACTCGGATTTGTAGCGATCCGTCACCAACGTCGTATCGGCGACCTCAATCACGAGGGCTACTTCATGGTGCAACGGATGGCGGTCTGCAAAGCTCTCCATGCTACCGCGGATTACGGCAATATCGGGCTCCGGCTCACTGTTTTGGAGCGTGATCGGCTCCTGGTTTTGAACGTGCCAGCCTTCGGGGCACAATTGAGAGAGGAGCAGATCGCACTTTCTGGTCGCGAGTCGATGAGGTGGGTTCTTGGGCATTTTTTCTACGACGACTCCATCCAAAAGCTCTACTGCGTCGTGCTCCGTGAAGGCACCGACACGAGTGAGCTCATGATAACGCTGCACCGATAGCCGAATGGGCTGGAATGGGAAGCTTTTCGGGAGTTCTGTCGTCGCCATGAATTTATCCGGAAACGAGCGGAGGGACGTCTATACGCCCACAGACCAGGTGTCGCCGCTGTGGAAGAGTTTTTGCAGATCGCCGCGCCCGCGTTGCGCGACCGCTTCGTCGATCTGGCCGCGGACCGCTTCTTCGAATGTAGTCGATGCTACATCTCGGAATACCCCGATCGGCTCAGGGAACTGAGGATGACGCATTCGAGACAACAGATACACCAGCGCGGAATCGGCTTTCTCGTCGTGGAACAACAGGTCGTCTTCCCGGATCTTGCCGTCGGCTAGGTCGACCACTTCCATGGTGAAACCGTTGAGGCGAATCCCCTTGTCTCGATTCTTACCAAAGATCATCGGCTTGCCATGCTCGAGTTCGATCGTAGCGTCATCTCGTGTGGCTTTGTCTTGCGCATAACTAAATGCACCATCATTGAATACATTGCAGTTCTGGTACACCTCGACAAAGCTCGTACCGCGATGAGCCGCGGCTCGCTTGAGTACCCCCGCGAGGTGCTTGATGTTGCTATCGACCGAACGGGCGATGAACGTTGCCTCGGCACCGACTGCAACGCTGATCGGATTGAGTGGGTGATCGACGACTCCCATCGGGGTACTCTTGGTGATCTGACCTTCGACACTCGTGGGGGAGTATTGTCCCTTGGTCAAACCGTAGATTCGGTTGTTGAAGAGTACAATATTCAGGTCAACGTTTCGACGAAGCAGATGAATGAAGTGGTTGCCGCCGATACTGAGGGCATCCCCATCGCCGGTGATCACCCAAACACTCAGGTCGGGTCGAGACAGTTTCAGTCCCGTTGCCACCGCAGGTGCCCGGCCATGAATCGAGTGAACACCATAGGAGTTGATGTAGTAGGGAAAGCGGCTGCTGCATCCGATGCCGGAAATGAACACCGTCTTTTCAGGCGGGATGCCGATCTCGGGGAGAACCTTCTTCATCTGGGCGAGAATCGAATAATCGCCGCATCCAGGACACCAACGGATATCTTGGTCGCTTGCAAAGTCGTCTGGCTTCAAGAGAGGGAGTGCAGTGCTCATGGTCGTATCGAAAGAGGTAGTTGATGGGTGAGTTCTACTGGGAGTCTTAACGGGATGTGCTGGTGGAGAGTTCAAAAATCTTCTCGACCAACTCCGTAACTGTGAATGGCTTGCCCTTGACCTTGTTGTAGCCGATCGCGTCCACCAAATAACGGCTTCGGATCAGCATGCGTAGTTGCCCCATGTTGAGTTCCGGGATCAGCACCTTTTCGTAGCGGGAAAGGATTTCCCCCAGGTTGCTGGGGAATGGATTCAGGTAACGGATGTGGGCATGAGCAACACTGCGACCCGCTTTCTGTGCTTGCTCAACAGCGGTCAAGCATGCTCCGTAGGTACCGCCCCAAGACAACACGAGCAGTTCGCCGCTCTGCGGACCCGAGACTTGTTGAGGCGGCAAGAGCTTGGCTGCATTCGCAACTTTTTGAGCGCGAATATTGACCATCTTTTGATGGTTCTCGGGATCGTAGCTGATGTTGCCCGTGCCATCCTCTTTCTCAATCCCGCCCACACGATGCATCAAGCCGGGGGTTCCGGGAATGGCCCATGGACGCGCCAGCAACTCGTTTCGCAAATAGGGCTTGAATGGACCGTTGGAGTTGTTGTTTTCCTCGGGATGTTTGACAGTCAGCGCGGGCAACTGGCTGATGTCCGGGATAAGCCACGGCTCGGCACCATTGGCGATATAGCCATCGGACAGGACCACAACCGGCAACATCAAACGGGTCGCGAGCATCCAAGCGTCCTGGATGATTTCGAAGCAATCGCCAGGACTGCGAGCGGCGAGCACTGGCACTGGTGCTTCGCCATTTCTGCCGAACATGACTTGCAACAAGTCCGCTTGCTCGGTCTTGGTTGGAAGTCCCGTGCTAGGACCACCGCGCTGAACGTCGATGATGAGGAGGGGCAACTCGAGCATGACCGCCAACCCCATCGCTTCCATTTTGAGCGCGATACCTGGGCCGCTCGATGTCGTCACACCCATTTGGCCGCCGTAGGCTGCTCCGATCGCAGAGCAGATAGCGGCGATCTCATCCTCTGCTTGGAACGTGCAAGCGCCGAAGTTTTTGTAGCGAGCCAATTCGTGCAGGATGTCGCTGGCTGGTGTGATCGGGTAGGACGCATAGAACAATTCCTTACCCGAACGCTGGGCGGCAGCGAGTAAGCCCCATGCCAAAGCTTGGTTACCCATAATGTTGCGATACTTGCCCGGCGGTAGTTTTGCAGGAGCTACATTGTACGATTGCCCGATGGCCTCGATGGTTTCTCCGTAAGCCCAACCGGCACGTAACGCTTTCTCGTTCGCGTTGGCGATGTCGGTCTTTCCAGCACCGAACTTGCCATGGATGAATCGAAGGGTTGCATCCATGGTGCGGCCGTAGAGCCAATAGACCAAACCCATTGCAAAGAAATTCTTGCAGCGATCCGCTTCTTTCGTGCTCAGCCCGAACTCGGCGACTGCGTCTTTGGTAAGACGCGTCATCGGCACCTTGATCAATCGATAGTTCTCCATCGATGGATCTTCAAGCGGACTGGTGTTGAGCTTGGCTAGTTTGAGATCCTTGTCTTCGAAGCTATCTTCGTTGACGATGAGTAGGCCACCTTTGAGCAGGTCGGCCAGATTGGTGACCAAGGCGGCTGGATTCATCGCGACCAGGGCGTCGAGCGTATCGCCGGGCGTGTGAACCTCGTGAGATGCGAATTGCACCTGAAAACCCGACACGCCTGCTCGCGTACCTCGCGGGGCACGAATCTCAGCGGGGAAGTCGGGAAACGTGGCAACATCGTTCCCGAGAAGGGCTGAGGTGTTGGTCAACTGCTGGCCGAGCAACTGCATCCCGTCGCCAGAGTCTCCTACCAAACGAACGGTGATGCGATGAACAAACTGAACTGGCTTTTCAGTAGCCGACGGAGCTTCGGTTGACATAGTAAATTCAATGAAGAGTCGTTTTGGGGCTTTGTAGCGAGTGTATCGATTCGAGGGACCACGCGGGATGAACTATTTTGGCAAACCGCAAGGCTCTTGAGTATGGCAACTTTACCCAATCCTCGCATTTTCCCAGCTTTACCAACGTCCCATTCCCCAGCCCCTAATCGATCGGAGCTGTCACGATTCTCAGGATATAGAGTTCAAAGTGCTCAAAGCAGCGAGCTACCCATGGCAAAAGAAGTCGGTAGAGTACGATCGATAGACCGAGCCAAGGCACCGCCAATGCTGCAGCGATCGGCCAGTCGGCTGTGCCCGGAAACAGTCGCTCTAAAAGCAATTCCACGGCAAAGGGGAGGGCGGCCAAGCAGAGCAGGGTAGGGTGCAACGTCGAGATGGCCAGACTCACCACGATCTGCTTCCACGAAAACTCCTTGGGCTGAATCGTGCCCGGAGGGATTCCAAACGGGCTCAGGATCGACATCAGATCGGAAACCAGAAGATACATCGGAACAAACGATGTCAGCGCTAGCGCCACAAAAACGAGTTTGTCCCAAGCGAGCCCCCACCACACGCCTAGTGCCAACGTTAACATCACAGCAAGGATCCAAACCGGCAATCCAAACGCAATGTTACGTCCGTGCAAAATCGCTCTACGCGGAATCGGGGATAATACCCAAGTTCGAAAGCCACCCCGATCCAAGCCAAACTGATTACCCAGTTGCCCCGAAGCCGTGAACAGTTGCAAGCCCGCAAACCCGAGCAGAATCAATGTCCTGGTGATTTCCGACTCGCCAAGCTTCCAATATTGCACCAAGAACCCCAACACGATCGGCTGAAATAACGGTACGAGAAGCATGAATTTGAATTCCGGCGAGCGCCACATCGACAGCCACGTCTGCATGACGATCGAAGAAGTAATCGCATCGGCCCCAGGAATCGAACGCTCGATCCATGGAAGTCTGCTGGCGACTGACGTTGCATTGCCGCCAACGGTGTTCTTGCGCGAACGGACGACCGTTCCGAATCCATCTTGATAGTAACGCAAGGTCGTCTGGTAACCGCGCTGCATGGACAACCAGCCCAAGCAGATCATGCAGGGAGTAATCCACCAAGCGTTCCAACTCGATTCGCTCAATGAACTCCCGCATGCAGCCAACCACAGCGGAGGGACGCAGACTTGGATCCATCGCAAGTAGCTGGAAAGTAGATCCAACTTTGTTCCACCCGATACCTGACTCCCCGACACCTGACTCTTTGCCGCCTCGTTGTCGAGCGATGGCGTCTCATCGGAAACAGTCGCGTCCGGAGTCTCCGGTTGGTCGGTGGATGGAACGGCAGGAGGAGGGGGTGCGGATGGAGCATCATCCATTTGATGAAGTACCAGTGACACTGCGGGAAAGAACAGCATAAAGAACAGCGACAGAACGATCATGATCGTCTGCCTGCGACGCGGAGTCGCCATCCATGCAGACAACGCCCCTTGAAACTGAGAGGTCAACGCAGTGACCATGAACATATAGGCGACAAGAGAAATGCCAAGCAAGAGTGCGACCGGACCGAATACCAGCGAAGTGCCGAGGATGGTTCCGGAAGTGAATCCCGCCAGGTAGATCAGTGGGAAATTGATCAATGAGCTCAGGTAATTGAGCACGAACGCATACCTCGGCGAAATCGGCAAGTGCATGATGCGGTCGAGTGTCAACACATCGTTGCGAAATAAATCGGTGGAGAGTTGAATCAACCACGCTACGAGAAACACAGCGACAACGATATTCCAGAAGTAAAGAGGACCATCCGACTCCCCTTTGAAGTGAACAAAATACCCCAACAAGAGACCCAACGCTGTAACGAAAACCACGCCTATCGTCACCGCCAACCAAAAGAGGACGGTGATGATTCGACCAAGAAACTTCTCCTTGCGCCAAGCATTGCGACGCATGCAGTAACGGAGATAGAAAAGCGTCTGCAGAGGATCAGCGAGCTCCCGTATCCAAGAACGAGAGCCATCTGCGCGGGGCAGGGCAGGGGAGTTCATGACGGATCCTTCGGCGACGATGCCAACCAGTCCAGAGTAGCGACCGACACCGCTTCCTTGCCAGCGGCTGCTAAGAACGATTGCTCGAGTGATCCCGCAGAAAGAATGTCTTGCATCGAAGATTGCTGAACCAGTTGACCTTCGACGATGATCCCAACATGCGAACAAAGCTTTTGCACCACCTCCAAAACATGGGATGTGAGAAAAACCGTGCCGCCGCGAGCGATGAATTGGTTGAGCAGATCTCGAATTGTCAAAGATGCAACGGCATCCACACCCTCGAAAGGCTCGTCAAGAAACAGCAACGATGGATTAGCGATCAATGCCGCGGCGAGCGATAGTTTTTTGCGCATGCCATGCGAATAGTCCAACGTGAGTTTGTCGCTGTCGGCTTCCAACGTCAGAAGTTTTAGAAGCTCCTCGCTGCGACGCCGTATTTCGCCTCGTTCCATGCCGTGAATGCGGCCAACAAATGTCAGGTACTCCAGGCCGGTCAGGTTATCAAACAGAGCGAGATTCTCGGGGATCGCTCCGATGAATCGTTTGGCTTGCAGAGCCTCCTTGTGATCGAGCATATTTTGGCCCAGTATCCGGATCGAACCACTCGTGGGAGCAAGCAACCCGGTCAGCATCTTGATCGTGGTCGATTTCCCCGCTCCATTGGGGCCCAGGAATCCGTAGAAGGTTCCCGCTTCGACTTTCAGGTCTAAATTCTTGACGGCGAGCCGACCATCAAACGCTCTGCACAAGTCTCGCGTCTCAATCACGTATTGCATGGTCCGCCCGTTTGCATTCAATCGCTCCGTCGTATCTGTTTTGTTTCGAGCAGAGTATAGCGATGGCCCTTTTTGCATTACAATCTGATCGGCTAAGATTAGCTAACCTTTTCGCCGTTCAAAAAAGCGTCTTAGGATGTCCGGAGGATTCAGATGGGGCGTAGCAAGAGAGACCTAGCGAATTTTCGAAAAGCATTGGCCCGACGAAAAAAAGAAATGATGGAACTCGCTGCTACCTTGGCACGGCAAGCTGGCGTATCTTTCGGATCCGAAGAACCTTCGCCTCCGCCCGTTGTCGCGATGAATTCGGCTGCCCGAAACACCCTTCGAAAGTGGTCGCAAGCCTGCAACGAGATGCTCGGGTTCCAGGATCCCGGAATGCGATTCATGTCCTTGTCGCCAGGACAAAGCCTGAAGATTCTTGAAGTGTACGAAAAAGGGATCATCACTGCGGAATTCAAAGACCGCAGCAAGATCTATCGACTCTATGTTTCTCCAGGGGCGATGGAATCTTCTTGCAATTGCCGACAACTTTCTGGGGATTATCTTTGCGAACATCGGATTCAGTTGCTGAAAAAGATTCAATACGAACTCTACGAACCAGCATCGGAACTCTCAAAACGAATCCTGAATCACCAATGGTCCACAGTTCCGTTTGAGCCGCAAGATTTTGTGTATGACTCGAGCAGCGATAGCCTGCGGGAATTGGCTGCGCTATGCTCGTCGCTCAAGGACATGGACATCAATCACGGTTTGCCCGATTCCAGCAACCCGATCGAAATGCGCAGGATTGCTTGGAATATCGATTTGAGCGATGGATTCGATCTGGCTTGCGTCATTCAAACGATGAACAAGCGTGGGACCGCTTGGAAACGCGGTCAGCGTCTATCGATTGAGCAGTTGTACAATGACACCCTGCCACTCAGTCCGGTCGACAAACGAATACGCTCCCACATCATCAGTGACGATGAAGGGGTGCAGTGGAAATTCGTCCTGATACTCCATGAATTGATCGGTGCCGACAATGTTTTGGTGTGCCACGAACCTGCGGAAATCGTCTCGGTGGACGCAGTACTGATGGTCGTCAGAAGAGGGCCTGCGAATCACTACGGATTTGCGTTGGAGCAACAAGTCGATTGGCCGAATAGCAATGTTATGATCGACCCCGATGGGATCGCGATATTGTCGCGGGATATGAACAAGATCGGTGTCTGCCTTTGCCCGAAATCGACGACGGAATCCATCATGCGGCTTCTCAAGATCCAGCCTGTACGCAAAGAGCATGTCGATAAACTGATCGAACACGCTTCACACTTGCAATCGTTTTTGAGCGTTAAATTACCGGAGGCCAAGGCAGGCCCCACCGTGCCGGAATTGCTCCGCCCGCTGGTTGTCCTTCGCGCTTGCCCCGAGGGCCGACTCGACTTTGGAATTCGGATTCGGGACGCATCCGGAAAACTGCAGCGACCTGGACAAGGACGATTGATCCGACGAGACACCGTCGATGGCAAACCGGTGCAACGCGTCCGCTCTGGTCGTGTGGAACGGCAGGAGGCAACACAATTAGCGGCCAAATTGCGACTGCCCGTTTGCAATTGGGATGGGGAATGCCCGGACCTAACCTGCTCCGTGCAACTCCTAACACGCCTCCGCGATCATTCGCACGATCTGGAAATACTCTGGGACCCCGCGACCGCCAGCAAGCCTCGCTACGCAGGTACGATCGCCGCGAACAACGTTCAAGTGAAAATTGAAAAGAAACGAGACTGGTTCCAGTTGTCCGGCTCAACCCATCTCGGCGATACAACCATCCCCCTGGAATCCCTGATCGAAGCGATCGAACAGGGCAGGGCAGGGCAGGGGGAGTCGTCCCTGATCCGTCTCCAGGATGACACATGGGCAGAAATCTCGGATGAACTCAAAAACAGGCTGAAATCCCTGCAGGGCGCTGTTCACACCGAGCGGGGCGCGATCAAGTTCGATCGTTCGTCCGCTCAACAAATCCGCGAACTCCAGTCCTCTCTCGCAGTCGATGCACCGAAAGCTTGGATGGAATGCCTAGAACGCCTCGAACGAGCCGAACAACTCGAACCGCAACTCCCCGCCGAACTCAAAGCCACGCTGCGCGAATATCAAGTCGAAGGGTTCCGCTGGATGCGAAAACTCGCGGAGTGGGGAGTCGGCGGCATCCTCGCCGACGACATGGGACTCGGCAAAACCATTCAAACCCTTGCCGTCATTTTGGATCGTGCCAGCCAAGGTCCATGCCTGGTCATCGCTCCCACCTCCGTCGCCTTCAACTGGATGCGCGAGATCGAACGCTTCGCCCCCAGTTTGCGATCCCACCTCTACCGCGAAACCGATCGCGAAGATTTCCTCCTGCAGCTTGGGCCTGGCCAAGTCGTCGTTTGCAGCTACGGCCTCGCCCTGCGCGATGCCAGCAAACTCAAAGAGGTCGGATGGCATACCATGGTGCTGGACGAAGCCCAAGCGATCAAGAACAGTCGCAGCAAAACCTCCCAGGCCATCTCCAGCATCCCTGCCGATTGGACCGTGGCGCTGACCGGAACCCCCGTGGAAAACCATCTCGGGGAATTATGGAGCCTCTTTCATGTCGTCTCCCCCGGGATCTTCGGCGGCTGGGAACACTTCCGCACACGCTACGCTAGCCCGATCGAAAAAGACAATGACCAAGACCGTCGCGAAGCCTTGCGACAACGACTCCAACCCTTCGTGCTTCGACGGACCAAAGGGGAAGTCCTCCGCGATCTGCCTCCACGAACCGAATCGAACTTGTATGTGGAACTGAGCCCCGAAGAACGCAAACGGTACGATCAAGTCCGGTTGTCAACCATCGCCGAAGCCATGTCGATCGCCAAACTGCCTGATGTCCAGGACCAACGCTTCAAAATCCTCGCCTTGCTCACCCGACTGCGACAACTGGCCTGCAACCCGAAACTCGTCGATCATCATTGGACAGGAGGTTCCGCGAAACTCGATCTCCTCCGCGACACATTGAAAGAACTCCAGGACGAAGGGCACCGTGTCCTCGTCTTCAGCCAATTCGTCCAGCACTTGCAACTCATCCGCGAAATGCTCGACCAAGAGAAAATTTCGTATCAATACCTCGATGGCTCTACACCACCCGATCAACGCACCCGCGAAGTCGATGCATTCCAAAACGGAAACGCGACGGTATTCCTGATCTCTCTCAAAGCAGGTGGCACGGGGTTGAATCTGACGGCTGCTGACTACGTCATCCACATGGACCCCTGGTGGAATCCAGCCGTGGAAGATCAAGCCACGGATCGGGCCCATCGCATCGGCCAAACCAAACCGGTCATTGTCTATCGCATCATCGCGCAAGGGACCATCGAAGAAGAGATTCTCAAGCTGCATGATACAAAACGGGATCTGATCGCGGGAGTTCTTGAAGGGGCACAAGCCGCCGCGAAACTCTCGACCCAAGACCTGATCGCTATGATCAAAAAAGATCTGTAGGGCTGAGGATTAATAATCCTCATCGACTTGTGCAGCTCGCCACAACTCGCGAAATTTGTCTGCAACGTACGGGTTCAAACGATTCGCGAACTCGAGCGGCAATTGATTCACTCGGATCAATTGGATGACGTCTGCCATATCCTGCAAACGATGCGCCGCCGTCATCCCGCTGGCAAGTTTTAGTTCGAGGAGCGTTTCGAGACGGATGATCGGAACACCTTCCGCATTGCGAACCGAAACGGTCTCAGGCGGCGGAAACGCGACCGGCTTGGGCAACCCATCGCCTGGATAATCTCCCACGATTAAGGTGTCGACATTGACGGAGGTCACGGCATCCTTGAAATTCTTGGAGCCTTCGAACTTGTCGACCCATCCTCGGCCGATGTGCGCAGCCTTGAATCGCTGAAGATCGTCGCGCCGAATCAAGATATCGACATCCGCAGTTGTCCGTTTGTGGCCGTGGGCGTTTGCTGCCATGGCTCCCGCGATCGCAAATGGAATCTGCATCTCATCCAAAATGCGAGACAACCGCCGCATCGTTTCGTGTATCGGGGAGGCTTCCATAAAGAATTGATCCGCCCTCCAGGCAACATCCCAAATGGACTCTGGCATCGAAAAACCCACTTGCTTTCCGTTCGCTTCGAGGTCATCGCATCGCGGAACCCGCACGAAAGCCTCCGCGTTGACCCTGAGTTTCAGTATATCTCGTCCCAACGCGGGATGCACCCTACGAATCCGCGCAATGTCGCTGACCGCTCCGACGGTCATTCGGTTCCCCCATACTCACGGAGCTGCAGGTAGCGGATCGATCCGGTAAACGTGGTACGAGTATGCGATCCGCTCTACAGGCTGAATCTAAGGCTCGATGGCGCGACATCCACGATGAGTCATGAAACGCACCGAGCGAACGCCTTGTAAAACACTTGTTGAAAGGACCCTGTCACTGCTTGACGATGGCAAACTACCGCAGCTAGCAGCGTCAGTCCAAGCCCCAAAGGGACGGATAGCGTTGCCAAACCAATTCGTTCCCCTCCACTGCTGGAGAAACAGCCGCAGCTCATGTCAATGCCCCGGAACATGGCACTTGCCTGGACGACGGAGAAGAGTAGCAAGAGACTTGCTGAGGCAATCGCGTATCGCTTCAAATCGCCAAACATCAATCCTAAGGAAAGGAACATCTGGAGTACAGGGATGGCATAGGCCAGGTAGGGCGTGATGGTCATTGGTACCAGGCGGTACGCATCGATCGATCGAAGGAATTGATAGGGGTTGGCGATGTGAACGAACGCAGATTTGGCAAACGCGAAGGCAGTAATCGCCGCGCAGATCAACAGGACGTAGGCAGCCCAGGATGAACGCCCAGCTACTTGTTGCTCGTGGTTGTTGCTTGATTCCAACGCTCAATCCCTCCCGAGTAGACTTGAACCTGAACGTCCATACGAGCCAGTCGTTTCGCGACCTGATCGGCCCAACGACACCGAACACCATTGCAATACGTCACCACCAACTTGCCATCCGATTGTCGGTCGCGGCAGAACACCAAGTACTCCAACGCGCTGGCATCGATGGGCAAAGAGATGGCGCCTGGGATCTGGTAATGCTCAAATTGCCCTGAGGTTCTTGCATCCACCAGGACGAGGCGGTTGGACTGAATGCCTTCGACGAGGTCTTCATGGGAAATGGACTCGACTTCGTGGGAAACCAATGCATTGGCGGGGCGAGCACAGTTCACCGCATATTGGTGAAACAACATGCTGTCGGACTTCAAAAGAAAAAAGGCCGAGCAGAACAGCAAGCAAACGCTTGCTGGAAACCATGCCGGTTTCTTCAATCCTCCGACCAGGAACGCAATCGCGGTTAGGACGATGAGATATTGAACATTCTCATCCATCGCCAACGCAATGCTTGCTCCAAAAGATTTCGGCGAGCTCGCCGCGACCACTTCGATAGCAACACCATCCCAAACGGACAGCAGCTCGGCTCGACCAAGGAGAATTTCACCGATTGCAGCATCAATCAGTCGATACTTGCCATCTTGAACACCGCCGAAGACGATCCAGTGATTGAACGTAGGCTTATCCAACTGCCCACGGATATGCAAGATAGCTGGAGTCTCGAGGCTTTCCAACCAACCGACCGAGGCGTCCGCGAGCACTTGACGCTTGAAGCCTGCTCCATCGATCATGCGGCACAGATCCGCCAGCGTACTGCCGCGAGCCGAAGAGACGTTTTCGTTGTCCAACAACTCGCTGACCTCAATGTGCTTGCCTAGCATGCGCGC
>JAGWWZ010000319.1 GCA_018970165.1 Planctomycetota bacterium | reverse complement strand
CCATCAATCGGCAAGGCTTGAGAAACAGCGATCGAGCAAGTCACCCTCGGATACGAACCCGAGGGTGATTTCATTTGGGCAAGGTGGAACCGGTGATCTGCTCGTAGGCCGCTAAGTATCGCTCGCGGGTTTGCGAGACAATGGTTTCCGGCAGTTCCGGTGGCGGGCTGTTCTTGTCCCATCCGGTTTGATCCAGAAACTCGCGCAAGAACTGTTTGTCGAACGAGGGTTGTGCTCTGCCTGGTTGCCAACGATCCGCTGGCCAGAACCGTGAGCTGTCGGGCGTCAATACTTCATCGATCAATATCAATCGGCCCTCGAACCATCCCCACTCCAGTTTTGTATCGGCGATCACAATACCTCGCGGTCTTGTGATCTCATTGCCACGCTGGTAAATCGCGACTGATCGCTCCTTGAGTTCCATCGCAACATCGGTTCCCAACGCCGACTGCATCATCTCGAATGAGACATTTTCATCGTGCCCCGTTTCCGCTTTGGTGGCTGGGGTGAAAATCGGATGCTCCAGTCGATCGCACTGACGCAGTCCTGTTGGGAGTGGAATCCCACACACACATCCAGTCTTTTTATAGTCTCGCCAGCCACTCCCCTCGAGATAACCTCGAATGACACATTCGAAGGGAACGACTTGGGCTTTGCGTGCAATGACCGAACGCCCTTGCAGTTCTCCCGCAGGATCCAATGCGGCAAGCGATGGAGGTAAAGCATCGTCGAGAATATGATGCTCAACTCCGAGTGTACGAAACCAGAACAAGCTGAGTTGGTTGAGGATCCGACCCTTGTCCGGGATGCCGTTGGGCATGACCCAATCGAAGGCGCTGATCCGGTCCGTGCTGACGATCAGCAGTCGATCTCCGAGATCATAAACATCGCGAACTTTACCTTGCCTTTTGGGGAAGGGAAGATGGGTTTGAAGCAAGGCGTTCGCCATCAGCGAACCTCTTCTGCGGTCATCTTGTAGATGGCGTAATGTCCGCCGTCCGGATATTGAAACGATTCCGAATCGATTTCGATTTTCCCTTTGACGCTGACGACCCGCGTGGAAAACGTCGCGGTTTTGCCAGGTGCCATTTCAATGATGACGCAATCATACAGGGCCGCACCCGGGCCAAAACAGCATTCTTGATTGTCTCTCACAAGGACGAATTGCTTGATCCCGCTCTGCTGGAAGACCGAGGTCGGCAGAATGAAGCCACGGAGTTTGACGACCTTTTTGTCCAACTCCTTGATCTCCGGAGTGATCATCTCGTTTTCAAACTTACCACCCTTTTCGATGTTGAATTTCAGATCGTCGAACGTGATCTCTCCCCGCTTGCGAGCGGCCTCGCGGGCCTTTCGTTCTTCGGCAAGCTGTCGCTCGCTCTTGGGTGGGTCTGAAGGCTTGGCCGGGTCGGTGGGTCTTGATCGGTCAGGAGCTTTTGTAGCAGCAGGCTTTGTAGAATCAGCAGGCTCTGTCTGCTCGTCCTTTTTGGTAGCAACGTCATCTGCGGGTGGTTGAAGAGTAGCAGCGAGCGTGCCGGACCAAGCAACTGTCGTCGACATTCCCAGAGTCGACAATGCACAAGCGAGTGACAGCGTCAACAACTTCGAGGACCGCACTTTGAAGGACCGGCAAGGAAGCGACATGAAATTCGTAAAACTCGGGTGAAAAGAAAGCAGGCGAAGCTCTTCCACGTGCCGCTATTCTACCTTCAATCCGAGGGTTCGTCACGGCACCCGAGCTTCGGGGGCCCTTCCGAGTCCCATGGACGAGTGGGAATGACGCTCCGATTGCGGTTATAATGCGACAGATCGGTTGAATTGGTTGACCTATCCTTCTTCTCATGAAGAGGCCCGCATGCACGTTGTCCTGCCTCGATACTCTCCACGGTGCCTTCCAAGGCTGCTAGGCGTGTTAGCAATCCTTGCGATGG
>JAGWWZ010000154.1 GCA_018970165.1 Planctomycetota bacterium | reverse complement strand
CCGACAGCCACTTTCCAAGGTAATTTCGACGCTCGCCAATGTCACTTGAAAAAGGACTTCTCAACACTTTCTTCGGTGCACGTGCGGGTTTGCTTGCGGATGGAGAGGCCGCAGTACTGCCACCTCCGGATGATGGGGTGCCTTCGGGTGGAAGGGAAACGGTCGCTCCCACGAGATCCAAAGGATTCTGGATCATAAATGTGCCGGGGGTTGTCCATACGGGCACAAACTCATTCGCAGATATCGTGATCTCATTTGGCGATGTACCGCTCACGCTCCCTTTGGATGGACTGGAGGCCGATGATGAACTTGTTGATAGAGAAGGTTTTGGTGCGGATGCTGTCGCTGATGCAGACGCAGTTGTAACCGTCCTGCCGAATGGCCCGTATTGGCGATAGGCGATCACGAAATTGGCAACCTCCGCGGGATACACGGCCAGCAACTGCTGGTGGAGTTGTTGAAGGTTTGGTTGATTGAGATAAATGCGAGGACTGCCATTGGGTTGCTCATTGCGCTCGCCATTCATCCATGTGAGATAACGCTTCAGAGGTTGCCAACGCGCATCGCTGGACGAACCCGAACGAGAGGGAACTGCGCCAGCTTCCGAGCGAGACAGTTTATCCATCAATTGCGATTCGATCGGTTCGAGTCGATAGTTTTGATTGAAGTCGCCTCCGAACCAAAGGGCACGCACTCGATCTCGCGAAGCTCCCTCTTCGTTTCGGAGTGAGGGATCGATCGCACCAGAGATCGGGGTGTTTTGGCGATTCGCCCCATTGACTCGAGGTACTCCGAGTTGGTCGAGAAAAGCATCCGTCGCTTCCTCATCCATACCGGGAAGAGCAAGAAGAACCGATCGAAAGTGGCCCGGTCGTAGGGTCTCGAAGTTGACCATCATCGGAATCGACAACTTCGCGGATTCATTTTCAATCCCCCAGTGCCATTGAAGTCTATCCTCAAGACCGATCGAACCAACATTCGTGTTTACTGATGCAGATGGAGCGGGAGTTGCATTTTCAAGCTCTGGAGAAATCAAGCCAAATTGCCATGTCGACATGCGATTGCTTTGCGAATCGGAGCGAGAGTCGTCACGCGCCGTGCTTCGACGAAAAACCCGTTCGCGAGTTCCAGGCGATGTGAGACCCAACCGCTGAGACGTTGGTTTCTCTAAAAGATGGGCTGCATACTCGATACCACTCAACGCACTGAGACGAGCTTGTACTAGCTCCTCTTGAAGTCGTGTCAGTCGATACTCGCTTTCCATAACAAACGTGTAGCGGTAAGCACTTAGCGAAATCAGCATCACGAGCACAACAATCACAAGGAGCGTCATACCTCGCCGTCTAGGATCGCGATTAATGTTTTCTCGCGTCATCTCGCGGTTACTCCCACAGTTTGAGACGTTGTGAGAGAGAGATTGCGGTTCCCAGTCTCAACAATGATGACCACTTCCTTGTCCGAGGACTCAGCCAGTCGTTCCTTAGCCGTAGCCAACCCATTGTCTTGCCTAGCGGGATCCAGCACAGTTGTCTGTTCGCGATTGAATGACCCAAGGAATTCATCACTCATCGGATCATTCGTGAATTCGCCGCCCGTGGAATCTTCATTTGAGGCACGCTCCGGTCGAATGAAATCGGCACGAGCAGGAAAATTGAAGCAGACTGCGACGGCTTTGGGTAACCCGCCGCGATTCAGATGGCTCCATTCCTGACTCCATGAATTGCCATCGAAATAAAAGAACTGTGCCTGCACCATCCCGTAAAGCCGCGTTTCTTTCAGTGGCGGTGCGTAGGTTTCGTCAGTCGGACCGACCCCTCGATAAAGATCCGCTGACGTCAGTTCGCGATCGGCAGAAGGGAGGTTGCTATTCGTTCCGCTAGCCTTTGAAGGCAACCACTCGCGTCGCACCAATTCGAATTGGAGATCCTGAGCCTCTTGGATGGTTGAAGATGATGTTCGTTGATCCCGATTTACAGGCTCCAACCGATACTCGACATCCACTCCTCGTTCTGGCCATAACGATTCCCTCGCTTCGCGAACAGCCAGTTCGGTTTCCGTTGCGAGCAGTGCTTCACCCGCAGATAACTCCTGAGTTCTCGCGTCCTGTGAATCCGAGAAGTTCATTAAGCGATCGAAGAATCGGATCGGATCGAGGGAAGGAGAGATGGTTGCAATGAAGCCCGTTGCATCCCCTTCGAATTTTTCGACAGGAGCTCCTATAGACCCCACATTAGGATTCACGGGGTTCGGCCGGGGTGTACTCGGAGCCAATGTTGCATTGACTGCTGTTGCCAACGTCTCCGATCGCACGAGGTGATCCATGTCATCTGCGAGCCATACGCGCGTGGTACGCAAGACGCGAATCCGTTGAGTTAGCTTCCAACTTCTGGTTTCCGCGTCTTGGATCGATTGCATCAGCGACCACCCCAAGAGCAACAAAATCGCCAAGAGGCTCAGAGCGATCATCAGTTCAAGAATACTGTAGGCATTCCGCTCACGCGTGCGGTGTGGATCTGAGGGATGACGAATCATCGCTTGCCCCCCAACGACATTGCGGGAATACGAACCCAGCGTGCCAGCTTCACCAGCGGATCGCTCCCTGTCTGCGATCCCTCTGCTCCTTCAAAAAGCTCTACCGTGACGCAAACGATGTCTGTACGATTCGGTGCGGGGTCTAACGTTGGCGGACCTTGAGCAAGTTGCGGAGGCTCGGGATTATTCCAACCATCGGAATCTTCTTGTGTGGGAACGGTATCGAACGTGACACGATAAGAGCGGGAGGGGGCGCCTGGCAGCGAGCCACTGTAGTTGCTCTGCGATTCATTATCCGATGGCATCTCACCCGAGAGCCTTGCAATCGATTCATCGAGGATCGACTGGGCCAGCACCAGTGCGGTGATCCTCGCTTCCGACCGGTTTCCGAGGCGCGTGCCGAAGTCAATCAACGACAGCAGGACCATCGCACTTCCGGCTAGGATCGCCGTTGCGATCATTACTTCCAAGAGAGAAAACGCTCCGCGGGATGCCGGCTCCCGCCGATTCATCGATGAATCTCCAATTCACCGGTTGCGGAGGACAAGGAGACACGCATGCTTTCGTGAGAATTCCTATCCCATAGCGTGATCTCCACATCGCGGCCCTGCTGAAGCGATGATACCGGCAACCACCAAACCTGCTCCGATCCCTGCAACAAATCAAAAGCTTCAGGCATTTGGTCCACTTCCGACCGTCCCGATCTCTCCGAGTTCGACGATTCGAATTTATCTACATATTTTGAATCGCTAGAAGTCTGCGACGATGAGTTGCTGATCGAAGAGTTGTCGACCCATGGCCCCGAGGGTTCGTCTTCCGAGCCATCGCTCCAAACCACATCCGAAATCACGATGTTCTCAGGCAGTCTCCATACCATGGGAACTCCGATCGCATTGTCTTTGGATTCATTCGAAGCGGAGAAGACGGAATCATTCGATGATGTACGCAAATCGTCTCCGAGCGACGCAGTATTTGTATCGGAGTCGGCGGAGGCGAAGGACTCGAAACCTCCGGCAATGACTTCGCTGTCCCCTTGTTTCAGTCGAATGAAGACGGGCGTACCGGTCGAGATGGCTCGGTAACGACTTTCGTCGATCACTTCCCTGAGTTGCTGGGTTGCTTGGCTCAATTCTGCACGTTTGAGGGGCCGCTGTAGATTTGGCCAAGCAAGCGCGAGGAGACCTACGATAACAACCAATACAATCATCAACTCCAGGAGCGAGAATCCGCCGATCGGACGAAAGAATCGCACTTGTAAATGTCGCTGCTTCATCATAAGGAAGTCCCCTAACGGAGGAGGTTATCGTTTGCTGCGTTTGGAAGAGGATTCTTCAGAATCATCCTTGCTGGTCGATTGATTGCTGATGTCGTCGGCAGTACCTGGCTGACGGTCAGGACCGAGAGAAGTGATTCGCGGAAAATCATCGGTGGATTCGGACTTGCTGTCCGATGCCTCGGCTGCTTCGTATTCGTACTGATATTCGCTCCCCCAGGGATCTTTCGGTAGCTTTCCACCCTCGAGGTATGGGCCATCCCAATTCTTGGCGAGCGCTTCGTCTTCAGGCGCGGTGACCAACGCCTCGAGTCCTTCCTCGGTCAGCGGAAACGACTTCATATCGACCGCGTATGACTTCAGCGCCGAAACGAGATTGCCTATCTGCACCTGTGCCGTTCGTATGTCGGCTTTCTTTTGCGTGCCTAACAAACGCGGTCCTACCATGGCGATCAATCCGACGAGGATGATCAAAACGATCATCAGCTCCAGCAACGTAAGACCATTGCGTCGAATCAGGTGAGTTTTGTGTTTCATGGTTACCATCCTATCTTTGAGAGGTGTTTCAACTGACAGTGGGGATGAAAGGTTTACGGGTCGGGTTTCCAGCTTTATCCGACGGATGAATTTAGATCGAACACCGGCAGCAACACGCCGACGATGACAAACAGAACCATACCGCCGATGAAAATGAGCATCATCGGTTCAATCATTCGCACCATAACCTCGAGCTTGCGTTCGATTCGGTTGTCGATGCGATCGGAGATCTTTACCAGGACTTCATCGAGAGTATTGGATTCCTCGGCGACGCGAATCATCGCCATGACTTGTGGAGGTATCAGACCGCTCGCCGCCAAAGGTTTGGAGAGGGAATCGCCTGCGGTGACGTTTTCAGCTGACTTCATCATGGCTTCGGCAAGCAGGATATTGCCGGTCGATTCGCTGCTGATGCGAAGGGACTTCAGGAGCGGCACGCCGTTCTTCAACATGGTCCCCAGGACTCGGCACGCGCGAGATACGGCTGCATCGTGAAATATCGCTCCGGCAATCGGAGTCTTCAACTTGACTTGGTCCAGGATGCGTCGGCCGCTCGGAGTATTTATCGATCGATACAAGGCGAATCCGATCGCGGCAACACCCAGCAAAACAAACAACCCGTAGTTCATCATGGTGTGGCTCGCTCCAAGAAGCAGAACCGTAATGAGTGGCAACCCGGAACCATTCTGTTCCAAGCGATCGAAGAAAGGCTGGAATTTAGGGACCAGAAACACCACCATCGCCGTCACGATGATGGTTCCGACGAACCCCAAAATCATGGGATACGTAAGCGCGCCGATGATCTTGCTGCGCATCTCATCTTGCTTGCGAAGGAAGTTTGCGGTCCGCTGCAGCGCCTCTTCAAGAAACGCGCCCTCTTGGCCGGCTCGAACCATACTCAGTGTCAGTTCGGAGAAGATACCGGACTCTTTGGACATCGCGACATCGAGACTGTCACCCTGAGAGACTGCCTCGTGAATACGCATACAGGCTTCTCCGAGCCTAGGGTTCTCTGAAGCGTCGGCGAGGATCTTCAGCGATTCCAGCATCGGAACGCCGTTCGTTAAAAGGTCAGCGAGTTGGGCACACAGATCGGCTGTTTGTTCTTTGGTGATCCGTTTCGGGAGCGAGATCTTCGTCCAGGCGGGAGCGCTCGATTGCTGATCGACGAGCGTCATCGGATACAGAGACTGCGAACGAAGCTTCTGCATGGCTTCAGATCGATTCGACGCAGCGATCAGGCCGGAGATTCTCTCTCCGGTGAGCGATTTTGCCGTGTATGCAAAGTCGGTCATGATCGCACACCCTGGATGGGTGAGGTGTTGGGATTGTTAGTCCGCTTTCGTGACACGCAGCACCTCATCGACGGTAGTGATTCCACGGATAGCTTTGTGCCAACCGTCCATACGTAAGGTTTCCATCCCGTTGCGAATGGCTGCTTGCTTGATCACATCCGATGTGCATGCCTGAGTGATCAAGTGGCGTATTTCATCGTTGGTCACAAGGAGTTCATAGATTCCGATTCGACCGCGATATCCGGTCCGACGGCAGCATTCGCATCCGACCGGGCGATAGAGCATCAAATCCGGATTGGCGCGAGCCTCGATAGGAAAGTCCTCAGGCAGGTCTTCTTGAGATGGTTGGTATGGTTCCTTGCACTCTTCGCAAAGAACGCGAACTAGACGCTGAGCCATCACACCTTCGACCGTGCTTGCAACGAGGAAGGGTTCGACACCCATATCACCCAATCGCATAAACGCTCCCGCGGAATCGTTGGTGTGGAGCGTGCTGAAAACCATGTGGCCGGTGAGGGAAGCCTGGGTCGCATTCTCTGCCGTTTCCAAGTCGCGGATTTCACCGACGAGAATGACGTCCGGATCGTGGCGAAGAATCGCACGCAGGCATGCGGCAAATGTCAAACCAACTTTCGTGTGGACTTGGATTTGGTTGATCCCTTCGAGTTGATACTCGATCGGATCCTCGGTGGTCACAATCTTGATATCCTCAGACTTGATCTCGCTCAGTGCGCTGTACAGTGTCGTCGTCTTTCCTGAGCCCGTAGGCCCCGTGACCAAGACGATGCCGTGGGGTAGGCGGATCAGCTTTTGAAACTTGTCGTAGACGGAGTCCGGCATGCCGATCCCCTTCAACGAGAATTTCAAGTTCGATTTATCGAGCACTCGCATCACGACGCTTTCGCCATGAAGCATCGGGATCACCGAAACGCGAACATCGATTTCTCGACCGGATACTCGCAGCTTGATTCGGCCGTCTTGCGGGACCCGCTTCTCGGCGATGTTCATCTTGGCCATGATCTTTAGGCGACTGATGATCGCGGCGCGGAACTGATTCATTTCGGGCGGAGTCGGCTGACGCTGGAGCACACCGTCAATGCGATGGCGTATTTTCAAGCCGGCTTCCTGAGACTCGATGTGAATGTCGCTGGCCCGGGCTTCGATCGCCTCGCTCAGGATCTCATTGACCAATCGGACCACAGAGGCTTGCTGTGCCTCCTCCGCATCTTCGAGGCTGTCGGGGTCGATCCCTTCGAGCATTTCGACATCGCCCGCTTGCTGGCGCTGCAGGGCAATCAAACCGTCAATCGTTTCTGAGCCAACTCCGAGATGCCGCTTAATGAGTCGCTGAATGGTTTCGGTCGTGGTCATGACCGGGCGGACTTCGACTTCCAACGCCGAGGCAACCGAGTCGATCGCCGCGAAATCGAACGGATTGCTCACGGCCAACCGAAGCCAGCCGTCTCCCCGTTCGATCGGGAAAACAGTATGGCGGTGAATCAGTTTCGCTGGGAAACCGTCGAGGGAATGGTCGCCGACCTCCAATTCCTCTGATTCGAGCCACTCCAGTTGCATCGACCGTGCGCTCGTAGCCAATAGATCCTGGGTGCTGTTAAAGCTCCAGCGTTCCACCAATTGCTCAAGCGTAGAGCCTCCGTTCAAGCAATCCGCCAGTTCGCGAAGCTTGACGGAATCCAACAACGGTTGCATTCCATGGGGATCGGAAATCAAGGGCATCTTCCTATGAAAGCAGAAAGGTTCGCTCCGCGAACTAACTAGGGTGGGTGAGGTACAGGCAGGTGGGTGGTGGGGGGGAACGAGAGCTACGAATAGCAATCAGTCCTTGAACGAAGTATCGTTGAAGGATAGTTTCAGGTCAAGGTTGCGATCCTCGGTGGCAACCCTGGCGATACTCCAGTGTTGGTTATCGGTAGATACGAAGACACGTATCCAGCCTATCAATACGTTAATGTTTGGTCCTGCTTTGGCCTAAGGCATAGCTAAAGGCGGGCATCACGCCGTTGGGTCCGTTTGTTTCGATAGGAATCGACGCAAGCCAGCTTGATGGGTCGAGCGTCTAGCGATTACTTACCGTAAAGAAGCTTCAGCGCTTTCTCGAGATTTTTCGAGTTCGTCGATTCGAGCCGAAGGACCTGAATACGTCGTGCCGGCGCAGAGGCTGCCTGCTGGTCGAGACTGGAAATGAATGCTTTGACTTCTTCGGTCAAGTCGCTGGCTCCTCGAAGTACCAGCGTATTGGACGAGTCGTCTACCGATAGCGTGAGAAGCGGTGCCGAGGACTGAGCATTGATCTGCTGGAGGATGGTAGCGACATCGGAGGAAACGCCTTCGGGGATATCCAGAGGGTCGCGACCGGCTCCGCTGGACAACTGTGACTTGTAAACTTCCTTGACGATATCGGAGACATTCTTCGCGCTTGCGCTTTGGAGCGGGACGAGAATAGGGGTGATCCGCTGAAGGCGATCGATGAGGTCTTTGGAGTCGAATACGCCTAGCAACTCTTCGATGATCTTGCGATCCGCTCTATTGCCGCCGATGACCAGCGCGTTGATGCGTTCGTCTGCTACGATCTTGATTCGCTGCATGGCTTCGGAGAAAGTCGTTCGGCTTCCTCGTTCGGAAGTTTTGAACAGATCCTGGAGAAGCTCAGCGAGTTGTTTTGCGTCTGCGTGGCGCAGGATGTAGACGGAGTAGGTTCCCGCCGTTGCGTAGGGTTCCATGACCGGATTGAGCAGGCTGGTGAGCAGTTGCTCGAGGCGAGCGACCGCTTCCGGATCATCGGACGCAATGGTCCATTGGTTTTCTCCGGCGACGATGATGACCGGGGGCAAAGAGGGTGTTTGTTCAAGAGCGGGATCAGCAGGAGGTTGTGTCGCGACGAATCGGCTGCGACCTTCGGGTTCAGCACTCCGAAGGGCACTCGTCTTGGGATCGCCTTGTGGCGGCGCTGCGGGGGGCGGGTCTGCTGGTTTCTTGTTGATCTCTTTGGGGTCGATGACTTGGATTGGGTTTCCTCGCATCATGGGCCACAGACGCTCGACATCTTCGAGCAAACCTTTTGGATTTCGATGGATGGGTACGAAACGCAATCGTGAGTTGGCATTTGAGCCTGGAACCACCTTGCTCATTTCTGCTCGATCCGGTTCGCCAAGCTGGCTCACTAATTTTCGGATGCTCTCGATCTGTTCTTTAGTGCCGCGAACCAACGCTTGTTGTTGGTTGTAGTCGATCGTGATCGAGGGTGTTGTATTGAGCGGTTCGTCGGCGAACAGTGCATCGGCCGCGAACTTGAACGAGTTGGGATCGGTATCCTCGAGTTGAAAGATAGCGAGTTCGCGTTTCGGAGGCGCAAGCTTTTGCAACGAGTCCGCGATCAATGCGAGTTGCTTGGCGTCACCGGCAACAAACAGTTGCTCGTTGAACGAATCGTACTTGATCTCGGCGGGGTTTGCGGAATCCTTAAACAAACTCTCCAGGGTGGTCGAGATCGATTTGCCATCTACACCCTTGAGAGAGAAGATCTCCAACCGCCTTGCGTTGTCACGCGATTCCGGGGTATCCAATTGAGCGATTAGCTGCTCGATGTTGGTCAGATCCTGTTTGCTACCCACTGCAAAGACCGTATTGGCATCCCGTTGAAAGGTGACGCCTGTCGTGGACCGGCTTCCCAGAGCACCCGTCACCGATTTAGCGATCGCCTCAGCGCTTGCGTGCTTGAGTGGAAACGCTCGGAATGAGGGGAGTTTACCGGGTTGTTGATTGACCTCGGCGATGATTTTTGCGATGGCTTCGAGTTCCCCGTCGCTGCTGGTCGCGAAAAGGCCGCCATTGGTTGCATCGGCACCGAATTTCGCTTTGGGATAGCTTTCGGACAAAGCGCGGGCCAGGGCCGTTGGGTCCGCCATCGCGATCGGGAAGTAACGCGTTGTCTTGTCGCGTCCATCTCCTTCGTCGATCGATTTCACAACTTCCGCGATGCGTTGCATTTCATTGCTCGGTGCGGTGACCACCAAACTGTTGGTTGCAACGTCTGCAACAGCATTGATCTTCGTCGATGACGCTGCGAGAGCCGTTCGCAAGGTGATTGCATCCGCCTTCGCAAGCGCGAACACGCGAGTCTCCGTCCCTTCTGCACCCTGGTCGTAGCCAGCAACAATTGCCTGAATTCGCTGTTGTTGTTCTTTGGTTGCGGTCGCCACCAACACTCCATCGTCCCGTCCGCCGTAGAAGGCTCCTTGCGGCATCAGGGACACGAGGACCGATGCGAGTCCATATGCGCTTCCTTGTTTCAGGCGGTAGACTTGCGTTTCAAGTGGTTCCTGGCGTGGGAGATCGTAGGTGGCCAATACTTCTCGGATCTTCTCGTGTTCACCGCGAGTTCCTGTGGCTGCGATGGTTTTGGACGTTGCATCTTGAATGATCGTGGTGCGGGGGAGAAGTGAAGTTAGGAGGGCATAGGCACCGGCTGCTGTTCCATGTTTCAGCGGATACACGACCGTAGTCGAGGGTTCCGGCATGGGAAGTTGTCTCTGAACTTCATCCAATTTGGTGGCGACAATATTCAATTCCTCGGTAGTCCCGATCGCGACGATTGAATAGGTTCGAGCGTTCGTTTCAATCCGAATGTTGGGTGGGATCGTCGATTGCAACGTGTTGACCAACGCAGTCAGATCAACGCGACCTGGGTCGATCCCGAAGACACGCACGGTCCGCTCCGATGCATTGGGACCTGTTCCGAGCATTTCAACGACTTTCGCGATCTGCTTCTGCTGCTCTGATTCAGCTACCACAACCAATTGCCCGGTTGTCGCATCGCCTGTGATATCAGCGAAGGGGAAAAGAGCTTTCAAAGAAGTCTGTACCGCGACTGCTTGAGTCGGTTTCACGATGAAGGTCGCTGGCTCGCGTGGTCGATCGTATTCTTTGAGGAACGATTCAATCCGCTGGTGATCGCGAGGTTTGGCATTGGCGGAGATGGTTCGTGTGGTTGCATCCTGTACCATCGATACCTTGGGCATCATCGCTTGGAGCATCGTCAGCGCACTTAGCGTGCTGCCATGCCGCAGGGAATAGACGTGGGTGGTAGCCAAGTCAGATTCAGGGAGTTGCTGTTGTATTTCCTCAAGTTTCTTGGCGGTCAATTCCAGTTCGTCAGGAGTTCCGATCGCCAGAATTGTGTTGCTTGCTGTATTGGGTTCCAAGTGAATTTGCGAGGTTAAGACTGCTTGCAGTGCACTGATCGCGCTGGTGGTGTCCATGCGCTCGGGATCGAGACGAAAAACACGAAGGGATCGATCGGCACCATTGGAACCACTGGCGAGCATCTCGATCACTTGAGCTATCCGTTTTTGCTGTTCGTCGGTCGTGACTACGATCAGCTGACCTGTGGTTGCGATACCTGCGACGGAAGCGCTGGGGAAGAGGGATTGAAGGGCCGTCTGTACCGACAAAACTTGCGTTGGTTTTACGATATAGGTGGCGGGTACCTTGGCGCTTTGAGCCGTCTTGCTGATTTGCTCAAGGGCTTGAGCGATCCGCTGATGTTGTTCTTCGTTTGCCCAAGCTGTCACGGTGCGCGATGTGGCATCGGTGCTGATGATCGCTTGCGGTGCGATTTGCCCCAGGATCGATGCCAGGGTGAGCATGTCGCCTGCAGGTACAGCGTAGGTCTGGACCGACTGAGGACTGCCATCGGGGGCAGCTACCAGCCGCTCCATCGCTTGACCAAGTTTCGCCAAATCATCCGCCGATCCCGAAGCGATAATCTTGTTGGCGGTGGTATCTGCGGCGAGTTCCATCTCGGGCCACAGCTTCTGCAGAACGGGCAACAGATAGGTCGCCTGTACTTTCTTCGTGTCGTAGGTGCGTATCTCGCGAACATTGCCGGTCGGCTTTGGGCGATCCATTTGTTCGATCGTTGCCTTAGCGGTTGCCTGGGCTTCGATCGTACCTGTGGCGACGACTTGTTTCAGCTTGTCATCTGCCAGGATGACTGTCCCCGCGAGAAGTTGATCGAGAATCGTTTTGATCTGGGTTGGGGTAGCGTGTTGCACAGGATATACAACAACGATCTTTTGCTGATCAGCAGTTGCGTTGGCATCGAGGGCCTGGACGAGCGTTTGAATATCGGCGTGTGTTTTTGAGTCCGCCGTTATCAAAAGTCGGTTCTTTGTAGCATCGACATTGACACGAGCGTTTGTGAGCAGCGGCGTCAGGGCAGTGTTCAGAGCACTCGCCGTCATGCCAGCAACGGAATAGCTCTGCAACTTCATCTCCCGCTTCTTGGGGAGATCTGCGACGATTGCGGTCAAGCGGTCCGCGAGCTTCCTCTGTGTCGCATCATCAGCGATCACGGTTAGTGAATCACCGGCGGTAGTAGCCGTGAGCTTCGCGTCAGGAAACTCGGCGGCAAGGATCGGTACAACAACGGATGAATCTTCCACGTCGAGTGGATAGATTTTCACTACGACTGGCAAAGGTGCCGGTGGGGGCTGATCGAGGCTCTCAAGGAATGTGGCGAATTGAATATGTTGTTCCGGGGATCCCCAAACCATCAGTTCCTGTTTG
>JAGWWZ010000153.1 GCA_018970165.1 Planctomycetota bacterium | reverse complement strand
GCTGGTTACATACAGATCCAAGTCGCCATCGCGATCGTAGTCCCCCCACTCACTCGACCAGTTGTTTCCCGTAAGCGTAATTCCCGAACCGGCAGTCAGGTTCGTAAAGTGACTTGGCGGGGCAGTCGTGATCGTCCACTCGATCTGCACGTTCGCTGATGCGCCGTCGCTGGAGTTGGAATAAGCGATCTGCTGCATCGCCGAATTGACCAGAGCGTTGGTCGCGCTGCTATTGAAGGTCAGCACCAGCGTACCCGCACTATTGTTTGTTACCGTGCCGATGGTGATGCCGTCAACGGTCAGGCTGCTCCCTTGCGTCAGCACCCCAAGCGTGCCCGTCGCTGAAAATAGATCCTGCGAGTTCGCCCCACCGCTGCGAGATAAAGTCAGCGTCGACCCACTGAAGTTGCTGATGGAATTTTCGGCATCGAAGATCTCAATACCACTGGCCAGAACGACTGGGCTACCCCCTTCCGTGAAGCTCGCGGAAAGGATGGGCGACCCCGTTTCCAGTCGAACGTTGTCATAGCGGACCCCTTGATCGTTATCGGCCGTGTAGAGGCCAAAGGTCTGCAAAGCGGGCACAGTTGCACTGACGCTCAGCCCTGACACTCCATCGACAAGGATTGAAACCTGATCGCCATGCGACTGCACAGCAAGCTCGAACTGTTCTGGAAGCGTGACGTTGTCAATGCTTCCCAGAACCGTCGGCTGTCCTCCACTTACCTGAATCAGTTGGAGATCGCGGTAAGTACTCATCATCCCGCCATAGGCAGGGCCGAAATCGGACCATCTTGCCAACCAATAGTTATTGGCATCCTGATATCCGAAGACGATTCCCAAGCCATTATTCCCCGAACCGCCTTGAACTTGGCCCCACGAGACATCCGTGCGAAGCGTATAGGTGGTTTCATTTTCCGTGCCAGCCACACTTCGGCCTAGAAAACCAATTCCCCCATCGCTCTGTTCCATGACCATGCCCGCGTTCACCGACCAAACCATGTTCGGGTTCCCGGTCGCGTAGACGCTCCAGCCATCGAAGTTACCGTCGTTAAAGTCATCCGAGAAGCGGAGGTTGTTGAACAGCCGCGGGCCATCGTTGATGGAAGTGACTTCGATCGATGCGGTAGCAGAGTTGCTGCTAAAGGGCGATGATCCTCCATGCATAGAGGCATCCACATAGGTACCGGCAACGCCCGAGGTCTGGTCCCACGCGCGGAATGTGATCGATGCTTGTGTTCCACTGACTCCGTCAGGAACGAAGCGAATCAGGTCAGTCGACGCGAGCAGCAGGGCGGATGAGTCGGAAACGTTTCCGATGGGAACCCAATTCCAAACACCCCATGCGGGCGGCCCGACCTGCTGATAGATTTGCCACGTCCCATTGCCGCTGCTGAGCCCCGTAATCGCGATGCCTTCAATCGCTCCGGGGTCTGCATCTGTAATCCTATCACCACCGGCCGATGCAATAATCGAAGCCACGGTAACACCCTGGTTGGCGATTTGGTCCTCGGTCAGTGACGGCAGATTCAATACCGCTGTAGTATCGAGCACCGGCGCATCGTTGGTGTTGGTAACTGCAACGGTAAATGTCTTGTCAAAGCTTGAACCTGCCGCATCGGTGACTCGCGTGGTTATACTGTGCGAGGTGCTGGTTTCAAAGTCGATGAGGCTCGCATTGGCCACTGTGACTTGACCGGTGGAACTGTTGATTGCAAATCGCCCGCCCGCCGTATCGACCAGCGAGTAGCTAAACGTATCGCCGGAGTCGACATCATGACCAGCGACCGTACCGACCAGTGCACCGTTGCTTGAGTTTTCGGCAATCGTCAGCGTTCCGGTGATATCGTTGGGCGCGTCGTTCGCGCCCTGGATCGTGATCGTGATCTGCGTCGTGCTGGTCAGTCCACCTTGGTCGGCCATCGTGTAGGTGAAAACATCGGATAGCGTATTAGCCGAGGTTCGCAGAGCCTGAACGGTCGCGTTGCTGTTATCGACCGTGTAGGTGTATTCACCATTGGCGGCGATCGTGATGCTGCCGTAGGTGCCAGAGATTGGGGTGGATACAGGGGAGGCGCCTAAAGGCTGGACACCAGCGCTGACACCTATGACCGTCTTGCTATCGCCTGGGTCGGCATCGGTATCGTTGGCCAGCACATTGCCCGTGGGGTTCGTACCGGGGGAGAGGAGCTGAAGCTCCAGACCAGTAATGTAAAATCGTGTACCTTCGGGGAGCCCCTGGTTAGTCCCGTGGTTCGCAAAAACCATAAGCTGTGACCCCGACACGCTCACAAAATCGGTCTGAATTCTCTGGACTGTCCCTGTTCGTGCGGAATCGTAAGTGCTTTGTGAGACGTTTAAGGAATGGGCACCGTTGTGGCTCGTCCAATTTAAACCGAGATCTGGATTCGCATCCTCACTGTAAATGTAACTGCTGATGCGGTAAGTAGCGCCGGGTATCAATCCGCTCGCACCGAGTACGATCGCACGGGTATTCGGCGCACCGGTCTTGTCCATCTGAATCCAGTACGGAGAGACCGACGACATTGCGCTATTGGGTAGACTATTCGTACGAAGATAAGTCCACTCATCGTTGTACCCGTAATACATTGGCGACGGTAGGCCGTCGATTGCAAATGGATCGGTAACCTTTCCTGTTGCAGTATTATCGAGCCAACCAGCTTCAAACGCTACTGCGGTATCTGGGGTCGCAACAGGAGCCTCCTGCGTACCACTGACCGTGATCGTGACTTGCTGTTCGGTGGTAACGGTCGATGAATCGGTCACTGAAATTGTATAGACCAGCTGCAGCGTTTCACCGGAGAGCAAGTAATCAAAGGCCTCGGTTCCCGAGTGAAAGCTCCAATGCAGCGAAATCGGGGACTGCCCACCAGGATGGGTCGTTTGATCGGTGGTCAGCATTGCCAGCAGCGCTGCGTGGTTCGATGTCAAACCCATCGTCTGACCACTTGCGCTGACGTTCGTCACCGCGATCTGCAAGAGGTCACCTTGATCAGGATCCGAGATTGACAGGGTGCCCTGTGCGCTCAGCGCAGCGTTTGTTTCGACCAGGGCTGCAGATGCGAGATCATCGATACCGGTCCACGAGACGGCAAATCCCCCGGCAGGTGTCGCCACCACAGTAGGCCACGCTTGATCGCCCACGACGTCGCTCGCGACCTGGAATTCGGCTCCCAACGGTTCGCCGCTACTGGAATAGATCCTCGCGAAAACACCCCATCCACTTCCATCTTGACCCTGCGACATCCAACTGACCGCAAAGCGGCCATCGGGTTGACCATTCTGATCGAGCAATGCAACAACGTTAGCGCGACTTTGGGTTCCCGGCGTGTATTGGTTAATCTGGAAATCATTTCCCTGGGGGATGAGTTGGCCGAATTGGTTGAGCTCCACAAACCGCCCGTAGATTTCCGAATTCATTCCACCAGGCCAAGCTGGATCGCTCCAAGTGACGATAAATTTGTTTCCGCCCAAATAGGCGGCCGAGGGGGCACCTTGGACTCCGGCGGATGTCTGATTGATGCGTATCGATGCGCCTTGGGGCTCAGGCGTTCCATCGGGTCCGATTGAGTAGTACTGACCAGCAACATCCGCATTGCCACCGGCAGCCCATCCCATCCAGAAATAAACCATCCCGTGGTTGCCAAGGTCAAAGCCCACCGTCTCGTATTGTGTATAACCATAAAGATAAATCGGGAACTCGCCACCGATGCGTGTTCCATTCGCGTCAAAGCGTTGACCCGTGGGTGTCCACACCGTGGTACTGACCGACCAGGAAGCGGTGAATCCACCGTCCTGCATGGCTACGAGGTTGATGCCTTGCTCAAAGCCAGCCGGAGTTGATGATTGATGAAGACGGAATTCGCTTGTGCTGCCAGCCACCTGGCGAGCCGTCAGATTGTTCTCGTAGATCCGAGCATAGGCCCCCGTTCCATCGTGCGCCGATGTCCAGCCTACGACAAACCCACCGTCAGCGAGGGCCACAACCGTCGCGGAACGTTGGCTTGACGACGTGGTCGTATTGGCCAGGAGACTCGTGCCGATCTTCGATCCATCGGCGGCGAACTTTTGCAGAAAAATTCCCTCATCGTCCCCCGACCCATTACCCGACCAGACGGCTACCCATTCGCCCGTAAAGGCACCTTGTGCATCTCTCAAATAAGCGACACCCTTCGTCCCACCTGGATTCACCCAGTCCTGACCAATGCGTTGATCGCCAGCAAGGTTTGAATTCAGTAGCAGATCGGTCTCTCCTGCGGGAGTCGCTATCTCCTCGCCTGAGCCACTGAAATGCTTCACAAACGCTCCCGTCGACTGGCGAAGGACCGGCGCGTCATTGGCACCTTGGATCGTCACCGTGATTTGCGTGGTGCTGGTCAGACCCGCTGTATCCCGCATCGTGTAGGTGAACGTGTCGGTCAGCGTGTTAGCTGTGGTGCGGAGAGCCTGCACGGCGGTGTTGGAGTTATCGACGGTATAGGTATAGGTCCCGTTGGCGGCGATATTGATCCTGCCGTAAGTACCGGTCACATTCGAGCCGACGTTGCCAACGGCACTTGGGAATGTGCCTGCTACGATGCCAGTGACCGTCTTGGTATCGCCGGCGTCGACATCGGTGTCGTTGGTGAGCACGTTGCCGGTCGGATTGGTACCCGCAGTACCGTTGATCACGCCACCGGCTTCGACGGCGGTTGCCAAATCAGCGACTGCGGTTGGTGCATCGTTGGCACCTTGAATGGTCATCGTGATCTGCGTGGTGCTGGTCAGCCAACCTTGGTCGGCCATCGTGTAGGTAAAAACATCGGATAGCGTATTAGCCGAGGTTCGCAGAGCTTGCACCGCGGCATTGCTATTATCAACCGTGTAGGTGTATTCACCATTGGCGGCGATCGTGATGCTGCCGTAGGCGCCTGAGATTGGGGTGGATACAGGGGAGGCGCCTGAAGGCTGGACACCAGCGCTGACACCAACCACGGTCAACGTATCGCCGGCGTCCACATCGGTATCATTGGTCAGGACGTTACCGGTCGGGTTGCTGCCAGCGGTACCGTTGCTGACTCCGCCCGCCTCAACTGCCGTGTCGGTGTTGGCGAAGGCGACGGGGGCCTCATTAACGTCCGTGATCGCGATCGTGATCGTCTGATCATAGGTCAATCCCGCTTCGTCGGTCGCTCGGACTGTCACGGTACGTGATGTGAACTGTTCAAAATTCAGCGATGCACCGGCGCGGACGCGAATCTCATTGCCGACGAGTTCAAAGTTGGTTGTATCACCGCCGATCAGCGAATAAGAGACGTCGTCGTTGCCGTCGGGGTCGTTGGCAGCGATGCGTGAGACTACAGTCCCAGCAGCCGCGTTCTCCGGAACACTCGGCACTCCCGCAACCATTCGGACATTGTCGAGGACGAGATCCACACTGTTGGTGATTGTGGAGATGTCGCTGAACCGGATCGTCGTTGAGGTACTGTCGGCTACGAAGGTAAATCCATACGGGCGATCATCTGAACTTGAGCCCATCGTCACCAACATTTGGTTAACAAGAGTAGTTGTACCAATGGCTTCAAAGCGCATTGTTTGCCGCTGAGGATCGTGCCATGCACCAAGATCAAACATTACCGTGTAGGTCTCACCAACAACGGTATTTACGACTTGGCTCACTGCACCTGTGTTCGGCGAGTTGCCACCACTGAAGTTCAAATGATTCGAGCCACTTAACACGGCGGGGTTGCTGCCAGAAGCTACATTCCCGGTCACCGTCCAGCCCGTGGTGCCACTTTCAAAAGACCCGTTCGTCACCAGGTTTGCACCGCTGCCGCTGGCTCGGATATGGGTACTGTTCTCGTTGATATTGCTGAGCTGAATGGTGAAGGCCCGAATCACGGCGAGGCCGCCAGCATCGGTCGCCTTGATGGTCACCTCATGGGAATGCATCGAGTCGTAGTCGAGCAATGCGGCGTTGGCAACTCGAACAACCCCTGTGGTTGCATCGATGGCAAAGCGTCCTCCGGCGTTAAAAACCAGTTCGTAAGTGAGCGGATCATTGGCATCGGGATCGACACCAGCCGCCGTTCCGACAATCGTCCCATTGGGACTGTTTTCCGGGATCACCGACGGAGTGAATGTCAAATCGGTCGGCGCATTGTTTGTGAGCAGGGAGTAGATCGTAAATGTCTTATCGAATGTATTACCCGCAGAGTCGGTGGTGCGGATAGTTAGATTTCGAGGAGGATCATTTTCCGCATCGAACACCGCGCCTGTCTTCACGACCACTCGATCGCCGATAACTTCGAAGTCATTATTGTCGGCCCAGACAATCGCGTACGTGAACCGCTCGTTCGGATCGGCATCCGTGGGTCGCAGCGAGCCGAGGACGGCTCCCGGCTTGGTCGCTTCGATCAATCCCGGCGTGAAAGTACGCTGCATGACGACACTGCCAGTGGACGGGTCGAGTGCCGTCCAGGCGAAGACCAGCGAACCATCGCCACGCTGGATCACACGAGGACTGGTATTCCATCCGACGGAAAGATCACTGACGCGGAATTCATCGCTCGCCGGATTCCCGTTGGCGTCGAACAGTCGTCCCCAAATCGCTGCGCTCTGCCCATCGCCCGAGCCAGCCCAAGTGACCGCAAAGCCACCATCATCCAGAATGGTCACATCGGGTGTACGCTGGTTTCCGGGAGTCGTTTGATTGACCACAAAGGCCGGCCCAACAGTTCCAGTCGTACTCACGAATCGCGCCATGATCGCAAACTGGCTTTGATCCTGACCTGCGCTTTCGTAGACGACCAGAAAGCGGCCATCGGCCATCGTCGTGATGCGGATTCCCGACTGATAGTCGTGGGAGTATCCAGCATTCAGATGGATGTTGGCCGCAACGAGCTGACCCTGGGCATCATACAGATTGCCATGCAATTCGCTGGGCCAAGTGCTCTGCCATGCGACGAGCGTGTGCCCGGTTGAGTTGATCTTAACGGCGGTTGCATACTGATGCGTAAAACCATCTTCTCCGACATAGGTTTCCGGACCGAGTGGGTTGCCGTTTGCATCAAAGCGCTGGAAGACGACGTCGTAATAGGTTGTGAAGGGCCGATAGATGTACCATGACACAACAAAGCTGCCATCGTTAGCGACAGCAACATCATTCACGTAACCACCCCCCAGTTGATTGGCGATCGCCGTCTCGGTTTTGAAGACCGTCCCATCGCCGTTGAAGATGGCCATGCGTGGCCCTCCATCCGAATGCCAGACGGCAACGAATTTGCCATCAGGCGTTCCAGCGATCTGGGGCGTGTACTGACTCCAGGCTTGGTTGGACTGAGCGAGCGAAAAGTGGGGCCCAATCGGATTCCCGTTTCCATCGTAGATTCTCGCCACTGCCCCCCAGGTTGTTCCGCCTGCCGGTTCAACACCGAAATTACGCCACACCAGGACATGCCCGCCTGTGGCCAGTGGTGTGAGTTCAGGTTCCATCCCATCGACCTGAGCGTAGAACTGCGTCTCGAGCAACCCTGTGAGAGGAATGTACGCGTTACCGCTGAGGGCAAAGTGTTGTCGATAGAGCAGATCATCGCTCATCGTTGCAAAGGAATAATTACTCGTCTTCTGCCATGAGAAGACCAGATCGCCATTAGTCAACTGAATAACGTGAGGCAGATGCTGGCGCGCGTCCGTGCGGTAGCTTCCAAGCGCTAGTTCGCTTCCAAGGAAATTACCGTTGGTATCGAGGCGCTGGGCAAGGATACGATGATTTCCTCCGGCATCGGAAGACGCATAGACGAGCAAGATGCTTCCGTCTTGCAGGATGTGAGCTTCTTGCTGGAATTGGTCACCCGCCGTGGTGGCATTCAGCCGAAACTCGTCGCGGACTGTGGCTCCATTTGCATCGAGGATTTTACCATAGATGCCGTAATCGCTGCCGTCGATGGTTCGGTAGAGAACCAACGCTCGATTGCCTGGCAGAGAGAGCGCACGGGTGTCATGTTCCCAATGTGCCGTGGTCGTGTTCACCAGGAAACGATCACCGACTGCCGTTCCACTGGCGCTGTATCGCTGGCCGAGGATCGCGGAAGCCGAACCGTCACCTTCGGCAGCCACATCCGTGCGATAGATTACCAAGAAGCTGCCGTCTGCAAAACCGACGACCGAAGATTCATACTGGTGCCCCAGCCGATCATCGACCGTCAGGACCCCGGTGACCGGGTTTCCCGACACATCGAATTTTCGGACGTGCACATTGTAATCGTCGGCATGTCCATCACCGTTCCTGTCGACATACTGCGAGAAACTGACGACAAAGCCACCATCGCCAGTGGCCGAACCGCGGAACGCACCTGCACCTGACCAACCTCCAAGTCCGGTATTTCCCGCGGAAACGGTGTTCAGATTTGCATCGAACACTTTGTAGGCCATCCAGTGGTTTGTCTGCCAAACGACTGCAAGGTTTCCGTTGCTCAGTGGAATAATCTCGCCGCCGAGTTCGCTGTAGTGCGAGTACAGCATATAGCGATCGACCAACTGCGGCTGGCCGATAGGCTGACCGCTGACATCGTAGCGCTGCAAAAACATATCCCAACTGCTTGTGTAGTCGTAGGACATGTAGATTGCCGCGTAGCCGCCATCCGCAAGGCTGACCTTGGAATGCCTTCCTGCACTGTTACCCGTGTAGGCTTGAATCTGTTCGGCAGGCTGGCCGATCAGGCCATCTCCGGGGGTGGCAATCTCCAAATCGGTCGGTGCGGCATTGAAGGATTCCGTCCGCGTGTCATACGTCAGATTTCTGAAGCGCAGCAGTTCGACACCTGTCAGGGTATCGGACCCGTCAGGGCTGCCAGCGCGATTGTCTTGCACCGTCCAGCTGCCATTGCCGTTTTTTGTGATCGTGTACTCAGACGCATTTCCCGAGTAGATGGCGGTATCGGTTCCAATTCCCCCTTCGATTTGGTCGTTGCCAGCCCCTCCGATCAACCGATCGTCAAATCCAATTGGAACGAATTCCACGATGTAACGTTGAGCCTGAGTATCGTCCGAGTCGCCCCAGGTCCCATTGGTATTCATCAGCAAGCCATCGGCGTACTGAGCTTGATCGGGTTCGTTGACGGCAAAATTCTGGTAGGAGACCGGCTGGCCATCGACCCACTTGAAGGCGTCTTGGTGACCGTTGTCGGTCGCACCCAGCCAGACGTTGCTACCACCCGCAATCCCTTGTACGAAGGTGTTTTCGGCCGCATCGCCAATCGTCACCAGTCGCCCCTGGATCCCCAGCACGCTCATCGCAGCGGCTGCATCGCGGGCTTGCCACCAAGTCAGCGGTGCATCGATCCGCTTGTAGAACTTGCCGGTCAGGTTGTTGTACGCAAGATCGGGGTCGGCGGCTAAAACATCAGCAACAGTGATATCATCACCGACAAGCGTATCAGCACCGGCCCCACCGACAAGCGTATCGGCACCAGAGCCACCACGAAGGGTATCATCCCCCCATCCCCCAGCAAGGAAATCATCACCTGCTTCACCAGAGAGAAGATCGTTTCCCTCACCGCCGGTCGCGTAGTCACGCCCAGCCCCCAAGGAGATCGTGTCGTTCCCGGCTCCTCCCGCGTACGAGTCATCCGAAGGGCCTCCCGTATAGATGTCGGCGCCGATCGTCCCCTCAGCATAAGTGGTCGAAGTCGTCGCGTAATTCTCGCGAATGACTAGGTTGTCGACTCCCCACGCTTCGTTGCTCCACGACTCATCAAGACTCGCTCCGAACCCTAGCTTCATCGTCGAGGCAGTCGTATTGACAGTGAGCACATAGGTATGCTGGTTATCCGGCCACCAAGCATATCCATGCGAAACACCTCCGGCCATATCCGGTGTGGTCGTCGCGTAGTCCTCAACAGGACTGAAATAGCTATTGGACGATACCAAAACATCATTGACCCATACCAGGAAAAGCTCATTATCCCAGCTATCGATCTCGTTGAATGTAAAACCGATGGTGACCGACGTCTGATTTCCCGACAGATTGAATGTCTTGTAAACATCTTGAACGTTTTGCTTGCCCAGCGAGGATGCGGACTGTGGATTGAGCCTAGTCGTCGCGGATGTGAGATATGGGCCAAATTCCGCGTTGCTTGCTTCCACATATCCACCAGTCCAGCCACTGAGACTCGACCAGCTAGCATTTCCTCCATCCCAGCCGCTGAGATTGAAATCATCGAACGTCTCGATGACCGGTGCGGCGATAGGTGGGCTATTGAGCAAGTAGGGATAAAACGTACTGTCCTCGGCGATCATGAGGACTCTGGCGTCGATCCGACCTACACGGTACTCCAACTCCCAGTCGCCGCCGAGCGAGGAATGACCTGTTTTGTCGATGGAACCCGCGACATCGGCGCCGGTGTAGACGGCGATGGTGTCGAGCAGCGATTGGCCCACCGAAGTCGCTGCCACATCGCAACCGTAGATCAGAATGTCCCCATCCTCGCCGAGGGACATTCCGAACCGCTGCAGGTACTCGCCGTACTGCTCGACGTTCGCTGCCGTAAGCCACGATCCACCGAGCTGGATCATCCCATCGGAACCGTGGGTGACGAGATGGATGGCATCATACCGAACCTCGGAATGGGCTAGATGCTCGGCAATCTGCTGCAAGCCGTCGTTCGCGCGATCTACCAGCAGCACCGTGAATTCACGATCTGTGTATTGTTCGAGCTGCCAGTTCGATATCAAGGACTGATAATCGGTGAGTGACGTATCGATGACCAACAGTTCCAGCGAACCACTCGACGAGGTCTGCTGGAGGGTCCAAACCTCTTCCTCGGCTTCTTCGCTCACGCCCTCAAACAACTCGGCATGAGAATCGCCTGCCAGCGATGCGTCTACCGATATCGCATCGCTCTCTGAGGATGGTTGTTCCTCGAGCGCGTGAAGTTGTGCCAGGAGAGTGTCGAGATCTCGCAGGTCCATCTCGATCTGCTCGATCGAACTGAGCTGCGTACCGTTAGGATCGTTGGGCGATGCAGTGCTCCCTGAGTTCGGATCAGCGGCTACGACAGTGCTTTCGACAAAAACGTCCTGGCCCTCGAGTCCGGAGCTTTGCCCAGCGAGTAGCTCTGCCGCTAGCGGCGAAGCACTGTAGAGAATGCGATCTTCAAGAAATCGCAGATCGAGTTCGCGCGGTGGGGGTGCCGTCGGTTCCCGAGCGAATACACGACGAAACTCCTGCCGCAGTGCGGACAATCGCCGTTGAATGGAACCAAAGAGGGGCATGATTGGAAGCCGATAGTTCGGAATGTATCGGGTAGTGAGTCTGCTTATGGCCGCTCACTGAATGACGCGAAAGGTTACTATGTGGCCTGGACCTTTCCGTATCGAAAGGAAAAAAAGCGTCCTGGAAAATGCTTCATTTACGCAGACGCTTCGGGTCGTAGCGATCGCAAGGAATAAGACGTACACGATGGAGACACGTCCAACCTTCCAGGAGTCTGGCTCGCAGCTACTTCAAGGCGTGATCGTTGATCGCAACCCCTTCGAAGAGTAGATCCTCGCGAGCCTTGGACTTCTTCACTTTGGCAGAGCCCTCCAGAATCGTCAGCGGATCGAGGGGCATGAACACGCCGGATTGAGACAGAAGCGAACTGCCGAAATGGGCCGTCATCAGCACATGCAGAGAGATCCCTGCACCGATCGCTGTCCCAACAACAATCGGCGTGGCTGTCTTGACGAAGTAATCCCTTTTTTGACTCTCGAGCAAAAGACGTTCTTCGGGGAGCACGAAGCGCTTGAACGAATGCTGACCATGCTCGATCAACTCCGGGACAATAATCTCTAACTGCAGACGTTGTATCGACGAAGTTTCGACGGAAAAATTTCCACGTTGCCATGAAAGATCCAAATCGATCCCGCCCGTTATCGTTTTCGTGAACACATCTAAATCGGATGCTGATCTCTCGATAAAATCCATCGCCGTCGGCTCTCCCGACGCAACAGGTGTCCCCTCCTGCGATTGATCCAGGATGATCGCTGATACTTGTCGATTGATCGGTGCAAGTTCGTTCGGAGCAACTACCGTCTGAACAGTTGCCGGAGCCACAGGTTGTTCGACAGAGACTACCTTCGGTATTTCCCGATCCACAGGTGGAGCAACAATGACCGCGGGAGGTCGCTCGATCACAATTTGAGCGGATTGTGGAAGTGATTCCAACAATCCATCCGAAACGGTGTACAGAATTGTCACGGTCCCGACGAAATTGGATTCCGGCTGATAA
>JAGWWZ010000318.1 GCA_018970165.1 Planctomycetota bacterium | reverse complement strand
GAAAGAAAATACCTGCACCGAAACCGATGATGCTGTCGCCGAAGGAGGGTATATCTTCCTGCATCGTCAGCTTTGCGATCCCGACGTTGGTGCGATCGACGTAGGCAATGATATAACAAACGAACAGCACGGGGATCAGCCGCAGATAGGCCTTGAGCCGAGCCGAGTCCAAAGGATTGGATGAAGAAGATGCCATACGAAATCAAAGGGAGAGGTTGATGATGGAGAGTTGGTGATTCATCCGCGATCAGACGCTCGCGACAACATCACGCCGTCAGTGTAGCAGCCTCGCGAACGGGCTGCCGTCGATTTATGGGCTACTGGCCTGTTCAAGTTCTTGTTTCGAATCGGTATCTAATACGTAAGACAACGCGCCTGCCACGCCGGTCACCTGTTCGGCCGATCGAATTCCGACGATAGCAGCCGTGATGGCGGGATGGCTCAGCACCCATGCCAATGCGATCTCCGAGGGTGTTCTGCCCGTTCGCTTGGCAATCTCGATGACCTTGTCCGCGATACGAAGATTCCTGGTCAGGAGCGGTTCCTGGAAATGAGGGCTGCGCGTTCGCCAGTCATCGCTCGGAAGATTCGCAATCCGCTCTCGCGACATCGCGCCGGTCAGCATTCCTGACCCCATCGGCGAATAAGCCAATACTCCAATGCCATGCTGCTGGGTATACGGCAGAATCGTCCCCTCGATTTCTCGACGCATCAGGGAATACGGTGGCTGAAGCGATGTGATTCTCGCAATCGATGCAATCCGCTCCATCTGAGCCGCATTGAAATTGGAAACGCCGATCCAGCGCACTTTCCCTTCCTTTTGCAACTCGGCTAGCGTACCCCATCCCTCTTCGATGTCTTCGTCAGGCTCCGGCCAATGGATTTGGTAGAGGTCGATCGTGTCGACTTGTAGCCGCCGCAAACTGTTCTCGCATTCGGTGCGGACAGCGTCTCGTTTGAGGAGTTTTACGATCTGGCGGTTGGCATCCCAATTGCGAGCGCATTTGGTGAAGATGTAGGGTCGCGGGCCTGAATACGACTTCAACGCTTGAGCAACCACCTCTTCGGAATGCCCAAGACCATAAACCGCTGCGGTATCGATCCAGTTCATGCCAGCATCGAGAGCCGCATGGATCGCGCGGATGCTAGCCGCATCGTCTTGATGACTCCATGAGAAAGCCCAGCCACCACCACCCATCGCCCACGCGCCGATACCGAGTCGAGTGATCGCCAAATCGGAACAGCCGAGCAGGTTGGTTGGAAACATCTTCTATGTGTCTTCGAGGAGAATCTATTCAGGGTGCGATCATCGAACGACATTCTAGTGAACTTTTTCGAACCTTGCTCTCCAGCGATAGCGTTTGTTTCGAAGTATTGGCTAGGTTTCAGTCATTCGCATGGCTCTCTGAAGTAGCGTTGGGCCGCGCTAGAGATGTTTCGCTAACAGGGACTCCACTCTACAATGCGTCGGGTGATCCACAGTGCATTCGGCGTCGACCAGCAATGATCGTGCCTCTGGACGGATTTCCTCGTACTCGTACTCAGTGCAACGGTACTCGTACTCGTACTCGAAAGGATGCGAATGACAGAGCCAATCTTCGACCACGAACGACTCGACGTTTATCGAATTGCGATCGAATACGTATCATCGACCTATCGAATCGCGAAATCACTTAATGGTCCGGAACGCCACGCTCGTGATCAATGGCTGCGAGCGGCCCAATCGATACCCCTCAACATTGCCGAGGGTAATGGGAAACAAAGTCTGAAAGACAAGAATCGATTTTTTGAGATTGCGCGTGGCTCTGCTTTGGAATGTGCTGCAATTCACGATATACTTTTGTCGTTCGAGGCGATCGATTCTGAACTTAATCGGATTGGAAAAACCAATTTGAAACGGATCGTGTCGATGTTAACTCGGTTGATCCAACGAACTGATACGGTTTCCGAGGGATCGATCGAGTACGAG
>JAGWWZ010000152.1 GCA_018970165.1 Planctomycetota bacterium | reverse complement strand
TAGCCCGCGGCCACCAGCAATTGCGAGTCCAACCCTCGCAGGTTCGGAATCCGACAAACAAGCATCGCTTGCTGTTGCCATTCGGTCACGGTCTCTCTGGTCACGTTCTTGTCTTTCAGCGCCGCAGCGATCGCTGCGGCATCGGCTGCAATTAAATCTCCCACCGTCGATACATTCACAACCGCCAATCGTTCGGCCATCCGTGTACCGATCGTTGGCGCATCGACAACCGGACTCGTCAGTTCCAAATAAAAACGTCGCTCAACTACTGGTGCAGTCACCCGCGAACCTTTTCTTCGCTTGAGTCTTCCAGCTTTTCCGACTTTCTTGCTGCGAACAACCACGGGTTTGTCTTCGCGACTAGATCCAACCACAGGTATTGTTGGACTTTCAGCCGGAACCGTGGCAATACTGTCCAGCCATCGTCGCAGTCGGTAGCGTTCCGCTTCTGTTCCCATTCGCAACAATGAGCGTCCAGAGTCACTGCTGAGGAACCGCTCCACTCGCCGCGCCAGATCGCGTGGATCCGCGCCTCTCAATTCCCTTGCCGAATCAATACCGCAGGAGACCAACACTTTGGCATCAAACGATCGCAGAAGGGGCGTACGACACATCAAATCGATGATACCACATACGCGTCGCAACGTTCCTAAATCCCAGCCAGCCGCCGCAGCAGCGCGATGAGCATCGGTCTTGAGCAAGTCGACCGCTCGATGCAATCCAATACGATGAAATCGTTCGGCGATTTCGATGGAAACTCCTGGCACATGCTCAAGCGGACTTTCCAACGACAGGAAATACTTCTTGCCATCGACATTGTAAACAATAGGCTGCACCGAAGTTTTCGAAGATTCGGAAACAGGTTTCCACCATGTGTCCTGCTGAATCTCATCCGAGAGATCGGACAGTTGCCGATTGATTTCTTGCAACGGTGTTGCGTTGCCGCTGGCATCGACTGCACTGTATTGAACGACCGGGGCACGATCAAGAATTGGAAGTACACCCAAATCGGTGTCGCTATCGATAATGTATTGGGGTTTGGCATATCGAAGGTTTTCGTGAACTCTTGCAACCGAGCCTCCGTGTGCAACACAACGCCTCGCAACAAATTCGTCTTGAGTCGCCAAGAGGATCTGTCGACCGTCGCGTGCTACGCCAGCCAAGACATGCAGTAGTTGCTCGAGCGGCTCACCACGGAAACCATCGAGCGAATTTTCAAGGACCAGCGGCAAACGTCCGATGCGCGGCGATGCTGCCGTCGCGATTGCAAGCCGGATTGCGAGATCCACCAGACGTCGTTGTCTCGTTGCAGCAGCCGGGACTTCACGATCCGCCCATGGATTGGAAGTTGTTCGATCGGTAGCACCAACGGAATACCCCGAACCCACGTAGGATTCGCCTGCATCGGTAGCTAGATACGATGCTTCCACCGCCCAAGGTGGCAACTGGCGAACCGCGCCCGCCGTAAGCTCCTTGAGGAATTTTTCTGCAACCGGGATCAATGATCCTTCGGCACTTCTGCGATAGGGAGACCGCGTCTTTAAATGCGATTGAACCTCGGCAAGCCGACGATGCCACTGGGATCGACGATCCCACCGCTTGAGCATCTCTTCCGCGTGTGCAAGCTGTTGGCGAAGTTGGGAATCATCCCAGGGGGCTGCAGGTGGATGGGCCGAAGCCGCCAAGGCCTGTTGCCTCGCAACGTGCGTCAACTCAGCGATCAATCGTTCACGTTCGATCGTCCACCATGTTCGGTCATGATCGACACTCTCACCATCTCGAAGGCGATCGAGCAGTTGTCGCTCCTCGTCCTTCAGTTGCTGGTATCCCTCATCGGGTTGTGTACGAGCCGTCGTATGAACTCCCAAACGGCTCGCCGCCCACCAAAGCTTCTCCGGCGACACCTGACCAAGAGGCGAACAGAAAACCAAAGCGAGAATGTCGCTCCGCAGATCATCCCAGCGACCATCCTCTTCGTCGCCTTCCCAAAACAAATTGCCGATCCCACGAATCCGTTCGATGTCGTCCTGGTAAATCGGTCGATCGGAGGGATGCAGAGGGGAATGAACGTAACGCGAAGGAATAATCGGCGCACCGCCCGAACACGCGATCATTCGCAAATGCCCCGAGGCATCCACCCAAGTCATCGAACCATCGATGGCTTCGAATTCAGAATCCTCGAGTTCCGTAAACGACTGCCCTCGAAACAGGACATGACGCACAAAGCGGGAAACCAACGAGTTTGCCGAGGCAATCGGAGAATAAACCGCATTCAGTCCGCCACCCAAAGGGCCAACTTGATATTGCGATGCGGAATTCTTCTTGTCGATATCTAATCGAACTAAATGCATTGCTAGGGCTCCTCCCTCTGCGAACCTGCTTTCATACGGCGAGCGATCCATTGCTCTGCCATGGGTCAGAAGAAACCTAGCACACGAGGGTAGTCTGGGTAAATAGCAGAAACGAGTCGATTCGCATAGGATAAGGGGGTTGCTAGCAATCGCTGGAAACCTTCCGCCTACTGCCATCCCGGAGAACGATCGATGCTCGAAGTGCAATCCTCGCTGAAAAGAGACTTTGATCGCGATGGATACATCATGTGTCGATCGCTGTTTGATACTGAGGAAATGAAAGCGCTCCTAGCGTTTGCTCGAGGAGATCGACAACTGGCTTCGGAAGCTTATGTTCGGCGCGATGCGACTGGGGGAGAAAGTCGCCTCGCGGTTCGAAACGATCTCGCTGATGATTCCCCCTATACAGCGATCGTCCGATCGCATCGCGTCGCAGGGACGATGTCGATTCTGCTCGGGGATGAGATCTACCACTACCATCACAAGATGATGCTCAAGGAACCGCGTGTCGGTGGTGCCTGGGAGTGGCATCAGGATTACGGCTACTGGTATAGCAACGGTTGTCTTTATCCCGATATGGCTAGTTGCTTGATCGCAGTCGATCGGGCTACCAAGGAGAACGGGTGTCTGCAAGTGCTTCGAGGATCGCACCGTATGGGACGCATCGATCACGCGACGACCGGTGATCAGAAGGGTGCGGATCCAACACGCGTTGCCGAAGCGATGAAGCGGCACGAACTGGTCTATTGCGAGATGCAGCCTGGGGATGCATTGTTCTTTCACGGCAACTTGCTCCACTGCTCAAGCCGCAATGATAGCGAAAACCCGCGTTGGTCCTTAATTTGCTGCTACAACACACGACACAACGATCCGTACATCGCCAATGGACGGCATCCCAACTACTCACCGCTCGAACTGTGGTCGGACCAGCATGTCCGCCAATCGATCCTTCATCACGCTTAAGTCTCAATACGGGGATCCTCAACGATCATGGTCAAGATGGCACTGCTGGGATGTGGTTTGATCGGTCAGTTCTACACTCGAGCTCTGATGGGAAATCGACGTCGCGACTCGATATGCATCGCTTACTCGCGAACACAAGCCCGTGCCGATGCATTAGCGGCTCAATGGAATATCCCTCGTACTACGACATCGATGATCGAGGCGATTCATGATTCAGAGGCCGAACTGGTAGTCGTAGCAGTCCCCAATCACATGCATGAAGAGGCGGTCTTAGCAGCAGCGGCGGCATCGAAGGGAATTCTGTGTACCAAGCCGCTTGGCAGGAATTCAGCCGAAGCATGGCGCATGTTGCAAGCGGTCGAAAAGGCCGGCGTCTTCCACGGTTATCTTGAGGATTTGGTTTACCCACCAAAGACCCTTAAGGCTCTGGAAACTGTCCAGGCAGGAGCTCTTGGCAAGATCTTATGGGTTCGCTCTCGCGAAACGCATCCCGGTCCGCATAGCGCCTGGTTTTGGGAGCGGGAGTTGGCAGGAGGAGGAGCCATCGTCGACATGGGATGCCACTGTATTGAGATCGCTCGCAACTTCATCAGCAAACGTGTTCGACCGGTCGAAGTCGTCTGCTGGGGCGCGACCCAGGTTCACCCCATCGATAGCGAAGATCACGCGGTGGGACTGGTCCGATACGAGAACGGCGCCTTGGGACAGTTCGAAGTGAGTTGGTCATTTCGCGGCGGCATGGACTTGCGAGATGAAATCTCTGGAACCGAAGGAACCATCTGGCTGAACCATTGGCTACGCACTGGAATCGAAGTCTTTACAGCAGCTGGGAGTTCCAAATACGTTTCCGAGAAGTCCGAGAGTTCAACCGGTTGGCTATTCCCGGTCGGAGACGAAGCCAGTGCGCTGGGATACACCGAGATGTTTGACGACATGCTGACCGCCTACGAAACCGGTTCCACACCCAGGGAAACGTTCTATGACGGGTATGTAGTCAACGCAATTGTGGACGCTGCGTATCGTTCGATTCCATCCAAACGCTGGGAACCCGTCCAACTGCAGCAGTGGCGAGGCGATGATCAGACTTCGGCTGACGCTTCTCAGGAACTGATCGACAAAAAAGAGGAGATCATCAAAAAAGAGGTTCTACCCGACGGAACAACGCGTTGGATCGTTCGCAACCGAGAGACCGGCGAGATCAAGAACGTTGCTGCAAGATCCGATTGAACATTCCACCCTTCCTCCCGATCATGTTAGACTTAGTTAAGTGATCCGCATTCACTCTTCAGACGTTTCTCCAACTCTACAGTGTCCAATCATGCAACGAAACGATACCACTCACTCTGTCGATCGGCGTCAATTCTTGGTCACGGCTGCCGCATGCACGGCAACTCTCGCATCGAGCAGATTCGCTAAAGCCACTTCAGCCAATGACAAACTCAGTTTGGCATTCGTCGGAGTAGGAGGCCGAGGTGGTGGCAACCTCGAGGAGATGATCAAGGATCCAGGCGTCCAAGTGGCAGCGATATGCGATGTCAATCAAGGGACCCTCGATCGCGTTGCAGAGCGGTTCCCCAACGCCCGCAAGTTTGTCGATTTCCGCAAGCTCGCCGATTCGCTTAAAGATATCGATGCGGTCGTTGTCAGTTCGACAGAACATACGCACGCGTTCGCAACACTCCCTGCATTGCAGCAACGCAAGCCGGTCTACTGCGAAAAACCGTTGACATACAACATTCAAGAAGCCAAACGGATCATGGACGAGGCAGTCGTGGCCAAAGTTGCCACACAGATGGGAACGCAGATCCATGCCACCGCCAACTATCGACGCGTCGTGGAGTTGATTCAATCGGGCGCGATTGGGCCGGTCTCCGAAGCTCACGTCTGGACCTCGCGAGCATGGGGCCTACAAAGCGAAGAGGATGCCAAGAAGCACGGAGACATCGTCTACGTTACCGATCGACCCACGCAAGTGATGCAACCTCCGAAAGAAATCGATTGGGATTTATGGATTGGTCCAGCGCCGATGCGATCATTCCACGAGGTTTACTTGCCCGGTCCGAAGTGGTACCGATGGTGGGATTTCGCCAATGGGACCATGTCCGACCTAGGAAGTCACTTCAACGATCTTCCCTTCTGGGCGCTAAGACTCGATCATCCTCGGACGGTTGAGTCCTTCGGGCCTCCACCCCACAAGGAACTAGCCCCCGCATCGATGACCGCGGTTTATGAGTATGGCCCGCGCGGTGATCTACCCGCATGCCGCGTCGCCTGGTACCAAGGTGCCGACAAGCCACAGATATGGAAAGAGAAAGGGATCCCCACATGGGATAACGGCATTCTCTTCATCGGCCGCGATGGAATGCTCCTGTCCGATTACGGACGACATGTGCTGTTGCCGGAATCGAAGTTTGAATCGTACGAAGGTCCGAAACCATTCCTTCGCGAGTCCCCCGGCCAACAACAAGAATGGCTCGATGCGATCCGAAACGGCACGCCGACCGGAAGCCCGTTTGACTATGCTGGCTTGCTCACCATCGCCAACCACTTGGGGAACGTCGCCTACCGTGCAGGTCAGAAACTGGAGTGGGACCCCGTAAAACTGCGAGCCAAAAACTGTCCCGCCGCAACGCCGTTCATCGAACGCACCCCCCGAGCCGGTTGGTCATTGGCATAACAAAGTCCGGCCTGCGCCCACCCTCAAATCGCGTAGCAAGCCTAGACTCTCTCCACGTACGACGGACTTCCAGTCGGTCGCGATTATACCCGACGGACTGGAAGTCCGTCGTACAGATCTATTCGAAAAAGCTAGAGACCAGGCGATCAAAGAAGGCACCGCGATCAGTCCGAACGCTCGACTCGCAACACCAAATCGCTCTCGATACTGCCCGCCAAGCATGTGTTATCGCGGATCGCGTTTTCCGCTTGAAGCAACTCCTCTAGGGTTCCCGCGACGATAAATTTCTTCCCGCTTGCTAACGCAACCGAACATACAAGACCATCGGAGGTGATGATTCTCGAATAAGGAACCACTACCAGGTCTGCGCTATCGAGAACGGCATACAGCGCCTCTTGATCCAGCAGATCACCTGGGGGGAGAATTTGTGCCAAGCGAGGTGTCACGTCTCGATATTTCTTTTGAAAGAAATCGAGAGATTTGGGGTCGCGAAATGCAAGAATACATGGGTCGCGACGTCCCACATACCCGTTCAGGTAGCAACTGCCGAAAACGTTCAGGTAGAAATAGGGACTATTCAGCACCATGAACAGACCTCGACTCTGTTGTTCATTGCGATTGGTCGCGCGAAAATCTTGAATGACCTGTTCCAGTTTTTGATATCCACAACGCGACAGTTCGTCAGAGTCCAAGTGTTTGCTCGGTAAGGCTTGATCGCGACCACACACGAAAACTTCATTGTTGTCCGAGTCGAACAACTCAAGCATCCACATATTGTTTTTAGCATCAAGAGTTTCCGAAATCATCCATTTGGGTCTAGGCTTCTGGGAGATTTCGATGGTCGGTATTGGTAAATCCTTTCGATTGTCCTCCATGATTTGTGTTGCAACTCGGTCGAAGAGGAGTTGATCTTCCTTTGCTGATACCGTGCGATATCCCTCAGAGCACATGCGTCTCAGAGTGAAGATGTGGTCCCTGAGATTGGCGATCTCGATGGCATGGCTGAAATCTTCTTGGTCGATCGCGATCGTCTCCATCCGATTCAACACCCGATCGGCCGAACCGGCAGTCAATCCGTACAGCAGGCGATTGGAATGAATCAGGTGAGTTCCGACACCCGCGAATGCTCGCAGATAGCGGATATCTTCCTCAAGGGATAGTTGGTGAGATTTCTCGAGGATTTTGCCCCCGAGATCACGTATCGCGGATTCGGATATCGCGGATCCTCCAAATATTCCCTCCGTCAAGAAAAGACCTTCCACGAACGTGCGCAGCATCGCTCGGCTGACAGGTTGGCCACGCAACTCGGCTTGTTCCGGACCAAGCGAATCCGGAAAACGCAGATCAAACTCATCAGGCCACGGCTCGTCCGGCGCAAGGCATGCAGGTCGGGAGTTTCCGATTTCCAGCGCTTCAATCGCGGAGGGATCGATGGGGTCCCCTTTTCCGCGTTGACGTTGCAATAGGATCGCTTTGGCATACAGCGGCAATGCGTTTTCGGGTTCTCGTTCGGCCCAAGCATCAGCGGCGGTCAGGGCAATCACCGGATCGGAGCTCTCCAGTAATCTCGACCAAGCAATGATCAGATCGGGATCCCTAGATAATAGGTCATGGAACACGACTTCAAACCACACTTCCGTGGTGTTGTTTTGCAAGTTGTTTAGCCTGTCCCTGAGTCTCTCGCCGATCACTTTCGAGAAGTTGCGTGCGCTCGCGAGTTTTCGCTGAGTGATCGGATCTGCAACTGCTTCTTCGTTAGAGTCAGGCTTGGAGAGTTGTTCCGCGATTTCGACGAACTTACTGAGCGAAGTTTGTTGCCCTGAAGCGAATAAACGGAATCGACCTTGCCAGTAACCGATTTTTGAAGATTGAGGATAGGCTCGGGCTGCGTCATTGAACGCGGTGAGCGGATCGCCCTGGGAGCCTGATCCAAAGTCGATCAAAGACCACATGGCTTCCGCAATCCACTGATCCTCCGATTTGGCCGCGGCTGCCACGGATCGATCCGTTTGAGCAAGAGCGACATCGCAACCAACGACATAAAGAGTTGCGATTGCGATCAAGCAGGAGATACGCATCAAACGTGTTCCACCGAAGGCTTTTCAGGTTTTGATATCTCCTATCAAAGTAACACACAGCAGCATCGCAGGTCAAATGTTTCCAGCCAACGCACCAGTAACGTTCAGACTCATGGTATCCTGATGTCGATGATCGTTATCCACTCACAAGGAACTTGATCGTGCGGAATTGGGCGAGATGTCTCGTGGTACTTTTTGCATTCGGCTCCCCTTTGTTGGCTCAGGAACCGATTGCTCATTCGTTGTTCATCGCGGGCCCGACCTTCACCGGGATCCTGGACGAATCGGGCAAAGAGGTATGGGATGCCGGTCGCGCGGGAGCTCGGGATGGCGAGGTGTTGGCAAACGGCAAGGTTCTGATCTGTTGGTCGGATGAAGTCCGCGAACTGACTCGCGACAAGAAGGAGACTGTATTTCACTACCGACTCTCGAAAGAGAATCAGGAGTTAGGAACAGCGCAGCGATTATCGGATGGCCGCACTTTGATCACGGAACTCGGAGCCAAGCCGATGCTGTTGGAGGTTAATCCCGACGGAACCGTTGCCCACCGAGTGCCGCTGCTCCCGGAAACCGACAACGCCCACATGCAGACTCGGATGGCGCGCAAGCTTGCAAACGGCAACTATCTGGTACCGCATCTCTTGGCATTCAAGGTGAAGGAGTATGATCCAAAGGGCGAAGTGGTATGCGAGTTGGCGACCGACGGAGCGGAGCTTGGCGGCCGAGGGGCAGAGAACTGGCCGTTTACAGCGATCCGGTTGGAGAATGGGAATACGGTCGTGAACTTAACGCATGGCAACAAGACGGTAGAGTTCGATCCCGAGGGTCGAATCGCCTGGCAAGCGAGCAATACGGATGTCGCAGGCAAACCATTCGCGGATCCGTGTGGTGGGGAGCGATTGCCTAACGGTAACACGGTGATCGCCAGTTACGGCGCGAGTGGAGAAGTGGGGGTAGTGAAGGTTTTCGAATTGAACCGGGACAAGCAGATAGTATGGAAGTACACCGGCCCCCACCGGGCGCACGAGATCCAGGTCTTAACCACCAACGGCATCCCGATCCCAAAGCCCGCGATGCGGTAGAATTGCCTAATGCAACTTCGGCGCACCTACTTGTTAATATCTCTGATGGCAGGAATTCGGCAACGAGACAGGAAGACCTCTGAAACAAAGGGGGCAAAAAACAGGAAATCAATCGGCATTATCTTTTGCCCTCCATCTTTCGCCCTACGGTTTTCGACTGAGGCTCTAGGATCCGGTGAGCCGGTAAACGCTGAGTTGCGGAGGAACGCAGTGGCTTATACACAAACTCGCAGGATTTGATGAGCGTCCATCAGCATACATCAGTGGTTCAAATGTTCACGGCTGTTATTTTTCTGCCCGAACATCTTTTTGCACAATTTTCGTTTCTTTCCTTATCGCATCAGTATGCTTGGTAGTAGGTCCCTCGATTCGCTTTCGCGATCTCTTGAAGTACGATCACTTGTTCCATAAGGCCTACGCAATCGATACGAGCGGGTTTCGTTTGCCTGGAATTGAGCATGGTGATCATCTGAACGTTCGAGGGATCGAATTCACCGTCCGAGAGAAGGACAATGCGTTCGGGGTTGAGTGCTATCGCCGCTGTCATAGCGGCCATCGGTTCGGTACCACCACCACCCTGTGGGCTCGCGAGCCACAACTGAATTCTCTCTCGATTTTTCTTGTTGGCAGGCACCAAACCAGGCAAGCTTGGGTCGCTAAAGTAGAAATCGTCAAACAAAAGGACGCAGACTTTTTGGTTTTCTTTCAGCTGATCAATCGCTCTGGATAGAGCGTTCATCACACGCGGTAACTTTCCAGGATTTTGCATACTGCCGCTGACATCAATTACGAACACCGTCGATGCTGCAGGTTTCCCTTCTCCGACAAAAGGATTCATCCCCTTGCTCGAGGATAGATCAACCCCATTTTGACCTGGGCTTTTCCCGGGCAAATGGCCAGTCCCGCCACTCGTTGCTTGCGTTTGGCGATTCGGAACTCGAGATAGGATAACGGTCTTTTCTTTGACTTCTCCATCTTCGCTGCCATCTACAGTCGAATCTTCAGTGGATGGGGAATAATCCTGGGATATTGGTAATGGAGCCTGCTCAGCTTGGACCTCCGCGCCGGCATCTTTGGATTGCTCGGTCTCGGGCTCGCCAGCTTGTACTCTCGTCTTGTCGTCCGGACCGTTTTCCAGAGAGTCACCCTTTTCATTTTCTCCATCCAAGACTCCCTCGACGGATCCATTCGCTTTGCCAGAGCCGAGTTTATCTCCATCGCCGCCTCCAGCACCACCGCCGACAAAAAACAGGGCCAAGAGAACCATGAGAACAACCAGGCCAATGAGAATTCCTGCAAGTACATTTCTCGTTTCGGAATCGGAAAAAATCTCCTTAAATCTGCTGCCCGTTCGAGGCTGCCCCTGCGATCTGGAGGGTAAAGGAGGAGGAATCGTTCGAGGGTTAATTGGCTGATTCATGTTGACCAACGCGGTTCTATTGCACCTTTGCGGAGGACCCAGGAACGATCACGAACGATTCCATATTGTCGATCGGACTGAGATCATAATCATATCCTTCTCGGATCAACGTTTCTTTCCATTTCAGGAATTCCTCGAAAGAATCGGGCCAGACGGCAATGGAGAAGTAAGTCGATACACTCGGATGGTTGCGCATCAGAGCTTGCAATTCCGTCTTCGCTTCGTTGCTCTCCATTTTCCAACCAGCATCTTGTCTGAGGGTGACGCGGATTCCGAGGGGTGTCGATACCGCATTCACATGTTTCGCATTGACTGCGTTTGCATTTCCTCCTTGTACGTCGCTCACCAAATACACTTTGCCGTACCTTATGCCAAAAAGGAGGTTCCCTTTGAGCGTGCTGGTCACCTTTGGCAACGTTGTATTCGTCTCGGCAGCATCGAGAGAGTCTTCTACTTCCTTAGATCTTTCGGATACGGCGACTCGGGCGTCTTGCAAGCGTTGTTCAAAATTTTTCAATTCCTCTTCTGTCTTTTGGATCTCTTGATCCTTCTTTGCGGATTCGCCGAGGAGCGACTGCTGCACCTTTTGTATGTCTTCTAGTTGCTTGCGAATCGCATCTCGTTTTGCCTGAAGTTCGCTCACCTCAGCGGTATCTTCATTGAAAAGCAATCGCTCTCTTTCCGCAATCGATTGGGCAAGAATTTCGGACTTGCTCTGTAATTCGAAAAGCTGTGTCTGCTTTTGGATTGCCTCCGCCTCGGACAGCCCTTTGTCGCGATCTGGATTGTCTGGCACATTGCCTCGCATCTGGATCAAGATAGAAATCAAGATCGAGATGAACATGATTCCCCCGAATGCGTTGCAAATGGTATCCAGGAACAGATCGAGGCTGGATCCTTCGGACCGCTTGCGTCGAGCCATGGTTAATTTCCTACCTCGCTCCGAAGCTTCACGGTTCGTTTTGCACCAACGAGATCATAGCCGTAGCTAGCACCCGTTTCATCGAGTACAACACGTACTGAATCGAAGGTTCCGGCAGCAAAAGGACGGATGAGAATAAAGCAATGGATACTTCCGACGCTTCGACTATTGAGCCATGACCGAAATTTGCTATCGATAGCACCTCCGGAGATCTCGGCGCGACTGTCCTTTGCCAGATCGAGCAATACCAACTTGTTCGCGTGCACCTCAATGATCACTATAGTACGCCCCTGTAAGTCTTGACTTCGGAAGACCAACGGCTCATCGGTCTGGAGGCTCTGGATCTTCGAATCGAGCTTCGCAAGTTGCTTGAGCAGTCGCTCAAGCTCTTCTCGATCGGGCGAGCGTTTCTGAATCTCGATTTGCAACTCGGACTTGACCTTGTCCTGTTTCTCAATCACACGCTGAATTTCGTGAGTACGACGCTCAACCCGTTCCACCTGCTGATTGAGTGATTGGATACTGGCCTCGAGTTCTTTTGCCATCTCCTCCTTATTGAACACCTGGACGCTTCCAAGTTTGGTCGCAGCGATATCGAGTTGTGCGGAACGGGTCTCCAGTTTGGCAAGCTGTTCCTGAAGATCATCGATGGCTGCAGAATAGACATCCTCGAATACTTCGCGAACCTGAGCGGAAGAGCTAGTCTTGGTAACCAAGTCGACCATCATGATGAGGGTAATGAGTACGAAGATACCCACCACCGATGTGATGATGTCTTGGAATGCGAAGAAAGAAACCGATGGGCCTTGGGCCTTGCGCCGCGACACAACCTAGATCTCCCGCGTTTGCTCATACGGAAGGATCTTGATACGGCTCACGATCTGCCGCATACAGTATTCGCTGCAATCATCGAGGAACTGCTCTTCGTTCGTCTTCTGCAGTGTCATCCACAACTGCAGGACCAATGCGATCACCAAGGCCAAAAGCGTGGTATCAAAAGCCGTGCTCAAACCGGCTGTAACTTGAGT
>JAGWWZ010000004.1 GCA_018970165.1 Planctomycetota bacterium | reverse complement strand
CGATGCAGAGCCGCGATGGCGCGTTGCGACATTACCCCTCCGGTCGGCATCTACCATCGGATGTGGGGGGCTGCGTTGCATGATCGAGCCACCGGTGTACATCGTCCGCTGCATGCCACACTGCTATGGCTTGAACCGTCGGCCGAATCGCCCGGCCAGGCACAAGTCATCGTGAGCCTCGATCATTGCATTCTCGATCGCCAAGAATTGCATACCATTCGGCACTCGATTCACCATCAAACCGGTGTTCCCTACGATCATATTCTCGTTTCGCTCACTCACACGCATGGCGCAGGCTGGATGTCGCGGACCCGGAGCGATTTGCCAGGGGGTGAATTGCTCGGACCCTATCTCGATGAATTGGCGGTGAAGATCGGCTCGCTTGCACGCGAAGCGAAACAGCGTGTCGTTCCCGCGAACATCGTCTACCAAACCGGTCGTTGCGATCTGGCACGACATCGAGATTATTTCGATGCGGAGCGCAAACGATTCGTATGCGGCTTCAATCCTGAAGGTCCAGCCGATGATACGCTATTGATCGCGCAGATTACTGATACCGCTGGCAATGTCGTTGGAACCATCGTCAATTATGCATGCCATCCGACGACCCTCGCTTGGGATAACACATTGATCAGTCCCGATTGGGTTGGTGCGATGCAGGAGGTGATCGAACGGGATACGGGCGGCCTGTGTATGTTCCTCCAGGGTGCTTCGGGAGATCTTGGTCCACGCGAAGGATTCGTTGGAGATACCGCAGTCGCCGATCGAAACGGCAAACAAGTTGGATATTCGGCTCTTTCCACACTGGCCACGATACCGCCACCTGGGACGGAGTTTCGTTACGCTGGCCCCGTGATTTCGGGAACAGCGATCGGCACATGGCGACATGAACCGATCGACGAGCAAACCCAGCTCGCGATTGGACGATGGCACTGGGAACAGTTCGTGGTGGATTTGCCTTACCGCCATGACTTGCCGACGATCGAACAGACTTCTCGCGAACGCGATCATTGGCTTGCCGAAGAGACACTCGCTCGCGAGGCGAACGACGCAATACGCATTCGCGACTGCCGAGCGCAAGTGGAACAGCGAACACGGCAGTTGAATCGTCTCCAACACCTTGTGCCGGGGCATTCCTATCCCTTGACGGTGCAAGTAGGATGCGTCGGGGATGCGATGTGGGTGTTTGTACCTGGGGAGCTGTATCAGATTCTTCAAACCACCCTGCGTGAGCGATGCGCACCGAGACCTGTTTTCGTTACCACGCTGACCAATGACTGGCAGCCTGGTTACATTCCGCCCGCAAGCTCGTTTGGGTACGAGATTTATCAGGAAGTAATCGCGGCAACCGCACCTGGTGCATCAGAGATTCTGATCGAGTCGATCTCGCGCAAGCTTCAGCACTTGATGACGAACGATTTCGTGTAGATCGCATGCCTGACATAACTCCAACACGTGAGGTAGGATGATGTAAGCGTTGGCTTATAGATCCTCTTGTTCTCGTTCCTATAACCATCATGCGATTATCACATCCTGAGCTTCATCGTACCGATCGTATCGGCTGGCTTCGCGCGGCGGTGCTTGGAGCGAACGATGGTATTGTTTCTACGGCGAGCTTGGTTGTCGGTGTAGCCGCTGCGAGCACCAATAGCAGCGAGATCTTGGTTGCGGGAGTCGCGGGTCTCGTCGCCGGTGCGATGTCGATGGCGGCTGGCGAATATGTTTCGGTCAGTTCACAAGCGGATACCGAGAACGCTGACTTGGCACGCGAGCGCGCGGAACTGGCTGCTAACCCAGAGCATGAGTTAGCCGAACTGACTGAGATCTACATGAAGCGAGGCTTGGAACCATCGCTTGCGAGCCAGGTCGCAGAGCAATTGATGAAGCACGATGCACTCGGGGCCCATGCTCGCGATGAGCTCGGGATTTCCGAGACGATGAGTGCTCGACCGGTTCAAGCCGCATTGGCGTCGGCGGGCACATTCGCGATCGGCGCCGCAATGCCACTGTTAACCGCGATGCTTTCTCCGCGAAGCGTATTGATCCCGGTGGTTGTAGCAACCTCAGTTCTGTTTCTGGCTCTTCTCGGCGGTTTTGGAGCCTACGCGGGAGGGGCTCCATGGTTGAAAGCTGCTGTGCGAGTGACCTTTTGGGGCGTTCTCGCCATGGCCTTAACGGCAGGTGTCGGCGCGCTGTTCGGTGCAGTAGTCTGATTGTATTTCCGCGTGGAGCTGTTGCTGTGTTAGAATGAAGGCGGTTCGTAATCCACCTGCCTCGCGTTCCCCGCCTCGAAATCCTCGATAACCTATATGTGGATGGAATTGTTTACCCACCCTCGCCCTCGGTTGAATGTAATCAATACGAATTCGAAATGGTTCGTGTTTTTTTTCGCCGCCCTAGTTGTGTCTCCGGCGTTTGCCCAAGACCGCATCGAATTCAATAGGGATATTCGCCCGATCCTGTCTGAGAACTGCTTCCAATGCCACGGACCCGATGAGCGGCAGCGGCAAGGAGGCGTTCGGCTGGATCGATATGAATTGGCAACACAGCCGGGAGACTCAGGAAAACGGGCGATTGATGTTGAGAAGGCCTCCGATAGCGAAGTGCTCCATCGTATCGTAGCCGATGATCCCGATCTGGTGATGCCTCCCCCCGAGACTGGCAAGACACTCAAAGCGGAGCAGAAAGAACTCCTTCGACGATGGATTGAACAAGGAGCTGAGTATCAAGGGCACTGGGCCTTTATCACTCCTGTCAGGCCTGCAGTACCGCTCTCGGAACTGGCCACGCAATATCCTAATCCCATCGATCGGTTCGTTTTGCAGAAGCTTCATGCCACAGGCTTTGCACTCTCTCCGCGTGCGGATCGCGAAACCTTGCTCCGGCGATTGTCTCTCGACCTGACAGGCCTGCCACCGACGATCGAAGAGATGGACGACTTTATCAACGATGATTCTCCCAACGCCTACGAACGAGTCGTCGATCGATTGCTCAGTTCTCCTCACTACGGGGAACGCATGGCGCTGCAGTGGCTGGACTTGGCTCGATATGCTGACAGCAATGGATTCCAAATCGACAGCTCGCGACAGCAGTGGCCATGGCGGGATTGGGTGATCAACGCCTTCAATAACAATATGCCTTACGATCAATTCACGATCGAACAAATCGCGGGAGATCTGCTTCCTAATGCAACTCTCTCACAAAAAGTCGCTACCGGTTTCAATCGCAATCATCGACTCAACGGCGAGGGTGGCCTGATCGCTGAGGAGTGGCGTGTAGAAACTGTCATCGATCGAGTCGAAACGACCGGAACGACTTGGCTGGCGCTGACGTTCAACTGTTGCCGCTGTCACGATCATAAGTACGATCCGATTTCCCAGAGGGATTTCTACTCTTTATTCTCCTACTTCAATAACATCGCCGAGAGTGGCATCCTTCAGGGGGAATCTCGAAACACAGAACCTGTGATCCCGGTCCCCTCCGAGGATCAATTACAACAAACAGCGAACTATGAACAACAAGTTCGCGATGCGGAGACAGCGTTGCGCGGCGTTGAGAAAGCGTTGCCAGAATTGGTCGCGGCATGGGAACCCGGCTTCAAAGAAAGAATCGCCTCGAACCCGACTGCATGGAATATTCTGAACCCGGAATCGGCATCGGCGGCCAGTGGAGCCACGTTGACGCGACAGAGTGATGGGGCGTATTTGGCAGGTGGCAATAACCCGACTCATGATGTTTATGAGATCAAGTCGCCTCTTTCGAAAGGAAACTTTACAGGGCTCTTGCTGGAGTGCTTTCCCGACCCGAGTTTGCCACAGCAGAGTTTAGGTCGTTATCCAAACGGCAACTTTGTTCTGACACGCGTGGAGGCAGTGATCAGTGCGCCGTCGCTTGCCGAACCGGTGACTGCCACGTTCACGCACGCGGAAGCCGACTACTCTCAAAAAGGCTGGGAAATACAACACACGGTACAAGGTGACAAGTCGAAGGGTTGGGCAATCGATGGTCCATCACGCAAAGAGATTTGCCGCGCGATGTTCTTAACGGAACCCGGAATCGAAGTCCCACCCGATGCAACCATCACGATTCGCCTCGTGCAGGAAACTCTCGGGCAGCATAACATCGGCCGCTTCCGTTTGTCGTCCACCGGACTTCCCAAGGGGACCATCGCAATCGGTGGATCGCAGGTTCCTGATTCGCTTCGCACGATTCTCGAACTTTCGGTAGCTGAACGGAGCGATGTACAACTCAAAGAACTGCAAGACTACTATCGCAAAAACTCCGATGGCCCGATCCAGGCTGCAGAGAGGAAGGTTCAGGAGACCAGGAAACAACTGGCTGATTATCGCAACAGTTGGCCCAACGTCATGGTCATGCAGGAGATCGACAAGCCTCGCGAAGCATTCATCCTGATCCGCGGGGAGTATGACAAGCGAGGAGACCCCGTCACCGCGGCCCTTCCGAAAATCTTTCCACCGATACCCGATGGGGAGCCGAACAACCGACTCGGGCTCGCGAAGTGGATCGCCAATCGGAATCATCCCCTCACAGCGCGCGTGTGGGTCAATCGCATGTGGGAACGATTCATGGGTGTCGGAATCGTGAAGACCATCGAAAATTTCGGTTCGCAGTCCGAGTGGCCGAGTCATCCTGAACTCCTCGATTGGCTCGCGGTCGAATTCATGGAACCGAGCCAAAGTCTGCTGGTCAACGATCAACCGATTCATCCATGGGATATGAAGGGTTTGCAAAAACTCATCGTGATGAGCCAAGCCTATCAGCAATCCACGAGCAGGCGCGCATTGGAGAAGTTGGTCGAACTCGATCCCGACAATCGATTGCTCGGTCGCGGGCCCCGATTCCGACTGCCCGGTGAGATATTGCGGGACCAAGCACTTCACGTCAGCGGCTTGCTGTCGAGCAAGATCGGCGGACCGAGCGCTCGCCCCTACATGCCTGACGGTGTTTGGGATGAAACGAGCGTTTACGGGGATCTGCGCAACTACAAACATGACCAGGGCGAAGGGCTGTATCGGCGAAGCCTCTACACGGTTTGGAAGCGAACGGCTGCTCCTCCGTCGATGCTCATCTTCGATGCTCCCAACCGCGAGATATGCACCGTCAGTCGATCGCGAACGAATACACCTCTGCAAGCCCTCTCTTTACTGAACGAAGTTACCTTTGTGGAGGCGGCGAGGAAACTAGGCGAGCGAATGCTCCAATACGACGACGTGACCCCGGAAGGTAAACTGACGTATGGCTTTCGATTGGCAACCGGACGAAAACCGACCGAGAAGGAGCTTCGAGTCTTGGTTGCTGGATTGCAAGAGGATTTGACGTACTACCGGCAGCACCCCGAAGAAGCGGCTCAATTGCAGCGACACGGCGACACTCCTTCGCAAGTAGCCTCCTCTGCTGAGTTGGTTGCGTACATGCTGAGTGGTAACGTTCTGCTGAACCTCGATGAATGCATCATGAGGGAGTAATCTAAACATGGAACGAGGTGATTCGATGAAACATGGACTGATGCTTCGTCAGCAATTCCTGAGGGGACTTGGCGGGACGTTGGGACTCGCTGCGTTGTCTCAATTGGGGGATCGATCGGTCCTTGCGGCACCGCATCCTGGCGAATCGCCGGTTCCTTCTGCATTTCAGCATCATGCGCCCAAAGCGAAACGGATCATTTATCTGTTTCAGTCGGGTGCTCCTTCGCAGATGGACTTGTTCGACTGGAAACCTGCATTGGCCGAGCGTCGAGGAGAGGATCTCCCGGATTCGATTCGCCAGGGACAGCGTTTGACCACCATGACTTCGGGACAATCGAAATTTCCCGTTGCACCGACGGCGTTCCAATTTGCGCAGCATGGCGATGCTGGCATGTGGTTCAGCGAGATTCTTCCAAAGATGGCCACGCTTGCCAACGACTGGTGCCAAATCCGGTCGATGCACACCGAAGCGATCAATCACGATCCTGCGATCACCTTTTGCCAAACTGGTTCGCAACTGGCAGGGCGTCCAAGCATCGGTTCATGGGTCAGCTATGGTTTGGGGAGTGTCAATCAGGACTTGCCTGCTTATGTGGTGCTGACGTCTTTTGGAACGGGGCGGCCCGATGATCAACCTCTTTATGATCGGTTGTGGGGATCGGGGTTTCTCCCGTCAAAGCATCAAGGGGTCAAGTTCCGAAATCGTGGAGATGCCGTCTTGTACTTGTCGAATCCATCGGGCATGTCGCGGGATACGCGGCGCAAGACCTTGGATCGGCTCGCCGAACTGAATCAGCAACGGTATTCCGATCTTCAAGACCCGGAAATCCAAACGCGAATCAGCCAATATGAAATGGCGTTTCGCATGCAGGTCAGTGTCCCTGAGTTGCTCGACACGTCAAACGAACCGCAGCATGTGCTCGACATGTATGGACCAGACGTCAAAAAGCCTGGGACTTATGCCGCGAACTGCTTGCTCGCGCGGAGATTGGCGGAGCGTGATGTTCGATTTGTTCAGTTGTTTCATATGGGCTGGGACTTGCACGGAAATTTGCCTAACGCGATCCGTTTGCAGTGCAAGGATACCGATCAGCCGACAACGGCGCTTGTCAATGACCTCAAGCAGCGAGGATTGTTCGACGATACGCTGATCTTGTGGGGCGGAGAGTTCGGTCGAACGGTTTATTCCCAGGGTGCACTTACGGCCGACAATTACGGCCGCGATCATCATCCCCGTTGCTTCACGACTTTACTGACTGGAGCTGGGGTGCGCGGTGGCGTAGTTCACGGGGAGACCGATGATTACTGCTACAACATCACGCGGGATCCGGTCCATGTGCACGATCTGAATGCGACGATCCTGCATCTGATGGGGATTGACCATACGCGGTTGACCTATCGATTCCAGGGCCGCGACTATCGGTTGACCGATATCCATGGCGAGTTGGTCAAGGGAATTTTGGCTTGAGAATGACTTAGGGATTCACGGACAATCTTATGGCTGGGCAGCAACACGACTTTGCGATGATACTGCAGTTGATCCTCGAGCAGTACCAATTGCCCCTTCATGGCGATCACGGAGTCTGCCATTGGGCGAGGGCTCATTAAGTGGGCCGATGAAAGGGCAGTTTCCGAGTACACGCAAGAAACGGATTCATCGCTGAGTCAGTTCCTCGACGACTCGACCATGCACGTCGGTCAAACGTTGGTCCCGTCCTCCATGACGAAATGTCAGACTTTGGTGATCAATACCCATCTGGTGCAGAATGGTCGCGTGGATGTCATGGATGTCCAAAGGGTTCTCAACAACGGAATTCCCAAAGTCATCGGTTTGCCCATAGGCAAAGCCTTGGCGGAAGCCGCCACCTGCCATGAAGATGGAGTATCCGTTCACATGGTGATCGCGACCGCACCCTTCGTGCACCGATGGCGTGTGGGGCGTGCGTCCCATTTCGCCCGCCCACAGCACAATGGTTTCATCGAGCAACCCGCGTTGGGCCAAATCGATAATCAATGCAGCGACCGATTGCTCGGTGATGCGGGCATTCTTTTCGTGATTGATCTTGAGTTGGCCATGCTGGTCCCAAGGAGAGTTGTTGCCGTCGAAACTAGGGCATGTGATTTCTACAAACCGCACTCCTGCTTCAACGAGCCGGCGTGCGCGCAATGCTTGTGTGGCATACAATCGCTGATGTTCATCCTGGGAGTCGACACCGTACAACTGGTGAATATGGTCTGGTTCCATCGAGATATCAACGATCTGCGGCAGTTCACTTTGCATGCGGAAGGCGGTTTCATAGTTGGCAATCGCTCCCTCCACGGCACGGGGATCCGAAACCGATTGCGCATATTGTCTGTCTTGCTCTTCGAGGATCGCAAGCATCCTCTTTTGGAGAGCTTCAGGAAGCGTTGGCACGATATGATCGACCGGAGTACCTGCGGCTCGAATCATGGTTGCTTGGTGAGATGCGGGCAGATACGAACTGCCGAAATTTTCAAGCCCGCCGTTAGGCACCCAGTCGTTGTTAAGGACGACATAGCCTGGCAAATTGCTGTTTTCGGAACCGAGTCCATAGTTCACCCAAGCTCCCATGCTCGGGGCTTGCCCGAGAATCCTCCCGGTATGAAGGAGCAAGTTCTGCTGACCATGCAAAGGCAATTCTCCCACCAGGGATCGCACGACACATAATTGATCGGCTATCTCGGCGATTCGGGGGAGCAAGTCGCTAACCCAAAGACCGCTTTGACCTCGCTGACGGAATTGCCAGGGACTGCCGAGCCATACTCGATTGGCATCGGACTGCGAGCGAATCGTGACCGCCGCTTCCCCAATTTTTTCTCCTTGATGTTTGGCCAACATCGGCTTGGGATCGAACGTATCAACGTGACTTGGACCACCATCCATGAAGCAAAAGATGATGTTCTTGGCTTTCGCAGTTGTCGAGGGCATGCGATTCGCCTGAGCAAGCCCGGCAAAAGCGAGCCATCCAAAACCTGCCGACGAGGATTTCAACAACGAACGTCGGGAGAAAGTCTGCCTCGATAAAGCGTGATATGTTGGGGACTTCATCGGTAGTATAAAAACTCCTTGGTATTGAACATCGCGTGCGCGAGTCGACTCCATACCTGGTGATCCTTCATAAGCGGTTCTTTGCCGTCCGAAAATTCCAGAGCAGCAGTACTCCATCGCGACAATTCAGCTTGCGAGGGTTGGCGTCCAAACGCGGAAAGGAACATGTTCGTGATACGTTCTTCTGGATGAGCGCATAGGTCGCCTATCAGACGACTTCCCCAATGCTGAGACATATCGTTGACGAACTGGCTATTCATAAGCAACAGCGCCTGGGCAGGAACATTGGTTATGTCGCGCCGGCCGGTTGGGATTTTCAGGTCCGGGAGATTGAAGCCTACCAAGAACTCCGGCGGCTGCATGACTGACATCTCGAGGTAGATCGACCGTCGACCATTGCCATCTAAAGGACCGGAAAAAAGTCGCTTCTGGGAATCGGTGGCACTTCGATGAGGTCGGATAGGTCGCCCATAAAGCGTCCGATCCAATCGACCGGATGCAGCCAATAAACTATCGCGAATCGCCTCGGCTTCTAGTCGTCGCGTTGGGTAGTGATGAAGCAGACGATTGCCGGGATCCAACTCTTTTCCTTTCGGCGATACCTGACCGGACTGTCGGAACGTTTCACTCAAAACGAGTCTCCGGACTAATCGTTTGGTGGACCAACCCTCTTGCATGAACTGCAGCGCGAGCCAATCCAACAGTTCCGGATGGGAGGGGCGTCCACCCAACTTGCCGAAGTCGCTGGGGGTCTCAACCAATCCCGTGCCGAAAATCCACTGCCAAACGCGATTGACATATACACGGGCGGTTTGCGGGTTTTCAGGACTGGACAAGTAGTTTGCTAGTTCCAACCGACCGCTCCCGTTGGAGCCCTCTACTCGATGCTGGCCTTTGAAAACCTCGAGAAAGTCTCTCTGCACCGCCGAGCCTTCGTTGTGGACATCCCCTCGAATATTCAAACGATAATCGATCGGTTTGACGCTTCTTTCGTCCATGCTGTTGACACTGCGAGCAAAGCCGATCTCCGCTTCGACCTCACGATATTGATGAACCAGTTTCGCAAGTTCCGGGTCGATCGTCATGTCATTACCGAGAATGCCCTGTTCGATCAGCCACGCAATCAATTTCGCATCGCCGGGTACCGATGTGTTGGTCGACCAACGACCGACGGCCCCTTTCATCCATTCAAAAACATGATTAGTTATTGAATCGATAGAAATCGGTTTTTGGTTATCGAACAAATCAGCGAAGGCATCGAGTTCTTCGATGGGATGGCCGGGGGTATCGTGCGCGACGACCTTGGTGACGCTGAACCATCCGTTCTTGTCGAACCCGTTGTCTTCATTGGGGAGCGTGGTTGCACCCATGCGAGCGACACCGGTACGTGGAGGGAAATTGGCGTTGAGATCGGGTGTGGAAAACTCCGATAGAACGCGTGTCACACCGTGCTTAAGAGGTGAGGGCGCGAGGGTAATCCATGCTGGGCTAGAGGCAGGATCGAAGAATACTGGGCCTTCATTGAGAAATGCATTTTGTGGAATCTGGCGATATCCGGCCCATGATCCTCCTGCTGCAAGAACGCTCACATGGGTTCTTGGGAATCGTTCTGGTTCGGGCAATCGCACTGCGCCTGGTAGCTTAGGTGAAAGAGCATGCGAATGTAGACCGCGAGGCAGTACCTTCGAAAGGATCTTCCCACCGTCAAGTGCGATGCGGGGAGTTGCTTCGCTGACCCAACCGTTCTCTATTCCTCCGCCTTCAACGACCCATCCGTCCGGGAATTGAGGAGCTGAGAAATCAGCTAGAACAGTGAAGCGAGCGTTGTGTGCTCTGCGGCGTTCATTCTCCTGTTGCCATTGCGACTGCAATCGACCCCATCGCTCAACGATCATTGGTTCATTGGGTCGCGAGGGTGCGGCATCGGATCTCAACGAGATGCGGAAACGACCGAGAGTGTGACTGCTGCCGAATTGGAAGTGAAGAAGGACTTTCCAATGGCTGTCTGTGGATTGCATGATGGATTGATCGAAATGGAATCGTGCTGTTCGAGGCACATTGCCGCCAAGGCCGACGCCCCAGCCGACAGCATCGGCATTGAGAGCCGCTGCAATCGGGTAGCCCGGTTGTTCGTAGTCCGCATGCGCGGATTGAATCGCGACATCACGCCATTCCGAATCATTGATTCCCTTGGTTTGAATTTGAATTTGCGACAGAACGAAGTTTCCATGGGGAGTTCGCCCTGGTCCCGTTTGGCCGAGCGATGGGTGCGTTAGGGCTTCGAGTTGTAATTCGCTAACGGAAGGAGCCGAGGACTTGAATTGAATCGTGTATGTATCGGTAGCAGGTATGGCATCTCCTGTTGCCAGGATGGTCATCCCGTCTTCCTCGAGCACTAACTTGGTCGCACTCTGTTCCGCTTGGGCATGGAGCTCGCTGATGGGCGACGATTGCATCTCGCGGAACACGAAGGCAATTGGATAGCCTAGGGAGTCGAAGGATGAATCTCCCTTCGATTTTTGGGCGAGATCGAATAAATCGAGTGGGGAGTCGTTGAGTTGCTTCTGCCAAACCTGTCCTAGTTTGGAATGGATCTCAGACCGTATCTGTCGAAGTTTCGCGATTTGAGTCTCGTATTTGCTGGCGGCATCGATATTGCGGCTGGTCCAGCGTGGTGTCATGAAGACACTTGCGAGCGCGTAGTAATCGCGTTGGGAGATCGCATCGAGCTTGTGATCGTGACATCTTGCACATGCGACGGTCATGGCTAGGAATGACTTCGAGAATGCATCGATTTGGCTATCGACCATTTCCTGATGGACACCTGCGAAATCGATGCTGCTGCCATGCCGACGTTCGCCGAAATGAAAAAACATGGGACCTATCAGGCTCTCGTTGATACCGTCCGATTCATTCATGCGTGGCTCAGGTAACAAATCACCGGCGATCTGCTCACGAATCAATTGATCGAAACCGACATCTGTATTGAAAGCGCGAATCAGATAATCCCGATATTCCCAAGACCCCTTCGCCGCGATATCCCATTCGTATCCATAGGTATCGGTGTAGTGCATCACATCCATCCAATGGCGGGCGAATCGCTCGCCAAAGTGGGGTGATTCGAGTAGTCGTTCAACCACTTCGGTGTAGGCAGAATCGGGATTCTCCTGCCAACGCATCTGAAAGTCGATAATGTCTTTGTGACTGGGTGGTAGGCCCGTAAGCACAAACGACAAACGTCGCAACAAGACATCGGGCGTTGCTTGTGGAGCGTGGCTTAGGCCAACTCTCTTGGTTGCGGCACGGATAAAGCGGTCGATCGGTTCGTTCATCCATGTTGGGTCTTCGGTCGGAGGCGGTTGCGTCAGTATCGGTGGTTGCAGACTCCACCAGAGACGACGTTCGGCGAGATTCGCTTTCCACATTTCCTCCGATACGGTGGTAGCCGATGGGGGAGTATCACGAGGGTCGAACGCGCCGCTCTCAATCCAACGCTGGAAGTCGCGCACAACTTCAGGAGGTAGTTTCCCACCCGGAGGCATTTGCAAGGATTCATAACGCAGAGCTTCCAGAATGAGGCTCTTATCGGGGGACTTAGGAACGATACCTGGGCCGGTGTCGCCACCCTTGAGAAGCCCATCACGAAAATCGACTTGCAAGCCTCCCTGAATAGTGCTCGAGCCTACCGAGTGGCATTCGTAACAATGCTGCACCAAGACAGGGCGAATTTTGGCTTCAAAAAATTCATGACTACCGTATTCGTATTCGTCACCAGAAGCCTGAGCGGATGCATGCACTAGGTGTAGGAACACACAAGCGAACCATAGTATCGGCACCAGTCGGGGCACCCGAGTCTGGACTGGGTTTACGGCATGGACCATGAAGGCGAAAGAATAAACCAAGTGGACACCGGCAAGCAAAGCGTCATTGAAACAGATCAACAATTTTCGCAGATTCGCATGTAACATGCAAATGAGTGTCGAGTTGCAAATATTCGTGGCAGCCAAGATCTAGAGTGGTTTCGGGCTTGATAATGAATTGCGGAAGAGGGCGACTCGCAAGTCGCAGACGTTTGTGTTGGTTGGACCAGTTACCAGGAGGTTGCCGCTCTCTTCGAAAAGAGGGTAGGCATCGCATCGTTGCAGATGATCCTCCACGCGATCGGTTTGACCTCGAAATCGATCGATCCACGCGCGATCGATCCATGCCCCGGCGGCAGTCGTCGGACCGTCTTCCCCGTCTGTCCCTCCCGAGAGCAATACGAAATCGGATTGCCACTCTGGCTGATCCATCAGCCAACGCCCCGCCGATAACACCAATTGCTGGTTGCGTCCCCCGCGACCTCTGATCGAGTCGTGCGGCAAAACGACCGTCGGTTCCCCGCCCGTGATGATGCAATCGACCAAACCACCGCGCTGCGAGTCAACCAGTTGCTGCGCTAGCTGCTCACCAGCGTTTTGGGCAGCCCCCTCGGATCGCTTCGCCGAACTCATCCAATATCGATATCCTAACGAAACCGCGCAGGTACCGGCTGCATCCACTGCGGTCGCGTTGTTGGCAAGAATGTGATGCGTTGGCTCGATCCCATGAACGATATCGCGCTTGGTGAGTTTCTTGAGATGCGTTATCACCGCATCAAATTCCCCGGGACAGTAGTGTTTCAGTAGTTCGACTGCTCGTTCTGGATCAGGCGATGGTTCGAGGACTGTCGGCCCTGAGGCAATGATCGGTAATGGATCCCCAAGAACGTCCGAGATGATCAGGCCAATCATGAGTCGCGCCCGACAGGACTGGGCCAGTCGGCCACCTTTCACTTGGCTCAAACAGCGTCGCACTTCGTTGAGAGCATGAATATCGGCGCCTGAAGCGCTCAATCGTCGAGTGATTGCAATTTTCGTTTCCAGCATGATCCATGGTTGCGGAAGGCAAAACAAGGCAGAGCCACCGCCGCTCCACAGTGCGACCACACAGGTCGAACGATCCGCTCGCTCCACCCATTCAAGAATCCGGCGCGAGCCTTCGACGACCCTTTCCGTCGGTTCGTTCACACCCTGCGGGCGGGCTTCGCATACCTGGACCGACCCCGAATCTCCAAACGAAACGCTACGATTTGCAGCCACTCCCTCAGGAACATTCACCCATCCCGCGACACGCAGTGACGGATGGGGGTCTCGCAGAAAACTATCGGCTAGTCCGACCAACATGCCGTAGGTTGCTTTGCCCGCTCCGACAATGACCAGATTCTCGATGCCACTCAGATCGTAAGGGTTCTCATCGATCACCAGCCACGATCGGTCCCAATGAACTTGCTGAGCCACAACGCGATCGGCTCTGACAGCGTCGACTCCCGCACGCCATATCGCCAACGCGTCGTCGATCAAACGAGGGCTGGCCATCAAGTGTCCGCGAATAGCGATGAAACGATGGATCCCTGACTGCGAGCCAGCGGCCGACCGATTGGGGTCAACATCTCCTCTGAGAAATCGATACCGAATCCGTGCAACAATGTCGCGTGCAAATCCTCTACCCGCACAGGATCCTTGACTCCGTCGAGCGGATCTTTCCCATCGTCTATTTTTTCTGAGGTGGTCTCTCCATGCACATAGCCTCGACGAAATGGTCCGCCAAAAAGGATGGTGCTAAAACCCGTTGGCCAATGATCCCGCCCGTCGGCGACATTGATCTTCGGAGTTCGCCCAAACTCGCCACCACACATGATCGCGGTCGAATCGAATAGATCGCGTTCGATCAACAAACTGACCAATCCGTGCAATGCGGCATCGAGAATACTGCAACGCCCAGCTTGGAGCGAGTGATTCTCGACGTGCGAATCCCAACCGCTCAACTCCACTTCCACGCAGGTAACTCCTTGCTCGATCAGTCGCACCGCAGCCAAGCATCCACGACCAAAAGGAGTGTCTCCGAACAAATCTCGCACCCCTTGCGATTCGCGATCGATTTCAAAGGCTTGAATCTGCTCGCTGGCCATCATCGTCCTTGCACGCTGCGTAGAAATCGCTTGCAGCGTCTTGTTGTCGTCCAAGTCCTTGATGCGACCGCGACGGAACTTGGCTTCGATCTGCTCCAAATCCGAGACTCGCTGCTGGAAGACCTCCTGCGCGACATAGCTCTTCAGGTTCGGCAACGGATCCTTGGGATCTCCGAGACGAAAGGCATCGAATGTGCTTCCCAGATAACCCCCTCGGCTCGACCATTGACCCGCAAGGATCGATATGTGTCGCGGGATCTCAATATTGGATTGGGTTTGATGGCACAGGACCGCGCCGATGGCAGGATGAACTAGCGTGGGATCGGGACGCCATCCGGTCTTCATATTGTAGGTGGCGCGTTCATGATCCCCCTCTTTCGAGACCATCGAACGAACCAGGGTCGCCCGATGCATGATCTCCGCTGTGCGGGGAAGTGTATCGGCAATCGAAACTCCCGCCAAAGACGTCCCGATAGCCTTGGCCTCTCCACCTATAAGAGAGCCGGGATGCGGGTCGAATGTCTCCAACTGGCTCGGGCCACCCTGCATCCACAACAGAATCATCGACCGCGGTTTGCTCGATGACGACTTGACCTCTGCACCTCGAGCAATCGACTCAGCGACTCGAGTCAACAACGTCGTCTGTAGCAATGCACCGCCAACAAGGCCACCCGACGTCACACCGTGCAACCAACGACGACGAAGCATCCGAGTATAGGATTCGCATCCAGACGCGTCGCAGGAATCAAAATCGCTACTCATGTCCGTTTCCCCACCAACCACTGCACCAAACCCTTCGAGTATACCAACAGTGTCCATGAATTTCGCTGAATTCCGAGTTTTCTTGGCTCATCCGTCACCCTCCGCAATGTTTTTCTAGATGCACCAAGCGAATGCTAGCATTTGATGAACTTTAGCAGAATTGGAAACGGACTCACAAAAAATACCAGCTTGAGCAGATGAACAAAATGACTGCATGGCGGGCAATGGATTGCTTGCAAGAATGCAGGCAAGATGGGTAGGAATCGCGAGACGGAGACGGAAGCGATGAGACACGCAGGCATGATGTTGGCTGTGGGATTTTTTGGAATGCTGGGGTTTGCTCCGAATGAGGCGTTCGGCCAGGGGCACAAAACCCAGCAAAGCCAATTGTTTTCCGGAACCTACCTCGACCCTGCGATTCAGCGTCCGGACATAATCCCGGGCTTCCTGGCGAAGAACCTGCCGGAGTATCGTCAAACGTACAATCGTCCGAGATACTTGCCGGGGGAATTTCTGCACCACTTTGAGCCAACCAGCCAAGAAGCGATCGCTTGGGAATCCAATGTTCGGAATGGCAACTACCGCAATCATCGCGGCGGGACTATTCCCGTCTACAACTATCCCAAGCCATGGGAGGTGCTGAACACTCGAGCCCGGCCAGATTTCCCGCGTAAGAGTGGGGTTTTGGATCGACCGAAGGATAGTGGGACTCTGATGGAACTGGTCGAGCCCGCACCGACTGCCAAGTAACGCGCAGCGCCGACTGGATGGATGCGGTACAATCGAAACGGTACTCATCTATTCATTCCATTAGGGTTTCAATATGTGGCGATGCGTTTCGAATGCTCCGGGGGCCGCATGGGGCATGTGTCTGTTGACGTTGTTTGTTTGCGGTTTATGGGCTAATCCCCAGCTTCGTGCGGACTGGCCTGGGTTGCTCGGGCCGCGTCGTGATGGTCATGCGGTCCCTGGGACAATGCTCGCTGACAAGGTCCCTAAAGAACTCAAGCCCACGTGGCAAATTCCCGCTGGGCAAGGTTATGCCGGTGCAGCGATTCGCGATAGGCAAGCCGTGTTGTATCAACGGGATGGCAACGAAGACGTTTTGCGACTGGTCGACCTGAACGGTGGCAAAGTGCGATGGCGCACAGCCTTTCCCGCGACCTATCGTCAAGGAATCGATGAGGACAAGGGTCCGCGTTCGGTGCCACAGATCGTTGGTGATTGGGTCGTGGTTCATTCCGCCTCGGGAAGTGTTCATTGTGTAGCCTTGGCTGACGGCAAGATTCGTTGGAGCCGAGATCTGCGAAAGGAATACGGAGCGGACGATGGCTATTTCGGGGCTGGCAATACTCCTTTGGTCGCGGGGGTCGTGGTCATTGTCAACGTTGGTGCAAAGAAGAAGAACGCTGGGATCGTCGCGATATCACTACTCGACGGCAGTACGTTTTGGACCGCAACCGATGCCGATGCGGGCTATGCTTCGCCGATCTTGTATCCTTCCTCGGACTCTGCAGGGGATGATTCGCAAACGGCCATCGTTCCAACTCGTTTGACCACCTACGGTATCGACCCGAAAACCGGACAAGTGCGATGGGAGTTTCCGTTTGGACAACGAGGTCCAACAGTCAACGCAGCAACCCCGATTATTCTAAAGCAAGGTCGGATTCTCCAAACCGCGAGTTACGGCATCGGCTACGTAAATGTGGCGGTCGGCAAGGATGGCATCGAGATCGTTCGCAAAGGGGACGAGATCGCCAGTCAGTACGCCACCCCCGTTGCAGTCGATACCCTGGTTTTTGCATCGGACGGACGAGAAGACGGCGGATTCTCAACCTACAAGTGTTTACAACCGGACACCGGAAAAATCGTGTGGGAACAGATAGGGATGCCGATTTGTCATACCATTGCGATTGAAGCCCAAGGGTCAGAGGGCAAGGCATCCCTCCTCGTGGTCGGGATTGATGGACGAGTCTGGTTGACCCCTGCGACTGACCAGGGGTTTAAGCCGCTTTGGCAAACTCAACTGCCGATGGGTAAGTATCGAGCCCTCCCCGCACTCTCGGGAAACAAGCTTCTGGTGCGCACCAGCCTTAGCCCCGACGCCCAATGGATGTGCTTTGATTTGTGATCTCGTCGACAAATCGATTACAATCAAAGTGTTGCTGCAATCGCCAGCCAAGCCAAAGGACCCGATCGAATGAGCGAAGTGGACGACGCAGACTCAGCTTCCAACAGCAACCTCTCCCCTTTGGAGCCGAGCCTCGATGCAGGCTCGGCATCGGCATCGTCCCCCACGGCTTCATTTGCATCTTCATCGACTCCCACTGTGTGGAGTCTCATGGTGTCGACGACATTCAGCCTACTCGGTGTGCTGATTTTGCTGGTCTGTTTGAGATACTTGCTGCCACCGATGTTGGAGTCCTCCCGTTACTCGTGGCACCGCGGTCAATTGCGTGCCGAGTATGAGTTGGCCGGAGCGCAGCTTGAAAATGTCTCATGGGAGGGATTAAGTCAGGTATCGCAGACCGTCGCGCGACGCGTCCATCCAAGCGTTGTTCACATTCAGTTGTCGATGAAGAACGAAGACTCGGAGACGACGAGCCGATGGAATCCCGACATGAAATCATTTCGCATGACATCGGGGCAGGGCAGCGGCATTATCGTGTCGGAAGATGGATACGTCCTGACCAATCAACACGTTCTGGAAAGCGATGCCGAAATTCAAGTCTACCTCGCTGATAATCGAGTCTTGCCTGCGAAGGTGGTAGGCTTGGATCGCACAACTGACTTGGCTCTGCTGAAAGTCGACGCACAGGATCTGCTGCCCATCACATGGGGTGATAGCGACGATCTGGATGTCGGTTCTCCTGTATGGGCGGTGGGAAGTCCGTTTGGGCTAGCCGGATCGGTTTCGTTTGGAATTCTAAGTGGCAAGCATCGACTCGACTTGAATGCCAATCCGCAGTATCGCGGTTCGCGTGAGAGAATCACCTCCCGTTATAGCGACTTGATGCAAAGCGACGTCGCTGTCAATCCTGGTAACAGCGGTGGCCCTTTGGTCAATGGCAAAGGCGAATTGATCGGAATCAATACCGCGATCGTCGGTGAATCGTATCGCGGTGTAAGCTTCTCCATTCCGAGCCGCATCGCGCGCAAGGTGCTCGATCAGTTTATAGCGCATGGTCGCGTCCGACGCGGTTGGGTCGGAGTGGAGTTGGCCATGGAAATTGTCCCTGAGGGAGAAGATACCAAGCCGCGAGTGGTCGTGCGTGTCGTGGTTCCTGACTCTCCTGCCGAACGAGCGGCAATCTACCCTGGCGATCGAATCACCGAATTCAACGGTCAACCCGTTGTAGATGTCCAGCAACTCATCGAATCGATTCGCACCTCCCCCGCCGATTCGGTTATTCAATTCAAAATCGAAAGAGATGGAGAAGAACTCGCTATCGACTTGACGCTAGGGGAATTGAGTTTCCCCCCGTGAGAATTTTGCATCTTAAGAATATCGCAAAGATCCAGCTCAACGCTTTCGGATCCTTGACCGACGAAACGGGCTAGAATCCCAGGAACGGCAATCGCGGCGGAGTGACATTGGAAACTCGACCGAGAATCTCGCGAAGTATTTGTTGTTCTAGCTCTGTGTCATTTTCCAAGCGGATCCAACCCAGAGTGATCGGCTGGCCGACAAGCATAGGATCGCTGCGCACGATCGCTCCGTCATAACGAGCGATCGCGGAACCTTCCGAGGAGTATTGGGATCGATCGACGTCCTCGATTTCTTTCATAACTTCGACAGCGAGGGTGAAGCCTTGCTCGGTTGGGATCACCCGCACGAAGCATGTGCGACGCATGGTTTGAAAAGTGCTCTGCAGTCGTTGGAAACCATGCACAGCGTCTTTTCGCCACGGTTCCAAGAGTGTTGCTCCCACCTCAGGATACGTTTCCAATCGTCCCTCGACCCATTGCGTGGAATCTCGAACCGCGCGCTGCTCGCTCTTGATGCGAAAGTAATCCTCAACCGTATCGACGATTTGATTCCATAGAAACTCGCTGTCGCCAACTGCAACATTCATCGGGTTGGTCAACTGCGTCCGTTTGTTGAGCGGAATCCCAGGCAATGCCAACGTGCTTTTCGACAAGGCGGAACAACCTGATCCCAGCAAGGCAAACATGCATGCCAAGATGGCGCAATAATGAAGACGTTTCGTTTTCATTGGCTCAAGAATCACGAGAGATCACGTTGCGTTCGGCCCTGATCCGGATCCTGATCCCGAGGAACTCGATTTCGAGGCGCCAGGATTGGGGGACAAGTCCTTGAGCGAACGGCCGAGCCGCTTGCGCTGCGGTGCCCGTTCATTCACGACGCGTGCAGCGCTCGCATCGATCGATTGCTCGGTGGCTGCAATGCGCTGCAGCGTGTTGGAAGCCATCGTCTGAAGCGCCGGATGCATTTGCTCAGGGTCCTTGGGGGTCCCCAACACTTCCATCGCATCGCTCACACCCATCAACACAGACTGCCGAACACCATCTCGAATCCAACCAAATAGTCCTGGCTGACTCATCGAATCCTCGCTTGATAGGGACGGAAAATTTCTCGTGCCCCAGGACGGTATCAAAAGCGAGTCGGTTTTCGCTAGGCCAGATCCTCGCCAATGCTAGCGTTAGAATCCGAAGAACGAGTTTCCGCTGGTTGGCGGTGCAATACCGGTCATGCGATAAGCTTCTTCGCTGAGACCGAAGTAAGTCGACGCTTGGTTCAGTTCCAGGAAGATGTGGTAGTTGCCACTGGGGGATTGGGCAGTCATCACATCGGCGGGACGAACCTGCAACAGGCTGGTGATGCGATTGTTCCAGCGTGTCGTGAACAGTTGCCCGCCGAGACTCGCTTCCGGTCTCAATCCATAGAAATGAACCATCATGCCGGAGATCATGGATGGATCCCCTGTTGTTCCCAGGAACTGAATGCGTTGCACAGCTTTGTTGGCATCAAAGCAATAGGTCAGCGTCCCTACCAGATCGGTCGGTCCCGTTCCGGTAGTGAGCGGGACGCGGTAGGCTTCGAACTGCGGATAGCCGGTGAGGGTTGTCACCTGCCCGAATCGTTGTGGCAACGCCATCGGGTGCATGTCGAATCGGATCACCTCGCGCAGATCATAAACGGGTGGAGGAGTCCAGGGAGGGACTGCTCCGCTGGAAATCGTGCCCGAGTTGTTCCCCGAGACCGGGGGCGCGGAAGATTGTGGAGAACTCGCCGATACAAACTGTGGATTCTGTGGTATCAGCATCCCGTGAGGCAGGGGGGGAACGCCACCCGGAACGGAACCACCGGAAGCAGGAATCTCGGTTTGACCGGCAGGAGCCGAAGTCAGCATGCCTTGGATCGCACTTCGCGCGGCCGTCCCGAGTTCGGTTTCGAACAAAGCGTACGGGCCACCGATGGCAGTTCCGAGTACGGTGATGGCGCCCAGTGGCTTCTGAAATAGGGAGGAGAGCATGGAAGTTCTTTCGGATGAATGATCCGCACTTCCATGTGCTTGTTGCGGGCTCCAGTCCTGATGCATGACCCGGTGTACCCGCCACCATCGGGGTCTCATACCATCGTGGTCTACTCGGACAAAGAAGAAGCCGACTTGACATCGAACCGGTTCGATTCCGAAACATCTTCCTCTCAGAACGGATTAACCGTCCCGTGCGTCACTACCGGCCCCACGTAGCCATAACTGGTAAGGAACGAACCCTGCCTGGAGCAGGATTGTCCTAACCTTGTAGGCTGTCGGCATCGAAGCGGCAGACTTTTGGCATTGAAATTGCATTGTCAACAAGTAGCTCGTGTTTGCGGGTGTCAAATTGGACGCGAGGTCCCTACTCCAATTCAACCTAAGGCTATGAAACGCATTCCTACTGGCAAAAACGATTCATCCTCTGGGAATGAGGAATCGCAAAGCGAGCGAGTATCGCTCGCCGGTTGCCTACTTGCTGCGCGTGTCGATGTAGACAACCCGATGTTCAGCAAGGGGGTTTGCCTGATTGTTGAGCATACAGAAAAGGGGACCGTGGGAATCATGCTCAATCGCCCGTTGGCGATCGATCCGACTCCGGTTTGGAAAACACTTTTCCAGGGCGAGGTGTCTAAGGCGAACGATTGTGTGGGACACTTCAATTTCGGAGGTCCCGAGAACGGACCGATCGTGGCGATCCACAACGATTCACAATTGGCAGATGGCGGCAATAGTCAAGGAGTATATGTTTCAGCCCAAGCCGAGTCATTGCAGAAGCTGGCCACGACTGCTCCAGAACATCTTCGTTGGTTTATCGGTCACGCCGAGTGGGGCAAGTCCGAGTTGGAGCAGGAAATCGTTGACGGCAAGTGGTATGTGGTTCCTGCGATTCCGCAAATCGTATTTGCTGAAGAGTCCCAAATGTGGCCGACGGCGATCCGGTTCGAGGCCAACTCGGTGATTTCCACATTCCCAGGGGTTGACCATTTCCCCTCCAATCCGTCGATGAACTAGCAACGACAGGACGGGTAGCCGTGTGAAAGCTGTCAGTTACAAATGGTGACCAACTAAAGAGACATGGACGCCAACGCACCTTTATCTTCCAGGACCCATGACTCGCCTTCTAAACGCCAAATTTCCGGTTTGATGTGAAGCAGCCTCAGATTACCCTTTTTGACAGTGGTATTCACTTTGATTCTCTGTTTACCGTCATTCCTAGCCGGCAAGGTCCCAAATCGAACATCAAGACCTTTCGGAAGTCCAATCTTACTTGCGACATTCCGCATATGCTCCGTCTCAAGCATTTCCTGTTCCGACATTCTTTCAAATGCAGTTGTAGCTAGAACTAACGCATTCCCGACAATTTCAGCCGAAGGCGCTGCCAATAATTCATCAGAAAAAACGATTGTGGTTGGGAAGTTCATTTCCACTGTCACTACCGATTTTGCACGAAGTACACTTCTATCGAAGGACACATCTGACTTGTTTTGATTTTGAACCTTTAAAACCATGCTCTTAGGAATTGGAGCATCGAATTTGACGATGGTCGGCTCCGATTTTGCCTGACTGACGTCAATGCCTTGTCCGTAAATGATGCATGGCAACAACGAAATGAAGAAACAAACCATACCACAAACTCGAATAGTCATGACTTCCCTCTTGATTTGAAAATTTGAAAATCGCTGTCATTGCAACACATGTGTAATCTTGCTTGCACCCGTTTTCTTCACCTTGAAGTGCAAAACTGTGCTCCACAAGGTGACATCTCCACCACATTTTGCGACCCTGATTCCAACCCATTGCTTGTACTCGAGATCCGGAATGAAGTCACCAATTGCTATCGAATTCCATGTGTTCGAGGACATCGAAATCGTTTTCGCGTCGGTGATATATGGCGAAGCAAAGTAGAACGCTGGTGAACCCCATTCTGTACCTTCCGCTCCAACCGTAGGACAACTCGTCAAATCTGGATCGTCCAATGTTGGTGCGACATTTAGATCTGAACCAGTACGAATCTCTTCATAAACGCAATTCGAATAGCATGTGCCTATCAACGTACTGCCTTTACGAACACCAAATTTGTGAGTTACAAGAAATACCGGAGGCCCGTCTGAGCTCTCGGATTCAACGGAGTTTGTTGGCTGAATGTTATCAGGCGGCAAAACTTCGATAGTTTTTTCGGCCTGGCCGGTTTTGCTAGCACTATCGGAAATCTGGGCTCGAAAAAGGATGCTCCCGGCTTTCTTCATGCAAAAGGTTCTAGCGTCATCAGGCTGAAATTCTGGCCCGCGAATCTCTAGCGCTAATGGGCCAGCACCACTGCACTTTTGGCCCCAAGCGGTCGTATGTGGATTCGTGCAGTTTTGCAAATTAATGACCTGTAAGTTGATCAGATTTCCAAGAATGACACTTGCTGATGGTGAAACCGCAAGTTCGAACGTCAAATTGCTGTTTGAACCACCACCTGGGTCTTCCCCAGGAATGACAACCTGCCCACGACATTGTTCAACTGACAGTAAGGCAACCATGGCAAAGACCGCAACAAGCATCAAAGATGGAAGTGCAATCTTCTTTGAGCGAGCAAAACACCCGCAACTACTGAAATTCCAAGACAATAATCGATACGTCATGGGCATACTCACTCCTTCAAATGGGTTGGCTGGTGCGGACTACCATGGACCTTTTGAGGGGATTGTCGTAGTTTTCGAGTGATAAGTAAAGATGATTAAGAGGTAATGATTGGGCCAATTGCCTTCGGTTCCTAAGTTCGAATTCTCTAATTGGTCCCGTTCTTCACTTCATTTTAAATCGATCGACGGGTGGATTTCGTAAACAGCTTATACGAGTTATCCGAGACCAGTTTTTCAAGTCGCATCGGATTCTGAGAATTCTCGCCGTTACGTTACGAATTCAATTTGGACGAGCCAATAAGCGTTCGGACAAGCAATTTTGCTTGTCGCGAGGGAATCGAGCTAAACCAAGGAGATAAGCGAATGGCAATTGGACTGACTTTCGAGGAGTACGTCGAACTCAAGTTGATGCCGCCCAAACATGCGGATCGGGCGTTTGTAACGGCTGCCGAGCATATGCGGGATGAGGCGTTTCCGATGTCGTTGGATAAGGCGGCTTGGCATGTACGGACGCGTGGCTACGACTGCCGATCGCAAAGCCTCGAACTCCTGGTCAAGCAGCAAACGGTTGAACCAATGGATGTAGACGCCTGGACGCGAGCCGATGTCGATGCCGTTTGCGACTACTTCGAACAGCATGGCTTCTATGTACCCTACGCCGAAGCGTGTCGCGTCCTCGGATGCAGCTACGCATCTTTTCTACGAGCTTTGAAGGACGCCGCAGAACGCGAGACTGCGAAGTACGGCATCCAAGTGCGGGTAGACGATCAGCTATTCGTTATGCATCGCGTTCCGCCTCGCGACGATCGGGAAGCCGTTATCACTTTCACTCTTTGCGACGACATTCGCGAGCGGCTCGAGCGTGGCGAAGGGGTGTGATGGAATCTTCAAACCCCAAAGCAATCGAGTTAACGGACGATCTCATCGATTACATCGAAGCCATCACGGCGAAGGTAGCATCGAAAGCGATCCCGAAGCACATCGACTTGGCTGACGTTAAGCAGCATGTCTTGCTGCAGATCGTTAATATCCCACCCAAGTTCGATCCGACTAAGAACGCCAGCGTGAAGACGCGATTGTATGTCGTCGTCCAGCGGCAAGTTTGGAAGTATGTGACATCGCTAGAGCGGCTTGGACACGAGCCAGCGTTCGATGCCGACTTGCAAGGCAGAGGGTATCGAGTCGCAGAACCAAATTTCGATCAGCCATCGTTTATGGACTACATCGTCGACGATGAGATTCGACGCATGTGTTTGTTGATGATGGAACACGACGCCAACGTCAGCGCAGTAGCTCGCTCGTTGGGTGTCACCGAAGGAACGATTCGTCATCGATTGAAGTCGCTGCGAGGCAAACTCCGAGCGGCCGGCTTCGATCCATTTGCGGAGGTGAAATGAAATGAGTGTCGCTATCGAATCGCTTCTATTTGCTGCCAGCGAAGTCGAGATCGTCGCCGCATCGAAAGTGCCAACGGTCAACATCGTGGCCTATACAGGCGGGCTGATGTCGGTATCGGGCTGGGGACCAATCGTCGTTGATCTCAAGGGCATCGATGCATCGGCAGAGCAGATCGGAATCCTGGCCGACCACGACGCATCGCTCAAAGGCATCGTCGGGCATGGAGTCGATACCGAGCTTGGCTATGAAACGTTGGCCAACGGCGTTTCTCGGATGCTAGCGCAGCGTGACGAAGAACATCGCGATCTCGACATCCGTCCGAGAACGCTGCTCGTCGCTCCAGAGATGCAGTGGCTCGCCAAGCAGTTATTGCAAAGCGAGTACCTCCAGCGACTAGCGGAATCGCAACCGACTGGCAATGCGATGAAGGCAATCGTGAATCTGGAAGTCGAACCGCGGCTCAGTAATCCGCATCGCTTCAAGTACACGAGTCCCAAGTCGTGGTACTTGTTCGGTTCGCCAGCCGACGCGCCGATTGTTGTCGCATTCTTGCAGGGCAAGCAAACGCCAACGGTTGAGTTCTTCGGACTCGATTCAGAGCCCCACAAGCTCGCTGCATCGTGGCGAGTCTATTTCGATTACGGCTGTGCCCTCGGCGACTTCCGAGCGGCATACAAAGCCAAGGGCGAAGCGTAGTCGCTTCTGCATCTATCAATCGAAACGTCTATCGCAATGGCTCGTTGGCTTGCCAGCGGGCCTTTCTTATGCCTATTGCCAACCGATGGAGTGCAGCCATGCCGGATACGGAAGCCAATACAGGGACTTATACCTTCACGGTTGTCGCTACGGCTGAACCAGCGATTGCCGAAGAGAAGCGAGTCGATGCACTAACGCAATGGCTCCTCGACGAATACGAGCGCGAACGAAAGGAGGCCAGCGATGAAGAGACGCGATGTACGGATTGAGAATATCCCTCGATGCCTCATGGAGCGACCGCAATGGGTTTGCTGGAAGTCGATACCAAGACCGAATGCCAAGCCGACCAAGCTGCCGTTCAACGCTGTGAAGGGCTGGAACGCCGACTCGTCCGATCCGAATACATGGACGGCTTTCGCGATTGCGCTCGATGCTTTCAAACGCAATACATCCTACGCTGGCATTGGCTATGTCTTCTTAGAGGACGATCCCTACACCGGTATTGACCTCGATGATTGCCTCGACGAACAAGGCGAGTTCATCTGGGGCATCGCGCGTCGGCAAGCTGATGAAGAATCCGACCTACAAAGGTGCGATCTGCTGGAACAAGCATTCGATGGGATCTCTCTTTGGCTTGGATGGCAACGGTGGCCTGCGACCTCGGCAGAAGCGCGGTTGGAAGAAGAATGCAGAGGCCGACTGGATTATCAGCGAGGGCGTTCACGAACCGCTCGTATCGGTCGAAACATGGAACGCTGCCCAAGATGCAGCTCGTAAGCGAGCTACGCTTGGTGGCAAAGCACGGCCAACGAATAGATCGCTGCTATCGAGTCTCATGGTATGCAAACGATGCGGTTGTTCATTCACGATAGCTCGCGACCGACGACACGCAGGACCGGAAGGCGATGGCAACCGAGGCTATCGATGCTGTGGTTACCATCGCTATGGCAAATCGACATGCGGCTTCTATCAAGTGTCGGCTCCTACGCTCGAGGCATTCGTCGTAGACGCCATCAAGCAAACCATAGTCGGCAAGCACAAAGAAGTGCGGTCGGCCATCGAAGCATTCATCCAAAGCATTCGGAAGCCAACGCAGGCAGCCAAGCCGACCAAAGATGTGGCCAACGAAGTCGCGCTGCTGAATCGCAAGATCAAAGCGATGATAGGCATGTTGTCCGATCCGACATTCGATGGCTTGGACGAATTGAAAACGACGCTCGCCGATCTCAAAGCCAAGCGCGATGCATTGGAATCGCAGGCGAGCGCAGTAGCCAAGAAAGCAATCGCGATCCCTTCGGCAGATGAACTACGGCGATGGGCAATAGAACGATTCGGACGCATCGACGAATACGTTTGCAAAGCCAACCCAACGCTACAAGACCGCCAGCTAGTCGAAGCATTCGTCGACCGTATCGAGATCGAACCCGACGCCAAGCAAGCGACCGTCTATTTATTCGCCGACCTAGAAACTGCGTATAAGAACGGTTTCACACGCGATCCTAGAGGGGATGAACTAGCAACTCATTGGCAACCGCGACGCGAGACCGGTCAATTCCTTTTCGGGTCGCTCTTGTCCTTGTCGGTCAAGTGCTGATGGAGATAGTTGGCCCGCTCGGTATTCCGGGCGTTGACATCTAATTTGTGCCCGCACAGTTTCTGCAGATGTGCGGGTTGAGTTTGGATGAAGAGTTTATTGACGGTGGGAATAGGGATCGACTCGAGCAGTCCCATGTTTACTCCCATGCGGACCTTGCTTAGGTAATGCATGGTCTCTTCGCTGCTGATCTTTTTTGCCGTACACAGAATGCCGAGGGCTCGACTGACATGATCGTGCAGATCGTCGCGGCTTTCCTCCACGAGAAATTCACGAGCTTTTCGTTCGTATTCGATCAATCGCGAGATGACTTCGCTGACTCGTTCGAGGATTTGTTCTTCGCTCTTGCCGAGAGTCATTTGGTTGCTGACTTGATACAAATCACCCATGAACTGGGACCCCTCGCCGAACAGTCCTCGTACGGCCACATTGATCTTGGTGAATGCGCGGAACACTTTATCGATTTGCTTGGTAGCTACGAGTGCAGGCAGATGGAGCATCACGCTGATGCGCAGGCCGGTACCGACATTGGTGGGGCAAGCGGTGAGGTAGCCTAGTTGTCTTGTGAAGGCGTAGGTAAGTTTGCTCTCGAGGATATCGTCGAGATCATTCATTCGCTTCCAAGCGGCCTTCAAGTCGAGACCACTTTGCATGACTTGCAGCCGAAGATGGTCCTCTTCGTTAACCATGACACTGAATCGTTCCTGGGGGTCGAGGACCACTGCGCGCGCACCTTCGGCTTCGCTGAGTTCGTGGCTGATCAATTGCCGTTCCATCAGAAACTGGCGATCGAGGTCACCGAGTTTTGCAACATCGACGTATTCGGTCTCTTCTCCGAGCGGAAGGGCTTCGAATGCTTTTCGGACGTTAGCTGCGATGGCGGAGCGGTCTTGGGGCGTGCATTTACGGATGAACGGAAAGTCCGCAAGGTTTCTGGCCAAGCGAACTCGACTGCTCATGACGATGTCCGATTCGGGGCCGTTGCCTCGCATCCATTCGCCGGTTTGTTGGGCTAGCTGTTCAAACTTCACGATCTTTAGGGAAACTCTAGGGCGTCAGTGAGATGGTGGTTGGGTAGGATTTGATTGGAAGTCGTCGTCCGGCGGTTCAGTCTCTCCGTCGAGATCGTCGAGCTCCCCTTGCTCGATGGAGGCGATGCGGTCTCGCAGTTTTCCTGCCGCTTCGTATTGTTCTTTTTCAATCGCTTCTTTCATTTCGTCCTTGAGCTGCTTGATCCGGAATTGTCGCTGGGGAGTGCCAGTTTGGTTGGAAGGGAGTTTCCCGGTGTGGCTGATGCCACCATGGATATTGATCAGAAGCGGTTCGAGGTCTTCCTCGAAGGCAACATAATCGTAGGGGCATCCGAGGCGTCCCCCTTTTCGGAATTCCGCGAACGTAATCCCGCACATTGGGCATTCTTTTTTGTCGACCGCGGACAGTTCCTCGGACATTTTGTCGAGTTTAAGCTGTTTGCTGAGCATCTTGTTCAGTGCGGTCGCAGGGTGGGTCGAGCCATCCTGGTTGAAAAAATCCCGCGCGTGCTCTTCGCACAGGTGCATCACCGCCGGCCCATCGGGGCCCGTCAATTCGGTGATGTGGAAGGTGGCTGTCTTTTCGCAGTGCTGGCACTTCATAATTGAAAAGTTGTTTAGCGATTCGCGGTTCCCTGGAGGCCTGTTAGTATAAGCAGGTCTCGTCCATCGGGCGATGCGGTGGAAAAAATCGTTCAATACGCAGTGAAACAGCCCAATGAGTGCATTTCCTGACTACCCAACCTTTGAAGCCTTGGCCCAATCTTACGATTGGGTACCAGTTTATCGACGCTTGCTGAGCGACCAACTGACGCCGGTCAGCGCGTTTCGTCTACTCGACGATGGCCAGGGTTCCGCCGGCCTCTTCGAAAGCGTGATCGGGGGCGAAAAGATCGGTCGATACAGCTTTATCGCCGTTGGACCGCGAGCCCGCGTGGTCGCGCGTGGGAATCATGTGCAGTGGCATCAGGATAACTCGGTCACCGAAATAAAACACGACGATCCCTTGGCGTTCCTGTCCGAGAAGATCAGCGGCTACAGGGTCGCCCAACTTCCGGAGTTGCCGCCGTTTGTCGGAGGAGCCATCGGTTATGCGTCCTACGACGTTGTACGTTACGTCGAGAGATTACCCAACGCCCCGAAAGACGATCGAGGTTTGCCCGACCTCGATTTCGGTTTTTACGAATCGCTCGTCGTGTTCGATCACGTCAACAAGACCGTGATGGTGCTGAACCTCGTACGGACCGGGCCGGAGATCGACTCCAAGGCTGCATACGCGGCTTCCATTGAGCGAATCCGGGCGATTGTCGAGCGATTGGACTGCCCTCTTGAGAATCATCGACTGTCTGATATCCCGCTAAAGATGACCCCAACACTGCAGACGAAATCCAATTTCTCGCGTGAGACTTTCGAACGAGCGGTAGCTCGATGCCGAGAGTACATCCAAGCAGGAGATATTTTTCAGGTCGTGCTCAGTCAACGATTCGAGGTCGAGTGCGATTGCGAACCGATCGAAATCTATCGATCGCTTCGCGTGATCAATCCGAGCCCCTTCATGTTCCTTCTTCGCACCCCAGACTGCACACTTGTCGGGAGCAGTCCAGAGGTGATGGCTCGTGTGGTTGACCGAGAGGTTACCGTTCGACCATTGGCAGGGACACGTCCCCGAGGAAAAACGCCTGCGGACGATGAGCGGCTAGCAGCGGAGCTTCTGGCCGACCCCAAGGAACGTGCCGAGCATGTCATGCTGGTCGATTTGGGGCGAAACGATGTTGGGAGGGTCGCCCAGTTCGGATCGGTCCGATTGACCGACCTGATGGTGGTCGAACACTACTCGCACGTCATGCATCTCTCGTCGAATGTCCAGGGAACCCTCCGATCGGATCTGCAGGCGATGGACGCCTTCCGAGCCTGCCTGCCAGCAGGAACCGTAAGCGGAGCGCCAAAAGTCCGGGCCATGGAAATCATTGATGAGCTCGAACCCACCCGCCGTGGTCCCTACGCAGGGGCTGTCGGTTATTTCGATTATCGGGGAAATATGGATACCTGCATCACCCTCCGGACCATGGTGATCTGCGGCGGAAAAGTCTACGTCCAAGCCGGCGCGGGGTTGGTGGCCGATAGCGACCCGGCGAGCGAATACGCCGAAACGGTGAACAAGGCCAAAGCTCTTGTGGCCGCCATCGAAATTACCATGCTTCGCCAAGCTGAAAACGGCTGATATCAGTCCGATACGGGGATGTAGTCGGTTTGACATCAGGTCGAAGGGGCGGCGGCAGATTTCGTTGCCTCTGAGTTCTCGATTTTCATTGGAAAAGGAGAACCTGCCGACATTACAATCACTTGGTACGAAATTCGCCGATTGGTCAGGCTGGGTATCGACCGGTGTGGGGCCTACTCGTCGCTAGATGTTGCTAGCATTTCGCCCCTTGATTGTCTGCTAAAAACAGAGAAAGAGGAAGTTATGAAGATTCTGAAGGTGAACAAACTCCGAGGACCGAACATCTGGGCCAACTACCCGGTGCTCGAGGCTTGGGTTGACCTAGAAGAACTGAAGGACACTTCCTCGGAAATGATTCCGGGGTTCAACGACAGGCTGATGGCATGGTTGCCGACGATGGTGGAGCATCGTTGTAGCGTTGGCGAGCGAGGTGGCTTTTTTGTTCGCTTGCGTCGGGGCACTTACATGGCCCATATCCTGGAGCATGTGACGCTCGAACTGCAAACCTTAGCTGGCACTCCGGTGGGCTTTGGTCGCGCGAGGGAGACCAACGTCGATGGAATCTACAAAGTCGCCATCGCTTACAAGGAAGAGAAGTTGGCCTTGGCATGTTTGGACAAGGGATTCGAATTGTTGATGGCAGCGATCCAAGATAGTCCATTCGATGTCTCGGGTACGGTCAATCATCTGAGGGAATACGCTTACGATGTATGCCTCGGACCGAGCACGCGTTCGATTGTAGACGCGGCCAAGGCGCGCGGAATACCGTGGCGACGCTTGAACGAAGGGAGCCTGGTGCAACTGGGCTATGGGGTGCATCAACGCCGCATCTGTACCGCAGAGACCGATGCAACCAGCGCCATTGCCGAATCGATCGCGCAGGACAAAGACATGACGCGCATGCTGCTCCGCTCGATCGGAGTCCCCACGCCCGAGGGGCGAGCAGTAGAGGATGCAGACGATGCATGGGAAGCCGCGGAAGACATCGGCTTGCCAGTGGTCGTGAAACCTCAGTATGGCAATCATGGTCGCGGTGTTGCCACGAACTTGCAAACGCGAGAGCAGGTGGTCGCCGCTTATCAAGCAGCACGCGAAGAGGGGCGATCGATCGTTGTCGAGCGCCATGCACCGGGCGACGATTACCGTTTGCTGGTCATCGGTGGCAAGTTGGTAGCGGCCGCGCGTCGCGAGCCTGCACATGTGATAGGCGATGGTCGTTCGACCGTGCAGCAACTGATCGATATCGTCAATCAGGATCCTCGCCGTAGCGATGGGCATTCCACGGCCCTGAGTTTGATCAAGATCGATGCCGTTGCACTAGGAGTGTTGCTCGAACAAGGGATGACACCCGATACGATTCCGCCGCTGGGGAAAAAGGTTCTGATCCGCCGCAATGCAAATCTGAGCACCGGCGGTACCGCAAGTGATGTGACGGACTTGGTTCATCCCGATGTGGCTCGGCATGCCATCGAAGCGGCCCGAATCGTCGGACTAGACATCGCAGGTGTCGATGTCGTCGCTCAAGATATCGCCCAGCCTCTGCAAGGACAGCGAGGCGTCATCGTGGAAGTCAACGCGGGCCCTGGCCTGCGGATGCATTTGGAGCCATCTTTAGGCACGCCTCGTCCGGTCGGGGAATCCATCATCGACATGATGTATCCCGGCGATAACAACGGTCGCATTCCGATCGTGAGCGTCACCGGTGTCAACGGCAAGACAACGGTGACTCGGTTGATTGCCCACATGGTTGCCAACACTGGCAAGAAGGTCGGCATGACCTGCACCGATGGTATCTATGTTGGTGGTCGGCGGATCGACTCGGGTGACTGCAGTGGTCCGCAGAGCGCACGGTCGGTGCTGATGAATCCGTTTGTCGAGGCGGCTGTCTTGGAGACTGCCCGAGGCGGTATTCTCCGCGAAGGGATGGGGTTCGATGCGTGCGATGTTGGCATCGTGACCAACATTGGCGAAGGTGACCACCTCGGTCTTTCCGATATCGAAACGATCGAACAACTCGCAATCGTCAAACGATGTGTCATCGAAGGGGTTCACAAGAAAGGATACGGTGTCCTCAAGGCTGATGATCCATTGACAGCAGCGATGATCGAACGCTGCAAGGGCCGCGTCATCTTCTTCGCATTGAGCGAAATCGATCCGGTTCTTCAGGCTCATCGTCAAAAGGGTGAACGCGTTGTATTCGTCCGAAACGGACTGATTGTGATGGCTGAAGGGGAGAGCGAGACCAAGCTGACAACCGTCAATCAGATTCCGTTGACCCATCACGGGCGTATCCGATTCCAAGTAGAGAACGTTTTGGCCGCCACTGCTGCGTGCTGGGGCCTAGGCATGCCGAGCGAGCAGATCGTTTCTGGTCTGGAGTCTTTCTCTTCCCATATGGACAAGGTACCAGGCCGCTTCAATCTTTTGGAAGTGCACGGCGCGACCGTAATCGCCGACTATGGGCACAACTCCTCGAGTCTGCTTGCAGTGATCGATGCATTGAGTCAGTTCCCCGAAGGACATCGGACCGCGATCTACTCCGCAGCAGGAGATCGTCGAGATGTCGACATGGTGCGTCAGGGAGAAATCCTCGCGGACCATTTCGACCGCATCATCCTGTACGAAGATCAATACACGCGAGGTCGCCAACCGGGTGAGATCGCTGCGATGTTCAAGCAAGGGATCGATCGAGGTCGACGATGCAAAGAAGTGTACGATGTTGTGGGATGGGAGAAAGCCGTTGATCAGGCGCTGAAGTTGCTCAAAAAAGATGACTTGATGCTTCTGCAGGCCGACACGATCGACGCTACGGTTCAGTATTTGCAGCGAGCCATCGAGCATGAGAACCTAGGACGCGAAATCGATCTCGATGTGGCGCTTCGGACCAAACAGGAACCGGACTCAGGGGATACCGGTAATCTCTCGGTCAGCAACTCAACGGCTGGTGCGAAAAAAGTTTCCAGCGATCGTTAGCTTTTGTCGCTAAGTCTCGAGAAGGAATCGTGAATCAACCTTTCCACAGGATGATTCGTGACCTATAGTTCACGGTGTGCGAGTTGGAAATTGACTCGCACACTTAGCCTCCGATCGTTTTTCCGGCTGAGGGACCATCATTTTGCGTTGGCCCAAATCACAACGGCGAGTGCAGTAGCACGCTCGATTTGCGCCAGTCTCGCAGCGGCTCCGTGTCGTGCCGCAAACGGTCGGAGGATTTTTTTCATCAACAATGCCGTGTCGGGTCTCGGGATCCAGCACGGCTTTTTGTTTTGATTCGTTATTGTCGATGCACAAGTCGAGGGTTGCATCGGTCCAGTGTTGAGTTCTGGCCATCGCGTCACAATCCCCTCGTACTCGTACTCAGGACGCGTAAGCGTACGGTACTCGTACTCGATGGCTCGTCTTCGATAGCAGCATCGCGATTGTCCGATATTCCGAACCGGCACGCTGCAATGCGTTTTCCCTCCTCGGCCTTCGATCCACTTTCCAGCTCGAGATTTCATTGCCGACCAGTGCGTAGACCAGGACGCAGTGGTACAATGCAGTGCTCCGATTGGAGTACGAGTACCGTCCTGTTGGCCTGAGTAAGAGTAAGAGTACGAGTACGAGTACGAGTACGAAGAGCAGCCAGAACAAGTCGATGTGCCGAAGAATTCAGTCGGCTCGGTTGCTCATGGTGACGTTACTTCTCGTCCTCGGTGTTCGTTTCGTCCTCGGTGTTCGTTTTCGTCGGGCGGACGATCACTTTCATCGCCCCCTTCTCACCCGCATACAGTCGATCAAACCAACCGGCAGCTTCGTCGAGGGTGGCGCGAGCCGTGATCAGCGGATCGACTTGGATCGCACCCGAGGCAAGGAGTTCGATGCACTGCGGGATCTCGCCGTTGGATGCACAGGAACCGTAGACCGAAAGTTCGCGAGTCACGACAATTTGGAGTGGCAACTCGACTTTGGGAGTGAGGTTGCCCACCAAGGTCACGGAACCTCCGCGTCGAACCACCTCAAAACAGGTTTGAACCGGCTTGTTGGCCCCGACGACTTCCATGGCTGCATCTGCCCCACGCCCAGATGTCCACTCGAGCACTTGGTTCACCGGGTCGACGTTTCGAGCGTTGATGGTGTGGGTTGCCCCAAGTTGTCTCGCCAGCGCGAGTTTCTCGTCCTCCAAATCGACCGCGATGATCTTGGAAAATCCCGAAAGGCGCAGTGTCTGAATGCATAGTAGCCCGATCATTCCAGAACCGACGACAACAACGGATCCACCCAACGACCGTGGAGTGCGATTGGTCGCATGGACAGCGATGGAAACCGCCTCGATCATCGCGGCGTGATCGAAAGATAAAGAGTCCGGAATGTGGTAGGCGATGTTCTGAGGGACGGCTACCAATTCGGCGAACGCTCCTTGGCGACGGAATTCCTGGCATGCGACCCCGAGCACCTGTCGGTTTTCGCATAGGTTGATCGATCCGGAGCGGCAGGAACTGCACTCGCCGCAGGATACGGTCGAGTCGAAGGTGACTCGGTCGCCAACTCGGAAACGGGTAACTTGATCGCCGACCGCAGCCACCACGCCTGCGGCCTCATGCCCCATGACCAACGGCGGAATGCGACGCCCGGAACTGCCGTCGTACCCGTGAATATCGCTCCCGCAAATTCCGCAGGCACGCACCGAGACCAGCAAGTCTTTCGGGCCGATCTGCGGTTGCGGTAGTTCGGTAACTTCCAATTTTCTCGGCTCGGTCAGCAGGAGAGCTTTCAACTCAGTTATCCTCTATTTGAAGTATTGGGTTTGTTGCATGGAATGAAACAGCCGGTCTAGCCGCGGTTTTCCCCGAAATGGGCTACAATCCGAGCCCATGGTTCGTTAGTCTTCTTGTATTCCATTTCGGATGCTTTCAGTCGAATTGTACTCGATTTGTTTCAGCATTCAGCACCCGCGCCAGACCACTGACGCCGTCCAGGATCGAAAAGCTCTATGAAATCTATCGTTTTGTATCGATGGCTGGCCTGTGCCATCCTGCTCACCCTAGGAACCTACGCGAACGGACAACAACCCTTGCAAGTCAAACCTCAACTTCCTGAAGTTCCCGGCGTTAAGGATCCAGTCAGCTATGCGCTCGGCTTCAAAGTAGGATCCGACATGAGGAGCGCGTCTCTCGAAGCCTCTGATTTCGATGTTGAGCAGTTCACCAATGGGTTCCTGGATGGTCTGGCCAAAAAAGAGAAGCTCACTCCCGAGCAGATCCAAGCCTGCTTCATGTCGCTCGAAGAGAAGATTCAAAAGAAGATGATCGATATCGGTCGAAAGAATCTCGAGAAGGCCAACGAGTTCTTGAAGGTCAACAAGGATAAGGAAGGGATCCAAACCACCAAATCAGGTCTTCAATACGAAGTCATTAAGGCAGGAGCGGGCAAGACTCCTACGGTCACCAGCAAAGTCAAAGTGCATTACGAAGGAAAGCTCCTTGACGGCACGATCTTCGATAGCTCTGTCAAGCGAGGGGAACCGATTGAATTCCCAGTCAACGGCGTGATCTCTGGATGGACCGAGGCGCTGCAGCGAATGAAGGTTGGAGATAAGTGGCGATTGTTCATTCCTCCTGGGTTGGCCTACGGCGAGGAGGGACGTCCTCCCGTGATCGGGCCGAACGAACTCCTCACCTTTGAAGTCGAATTGCTCGACGTTAAATAGCTCCGATGCCCGATCAACCGATGGAGGCGGGAACCTCGTTGGAAACAGTTCGGTCGCGATGCGTTGAAGCGGGCCAAGAGCATCTCTTGGCCCATTGGGATCGACTCACCATTCCTCAGCGAGAATTTCTGCTCGCTCAAATCGATTCGATCGATTTTGACCTGATGTCGAGACTGCATGCGGGAGGCGGCTTCGCGACCGATGCCGTCGCTTTGGCTCAGCGCGCTCAACCGCCGGAGGCAGTGTTGCTCGGGCAGAGCTATCGGGGTTTTTCGGCAAAGGATGCGATCGAAGAGGGGAATCGAGCGATCGCCGAAGGAAAGGTCGCAATGATCCTGGTCGCTGGAGGCCAAGGAACGCGCCTCGGGTTCGATCTTCCCAAAGGCATGTTTCCCATCGGTCCGGTTTCGGGCCGAACGCTTTTGGAGATGCATGTCGATTCGCTCCGCGGAGCGATGAAACGATTTGGCGTGTCGATCCCGATGCTTGTGATGCTGAGTCCCGCTACCGATTCAGCGACCCGAGAATACTTCGAGATCAATGATCGGCTGGGGCTCCGACACGACGAGCTTTTCCCATTTCTGCAGGGGAGCATGCCTGCGGTCGATGCCACGTCAGGAAAGATTCTAATGGAATCGCCACATCAGTTGGCGCTGAGCCCCGACGGCCATGGAGGATTGGTTTCGGCGCTTACCAAGAGCGGTTTGATGCATCAGATGCGTCAACGCGGCGTCGAGCAATTCTTCTACGCTCAGGTCGATAACCCGTTGGTCCGAGCATGCGATCCTCTTCTGGTTGGTTATCATCGACTCGTGCAATCCCAGATGACGACCCACGTGGTGAGAAAGCGATTTGCCAAGGAACGTGTCGGCAATGTGGTGCAGATTGACGGCCGCACCCAGATCATCGAATACATCGACCTACCCGATTCTCTTGCAGAGCAAACACTCCCCGATGGCTCCCTCAAGTTATGGGCGGGCAATATTGCTGTTCATGTGTTTGACCTCGAGTTCCTCCATCAAGTGGCCGGCCTTTCGGACTCCTTGCCTTTCCATCGAGCCTTCAAGGTGGTCAGTTACGTTGACGCCCAGGGAGTGAAGCACAAACCTTCTGCCCCAAATGCCCACAAATTCGAGCGATTTGTTTTTGATCTTCTTCCGGCAGCAGAAAGGACGCTGGTGGTGGAAGGGGATGCGGCTGAAGTATTCGCGCCAGTAAAGAATGCCGACGGTGCACCGACCGATACGCCCGCCGATACGCGACGAGCGTTATCGAGATTGCACGCATCGTGGCTTAAGGACGCAGGTGTAACGGTCGAAGATGGAGTTTATGTCGAAATTCATCCACTTTGGGCCTGGGATGCCGGGGAAGTGCGAGACAAGATTCAAGCCCCTGGCACGATAACTGCCGATACGTATTTTGCCTGATTGCGAGGACGCCCGTATTCGGGCCTCAATTACGGATTAAATTGCTTTAGGAGTTTGCTCAAGAATGCTACATGCCGTCATCATGGCCGGTGGATCTGGAACTCGATTTTGGCCTGCGAGCAGGCAACTCAAACCCAAGCAGCTCCTGAAAATGGGGGCTCCCCGCTCGATGTTGCAGACCACTTTCGATCGATTGGCGGGCTTGGTCTCGAGCGAACAGGTTCTCGTCGCAACGAATGAACAACTTGCCGAAGCGGTTGTTGCTCAGCTTCCGCAGTTGCCGATCGAGCACATCATCGGTGAACCCTTCAAACGAGATACAGCCCCATGCATCGGCGTGGCCGCCTCGCTTGTTCGAGCCGCCGATGCCGGAGGGATCATGATCGTGATGCCTTCGGACCATGTGATTGAACCCAAGGCCGAGTTTCATCGCGCTGTGCGTGCGGGAGTTCAATTGATCCAAGAAGATCCTGACAGAATCGTCACCTTCGGAATCCGCCCGAGTTACCCTGCCGAGTCATTTGGTTACATCCAGCGTGGCAATCCACTGGCCGCTACTCCCGGTATCTCTGCATTTCAAGTGGAACGATTTCGAGAAAAGCCAGATCGAGCTACCGCCGAATCCTATTTGCAGGCAGGTTCTTTCTACTGGAATAGCGGAATTTTTCTTTGGCGTGCCCAAACCATCCTCGATGCCCTGGCTCGTTTCGAACCCGAAATCTACGCCGCCATTGAGCGAATCGCTGCTTCCATCGGTACCCCGAACTTCCAGCGGACGTTTGTTGAACATTTCGAGCCCATCAAGGGCAAGTCGATCGACTTTGCTGTGATGGAGCGATACTCCAACGTGGCGGTCCTGGAGGCCCCTTTCGGTTGGGACGACGTAGGAAGTTGGCAGGCGATGGCACGGTTGATCCAACCCGACGAACATGGCAACGCCGTCGAGGGCCCTTTCTTGGGCATCGAATCGAGCGACATGATCATCCGCAGCGAAGCGAATCATCTCGTTGTGACGATTGGTATGTCCAGCACGATCGTAGTGCATACTCCCGATGCTACGTTGGTAGCCCCTAAGTCAGAAGAAGAACGGGTGCGCGAGGTCGTCAAGCAACTGATGGAGTTGGGATACCAGCAGTATTTGTAGGTCTGGCAAAAAGACGCAGGGGAGTTTTTTCAAGTGCTAATCACTTGAAAGCCCATTCGGTCTGTTGAACCTGGGAGCTTGTCACCTATATTTAATGCTAGATAAGACAAGAAGAACGAGAGATCGCACAACAGTCGTGCGAATGACGGGAGGTATGCGAATGACGGGAGGTAGGGGTGGCCAAGATTAGTGTCGCAGGCATCGCAGCCGACGAAGTCATGAATTGCTTGCCCGAGGGGGTCGCAGTCCTCGGTGAAGACACTTCGATTCTGTGGGCCAATCAGTGCTTCCGGGAATGGTTCGGCGGAGTTGATCGCACAGGCGAGCATTTCTATTCCGTTTTGGGGCATCCTGAGATTCAAGGATCGGGAAAGTGCCCACTGGAGTCTTGCTCTAGCACAGGTCGCAAATTCAGTGCGAGACTGAAGCGAGACAATCCTTCCGGGGCCCCCGCCTTCTACCGCGTAGACGCAGTTTGCCTGCGAAAAGAGGATGCAGCGCGAGACAAGGAGAGTTTGGACTCCAGCGCGGATATCCTCGACAAAAGCCGTATTGTTGTGACCCTTAGCGATGTGACCGAAGAGGTTCTGCAGGAGCAAAAACTGGCTGCTATCCATCAAGCCGGTGCGAAACTGACCGATTTGAAGCCTGACGAAATCTTCGCGATGGATGTCGATCAGCGGATCGAACTGCTCAAGGACAACATTCGCCACTACACTCAAGACCTTCTCAATGTCAACGTGATCGAGATTCGTTTGCTGGAGCAATCCAGCGGCAATCTGATACCTTTGCTGTCGGTAGGCATTGATCAGGTCGCCGCTGACCGCCGGCTGATGGCTAGCTCAAAGGGGCATGGCGTGACGGGATACGTCGCTGCTCACGGGGTGAGCTATCTGTGTCGGGACACAACGGTCGATCCGATGTATCTAGAAGCATTCAAGGGTGCACGAAGTTCGCTTACGGTACCGATCATCCTTCACGATGAAGTGATCGGAACGATCAATGTTGAGAGCCCCAAACTGGATGCATTCAGCGAAAGCGACCAACAATTCCTGGAAATCTTTGCGCGCGATGTAGCCGTTGCACTAAACACGCTTGAACTCCTTGTGGCTCAGCGAACCAACGCTGCCCAGCAGAGTTGCGAAGCGATTCACGCGGCGGTCGCGTTGCCGCTAGACGATTTGTTGCTCGACGCTGTTTTCTTGATGGAAAAATACATAGGCCACGACACGGAAACCGTTTCGCGGTTGAGGGAAGTGTTGAGCAAGGCGAGAAACATCAAGAAGTCGATCCAAAAAATCGGGCAAACCTTGGCCCCCACGGATGTTAGTCCGGCTGGTGTTGGCACGGAGTCTCACCCAAAATTGATCGGTAAGCGAATCTTGGTCGTCGATCCCGATGAACATGTCCGAAATGATGCCCACAGCCTGCTTGAGCGTTATGGTTGTATCGTGGAAACGGCGCACGATGGGGACCAGGCCGTGTCAATGGTCCGAAACTCCGGAGATGAGAACTACGATGTCATCATCTCCGACATTCGCCTGCCAGATTATTCCGGCTATCAGTTGATGCTCCGGCTTCAGAAACTGATGGATCATGTTCCGATCGCCTTGATGACCGGCTTTGGGTACGACCCGGGTCATTCGATCGTCAAAGCTCGGCAGGCAGGATTGCACAGAAAGGCAATCCTGTACAAACCCTTCCGGCTAGACCAACTGCTTGGTGTGACGGAAACACTGATGGATTATCGCCCCGGTCAAGTTTCGGAAGCGGATTGATTGCCGCAAGGAATCTATCCCTTTGAGTTCGATCGTTTGGTTGAGGCTGTTGCTGATTTTCCTCCTGGCCGTTGGCCATGTCAGCCTCTGGATTTGGCTTTTTAACCGTATCAACGCATTGGGCTTGCAACGAGCCACCATCAAGCGGCTTGAGAAGATGGTGGTGCTCCTCTGCCTGTTACTCCCGTTCGTATTTCTTTTTGTAGAGTGGCGTTACGGTCTTTGGGGTAATTCCTGGCAACAAGTTTGGGATCGGATCCAAGAGCCACAGTTTTACCGTCGAGGATCGATTGCGACTTTGATCTACTTCGGTGCTGTTCTTGCTTTCTTGGCTTGGACTGCACCTCGTTGGCTCGCGCATCGCCCAGCCTTTGCGGTTGCGAAGAAGCGATACCACTTAGTGCATCGACGATTGGAACCACGCTTGCACAAACAAAATCCTCACTGGGTTATGGGGGCCAAGACTCGTTACTCGCTCGCTTTGCCTGGGAATGAAATTCTGAGCTTGGAGACCAACATCAAGCGTCTTTTCATCGAACAACTCGACAAGGCGTTCGAAGGGATGAAAGTTGGCCATATTTCGGACATCCACCTCATGGGCCAAATATCTCCCGACTTCACTCGATACTGCGCTGATTGGGTGGTATCGAATGGAGCTGAGGTATTGGTCTTGTCTGGAGACTTGGTCGATGACGCGAGAGCCATCAAGCATCTGGAGTCCGCGTTTGCCCATCTACCCTCTGATTTACCGAAAGTTTTTGTCCTTGGCAATCACGACCGTGCCTATGGATTGGTCGAACCGGCCCGAGACACGATGGTCGGTATGGGGTGGTTAGACGCTGGTGCTAGAGATTGGCAAATTCATTCGACTCGCGGCGCAATTCAGATCCTGGGTAGCGAACTTCCATGGCTTGACCGTCATACCTACAGTACCTCGAATCCGATTGCTGGAGTTGCAACTTCGAGCCGCCCGAAAATGATCTTGGGGGTGTCCCATTCACCGGATCGATTCCCTTGGGCAAAATTAAGAGATTGCCATCTTCTGCTGTGTGGACATACTCATGGCGGACAGATTCGCGTTCCTGGAATTGGTCCCATTATCTCCCCCAGTTGGCATGGTAGCCGCTTCGCATCAGGCGTTTTCTATGAGTATCCCACGGTCATGCACGTCAGCAGGGGAGTCTCTGGGACGCATCCATTGCGATGGCGTTGTCCGCCGGAGGCCAGCGTTTTGGAACTAGCTTCACGACCAAGCGAACCATCGACACTTCCGGTCGGAAGTAAAAAATAGACTCGAACCCACTGGTCGCGGAACGCTTCATGGTTTAATTTCGTTTGTGTGCAGTTAAGCTCTTTGTCTTTTTTGGCGGGAAGTCCGTCTAGCCTCACGGACGTGTCATATGGATCAGGACCGATCCCTGAGCATTGAGACGAAGCGAATCAAAGTCGGAACGACTTTTGATTTTGATCTGACCGATAAATTCGGGCGTGTGGTCCTCAAAGCAGGACGCACCTTCGACGAAGTGATTCGAACGCGAATGCTGGCTGCCGGGGTTGAGACCGTAACCATCTCGGTCATGCCCGACCAGGAAAGCACGACGCGGCTTTTGTTGGATTGCTACCCACTCGAATCTGTGGTTGAACTCCAAAACATACTTGCCCAAACCGAGCAGGGGTTGCAAGCTTTTGTAGAAGACACGCTCAAGGACCGTCGCACCGAAAGCGATGTGTTGCGAAACCAACTTGACCGATTCCTAGGCGGTGTAGCTGACGATACCGCGACCGCTCTCGGTGTGCTCGCAGTCCGTTGGAGTTCTAATCCTCAGCAACCCGATGCATCAAAGCTCATTGCTCGCTCAACGCGTCTTGCTTGGTTAGCAATGATCACCGGCATGGAGATGGGACTGGAGCCCTCGGAACTGGTAGCTATCGGATTGGCCGGACTGTTGCATGATTGTGCATGGTTCGTCCATCCCGAATGGAGAGACCCCGTTTTTCGCAGTGAAAGGCGTGGGGAATTCGTAGCCGCCTACCAGAGACATCCATTCGAGAGCGTCGAGATGCTCAATTCGACAACGGGCTTGGGACAAAACGTGTTGTATATGATTGCTCAGCTTCATGAGCAGAGCAATGGCTCCGGGTACCCTCGCGGACTGCGTGCGTTGCAAATTCTACCAGCAGCACGTATTCTCAATGTCGTCGATGCTTACCTCGAAATCGTCGACCCGACGTTTCGAAAAAATGGTATTGTCCCTGCCGATGCGCTCGGCCAGATCTGTTTCCACGCGGTCCTTGGAGTATTTGATAGGGAGGCGGTCAGGTGCTTTGTTGATACTTTATCCGCGTACCCAGTAGGCTCCGAGGTCGATCTAAATGACTCTCGGCGCGCAATAGTGATTCGCAGTAACCCAGGAAAACCCTTGGAGCCCATTGTGAGATTGCTTGATGCTCCGAACGAAGTTACTGACCTGCTGAATGCCAAGATCCGGATCGACGCTCCTACCCCTGGTGGCCCCAGCTTTCGGCGGCTGCAACGCGAAAAAGAGATGGGTATTCCCTTCTGGGATGCCACCGCCCTGCTCGATCCAGAGGAATAATTCAGGGGCAGGATACTAGCCGCATGGGCCGAAACCTGAGATAACCATTAGCTTGTCATCGGTCCTAAACCCTGCTTATCCGCGCCACGATGAAACACTCGGAACCAGCTAACGACAGTCCGTCGCTGGACGAAAAAACGGAGCTGTGCCAACAGTTGATTGGCTATAGGTTTCAAGATCCATCGTATGTTGCTTCAGCGCTAACGCATGCAAGCGTTGCCGCTAGTCGCCGCCACTCCAACGAACGTATGGAATTCCTCGGCGATGCCATATTGGGGATGGTCGTGTGCGAGAAGATTTTCCAAACCTACCCCGAGTATCTCGAAGGTGACCTAACCAAGATCAAATCCGTTGTCGTCTCGCGGAGGGTCTGCGCAAAGATATCGAAAAAGCTGGGAATCGAGAGTTGTTTGCACGTAGGGCGAGGAATGATGCGGCATGGCATGCCCCGATCACTCTTGAGCGATGTATTTGAAGCGTTGATCGCCGCAGTCTACTTGGATGGAGGTATGCAGGCAGCTCGCGAATTCATTCTAAATCATATGGATTCCGAGATCCGTCTGGCCGCCGAAGGGCAGAGCAGCGGCAACCACAAATCGCTTCTGCAACAGATGGCACAGGGAGAAATGAAGGGAACTCCCGTCTATCGATTGCTGGGCGAGAGCGGACCAGATCACAGCAAGTATTTCGAGATTGCCGCCGAAATCTCTGGACGAAAATTCTCACCTGCCTGGGGGCGGAACAAGAAAGAAGCTGAGCAACGAGCAGCAGGCAATGCAATCGCTGAGCTGCGAGGAGAAGAGCCGCCCTTCGTCTCCAATCGATTCCTAGGACAATCCAAGGAATCGCACGAAAACGATTGATGACCTTTACAGGTATCTATTTGAGCGTCGACGACTTCTGCCGTGCGTTTCGTTCCGCCTGAAAGAACTCGGAGTCGGACACCAGCTTGAGCGTTTGCACCAGCACATCCCAATCCTTGACCCGCTCTCGGTCTTGTGCGGTCAGCGAATTCTGTACGAGAAGACGAGCAGTGATACAGTCCTTGGACTTGGCCCGTAGATCCGACAATTGAATCTCAAGCGGCAACAAAGAATTCAGGTTTAGGAATTCGTTGAGTTGCAGTCTTAGCAAAGGTGGTTTGTACGGAGGATAAATCGCACTTACCTGCACCGAGATATTCGCAAACTCTGCATAAGCTGCTGCAGCATCCGGATGAAATGCATTCGCTGTCGTGAATCGATAGCGCAGATTGCCGCTTTCCAGCAAGTAGCTCCCCTCGCTCTCCACGGGCTCCTTAAGAGAAGCCCAAGCTTGAATTTGCTCCTGGCTCAATTGCGATTTGAGTTCGGCGACGCGCGACGCTAACGGACCAATGTCCACTCGACATCGACGTTGACTTTCAAAGTCAGCAAGTTCGATTTGTTGAGCCTGCAGATCGATCCGCATCATCCTTCGACGTCCATCATCCCAATCCACGATTCGATTCTGGAGGAATAATGTTTGCGTCGACGCAACAGGTGGGCGTGACGTATCCACGTAAACATCGGTATCGATGCGAAACTCCGGTGGCATCGCAGAAGTAGATTGCCCCAACGCGGCTGATGATACGACTGCTCCGAGAACGTTTACCACGATTCCGATCCATAGGTTGCGATAAGGAGTGAAAATCATGATTCGCTGAAAAGCCCTAGAGGGAGTGAAAAGCTGCGTCGATCGCGATATCAGCACCCCGTTCATGGGGATGGAAGCTCATCGCGATAAACTTGGCCAGCAAACCGAGATAGATACCTTGAAACTTGGCTTCATCCATAGCCATCTTCGAAATGCCGCTTGCAGGTGCCGTGAAATTCGAATGGTCTTTCGTGAACACCAGAGGCTCTCCATCGCCAATCTTGTACACCGAGACGATACATTTACAGCGTCCCTTGTATAGCGTTGGTCCATCGTGAAGTTGCAAATCCGACAACTCTACAGCGACCAAATACTGGGCATCCAATCTCTCTCCAAGTTTGACCATGTCGAAAGATCCCATCGGGAAATCCTTCGCAACCTGATCTACTTCCTGCATATCAACCATGGAGATTTTCTTCACGTTCATCGCCATCAGGGCGCTCAACTGCCTTGATAAGATCGCGCTCGATGCATCGTTCTGAATGCCACTTGGCGTCGCAACCGCGACAGCAACCCGTTTTCCTTGAAGCTCTTTGAAATCGGGAGGCAGTTCTGTCCCGTACACCAATAGTGCGCCGAGAGTCATCAAGCGTGTGCAACCTGTCGTTGCGACTGCCGAAATTATCAGCAACCACATCAACTGCCGACATGCGATCCATGAAATCACAGGTCTATTGATTTGAATTGGCATTGGGATTCCTTTCTCGCTCGCCAAGAGATCAGTTGCGTTTTTAGCAATCTCACCCGTGCGATGCTAGACGAATCACCCATTCCACGACGGAAACAGCCATTGCAATACATAGCCCCGATATGGCTGCTATCGAGAACCAACCGCCGCGCGATGTTCTCCCGAGTGCGCCCATTCCAATCATGATCGGGGCGCACACTATGCTCAGACCGCACAACATGGTTCCACCAACATTGGCATTCAATGCTCCTTCGATGTTGCCATGCATAACATGAGCCCAGGACGTTGTCATCCCACAACCTGGACATCGTATGCCGAACATCGCAACCATGGAACAGTCCGGCAATCCCAACTGTCGATGCGTACCGAAACCTTGAGTCGACGGCGTCAACAACGACGAAACAGCCAACACCGCAAATAACACCACGCCACCACCTGCAATGAAAAGTCTGTCCCGAAACATCAATCGACCCGGCGGGGCAATTTCGGCAGGAGGGAGAAGATAGGAAGCGTTGGTTTCAGGAATTGTCGGATTGGTGTTTCGGTGCACAGCAAAGATCGCTATGGTTCGTCGTAAGCGCGGGGGGCGATAGATCGCGAATGGAATCACAACATGCCGTACGGAATGTATTTGTCTGCCGCTGGCGCTCACGTGCAAGGTCATCGGCTCGAGGTTCTCAGCCACAACTTGGCCAACGTAAATACCCCAGCATTTAAGCCCAGTTTAGCAGTCCTCCAAGCTCGACACAACAAAGCCATCGACGATGGAGAAGTATCGCCCGGTTCAGGTGGTTTGGCCGACATAGGTGGCGGGGTTCGAATCCAACCCAACGAAACACAGTTCGGGGTCGGTCCCATGGAAGCGACCGGCGGTAAAACTGACTTCGCAATCAACGATCCCAACTCGTTCTTCGTGATCCGTCGGGGCGACGAACAGTTCCTTACTCGAGCCGGCGGCTTTCTATTCGATGCAGCAGGCAGGCTGACAACTCCCGCCGGAGATCAAGTGCTCGGCGCAGACAACAACCCGATCCAAATCGATCCATCCCAACCCTACGAAGTGAATTTCGACGGAACCATTCAACAAGAAGGGGCGCGATTGATGCTGATGCTAGCCCGCCCCAGCGACCTAAATAACCTTACACGCGAGGGTGCGAATCTCTTCCGTGCACAAGGTGACATCAACGACGTCCCAGTGGGAGATCGCAAGTTGGTTGCCGGTCATCTCGAAAAATCAGGGGTCAATCCGACAACCGCCATGATGGAACTGATCGAAGCCTCCCGCGCATATGAGTCTAACTTGCGATTGATCCAACACCAAGACCAAGCCTACGGAAACCTCATCGGCCGGGTCCTGCGCGAGTAATCAGCACTTATCCACTTTCGAATTCCTGGAGTCGATGGTTACGTAAACCAGTTCTTATCGTTTAAGGCAAAACCAAATGAGTGTGCAATCTCTCTACACGGCAGCGTCGGGCATGGAGGCCATGCAGACGAAGCTGGATGTCATCGCTAACAACCTGGCTAACATCAACACGACCGCATTCAAGCGGGACCGAGCAAACTTTGAAGACCTTTTCTATCGCCAGAAGGTTTTCCCGGGTGTACTCGATGCGCAGCAGACTCCCACTCCCGTCGGAACCCAGGTCGGTTTCGGAACACGGATCCAGAGCACTCAGAAGGATCTTCGCCAAGGAGCCGTCGAACAGACAGGTCGCGACTTGGACATCGCCATCGAAGGAAAAGGCTTTCTCCAAGTCATCGACCCTGTGACACAAAACATTCTGTACACGCGAAGTGGAAATCTCGACGTCAATGCAAACGGGCAACTCGTCGTCGGTTCCGCACAAACCGGCCGATTAGTCGAACCTGCAGTCACGATTCCACAAGACGCAACATCGATCGTTATCAATTCCAACGGGCAAGTCCTCGTACAACAAGTAGGCCAGCAACAACTCGTTCCCTTGGCCGATCTGCAATTGGTGAACTTCATCAACCCCGATGGCCTTCTCAAGCTTGGGGAAAACCTCTACCAGATGACCGATGCCAGTGGACAGCCGATTCAGGGCCAGGCGGGTAGAGATGGTTTGGGCGTCATACGCCAAGGAGCACTGGAGAAGTCCAATGTCGAGCCTGTGAATGAATTGATCAGCCTGATAACGACCCAACGCGGCTTTGAACTGAACTCTCAAGCGATTCAGGCTGGAGACCAAATCCTCCAACAAATCGTGAATCTACGAAGGTTCTAATCCATGATTCGTAGCCCCGCGGTGCACGAGATTTACGGAATCCTAATGCAGGGACTGTTGCAAGCTACCCTTGCCGCAATAGCCGCATGCTACCTCACAGCATCGATTTCCCGAGCGGACGATGTCGATGAACCAATTGCACTCATTCTTCGGAGCGACAGCCAGATTGCTTCGAATGTCCTGCGTTTACGCGACGTGTGCGAGTTGAGCCAGTCCAACGAGACTGCTAAAGCCCTCGCCGATATTCCGCTTGCCCCCACGCCGCGCATGGGCACAACACAACTCTGGACGCGAGATGATGTCACGAAGGTGCTCTCACTTCGCGGAATGGATCCGAAATCCATCCATTGGTCAGGAGCCGAAATAGTCCAAGTATCACGATCTCAGAACGCCGCTGTTGCAAAGGCCTCAGCCAGCCAACCAGTGACACCAGTAACACCGGTCGAACCCCAGCGAGCCGATCACCGAGAGTTTTCCCCAGCATTCACAACGCCGGTCTCCATATCTCAAGCGGAACGTGTCGTAACTTCAGCGATCGAATCCTACCTGCAACTCAAGTCGGGATCGCAAGGGAAATGGCGAATCAAACCGACCATTCCACCCCAACATGCGAACGCCTTGATGCAAAGAAGACAAATTGTCAGTGTCGCTGGCGGGCAAGAACCATGGGAAGGAAATCAGAAATTCGCTTTGCTCCTTCGCACGCCGGACGGTGAATGCATCATTGATATCGAAGCGGAGGTCCGATTGCCTGCGATGGTTGTCGCGGCCAAGGGGCCACTCGCGCGGGGACGCATCCTGCAGGATACAGACCTGGTCTGGCTCTCTTTGCCACCCGCATCGAAGATCTCGCCAGACGACTGCATTTGCGATTTCGATCTACTTATTGGAAAACAACTTCGCAAGTCCGTCAGTACCCAACAGCCAATCCGCAACCAAGATGTTGGCGAACCCTTCGCAGTGCAGGCTGGCGAATCGGTAACGATTGCTGTGGTGGCGGGATCCATTCAAGTGGAGGCTCAAGGTCGCGCGATGGAATCCGGCGCAATCGATGAAACCATCCAAGTCGAAGTTCTTCCGCAAAAGAAGCGAGTGGCCGCTCGCATTGCAGCCGAGCGACGCGTCGAGGTGATCGCCGGAAGCGGGGGCACAACCGCAAACTAATCGATGTATCCCACACTCTACCCCCAAAGCAAGAGCGTCCAATCATGAAACACCTAGGCTGGTTGTACCGAGTCCTTTGCGCCCTAACCGTTTTGATGATCAGCGGACTCATCGGATCCGATCTATGTCGCGCGCAAACGGGCAGTCTGTTTCAGGATGGACCTGCGGGACCAGTGGTCTCTATTCCCAATGGCGGCCAGGGAGTTCCCGCTACCACCCCTATCGTGCCGCCGGGTGCAGGCGCGGCGAACAGCATCCCCTACGTTGGGCTCCCATTTGGCGGAGGGCCAGCATACGTTATGAACCCCAGCGGTGTCTCAGGCGGCAACTATTTTGTCCCTCCGTCACTTCAATCGTCCTACACCTACCAACCACCTGTTCCGAGCCGAGTCCTGCGAGTCAACGATATCGTTTCGATCCGGGTGGAAGAGATTGCTCAAATGATCGCACAGGGCAACACGACTTCGCGCAAGACCATGAATTTCGATGCAGTCCTTCAGGATTGGGTCCGATTGGTCGGTGTCGACACGATCAAGCCTAGTACTCAATCCAATGGTGATCCGCGATCTCGATTCACAGAAAACGAGGTCTATCGCGGAGATTCGACTATGCGACTCGCCGAGCAAATGACCTTTAATATTGCAGCGCGTGTCGCAGATATCCAGCCCAATGGAAATGTCGTTCTGGAAGCACGAAAGACCATTGAGCAAACCGATAACCGGTTCGAGGCATCCCTCAGTGGTATTTGCCGCGCGGAAGATATCGGTCCGAATAATGTCGTGCTCAGTCGCCACATATACGACCTGAAGATCAATCGCCAAGACAGCGGACATGTTCGCGATGGTTATTCTCGCGGATGGCTTACCAAATGGTACGCGCGGATCAAGCCGTTCTGATCACTTTCCAAAAACAACCGGGATTACCTTTACTCTGGTAATCAACGACTCTTCGGTAACCGTACTTTATGGACGATTGTCTCGGAATTGGCGATGACATTGCAAGCAGTTGTTCGCTAACTGCTTCATGATACTATCCGCGTCAAAGCTGCGCTCAACCGAATCCTTAGACCGATCGCTATGTAAATGATTCTCGAGTTGCTCAGCCAGTGTGCGTCCCTGCTCGAGCAACATCAGAAAATCGGCCTCCTGTTTCTTCTCCGATTCACTGCGATGCAATTCCATGTAATGCTCTTTGAGCATCAGCGCATCGGATATCGCATCCGATCCTGAATCTTTCCAACCTCGATGCTGTTGATCCTTCAATCGATCGAGAATTGCATCCATTGCAACCATGGATTCGACAATCGGTGGCACTTCGGAGGCAGCTACGAATTCGATTTGCATTTCATCCAGATTCTTCAGTGAAATAGGAGCCGCGTTCTCTACGGCGGAAATCAAACCGCGGAATCCAGGGTTGGTTCCAGCCTCTTTCAGGACCCTCATTCCTTCCACCGGAGTGAAATGACCGAGCGAAATGCAAACTGCGGCAGAAGCAGTGGGACTTCGATGCCTCCCATGATGGCAATGAATATAGACCGGTCCGGGCAGATCCCTCACAGCCTTAGCCAGTTGCAGCAGCCGGTCTTCCGAGATGCCATCGTAACCGTGGGGCAAGTGAACGTAGCGCAGCCCCGCCGCTGCAGCTCCTTCCACATCCGGCTTGATCCCATCCACACTGATTACCGTCTTGATTCCGAGGCGAGCTAACTCGTCAAAGGCGGACTTGCCAGCTGGCATACCTCCAGACATAACCGTCGAGTGAACCCACATCGCGTTAGGCAGATTCTTGGAATCGACTCGCTTCAAAACTCCTTTGCCTTCCTGCTGCGTTTGGGCGGAGTCGACAAGAATCAGCAAACAAATAATGATACCGAACACGTTCACACAACGGTTTCTAAGCTGACAGAACGCTACCTCTTGCCCACAAAACCTGCCCACATGCTGAAAGAGTGTGCCAATCAAACCGATCATGTATATCGCACGCTGCGAAAGGAAGGCTCGAAAAATGCCGGCAGCAAGCCATCGGCCCGCAACAAACCTTCCATGGTCAACTCTATTCGGACGACTTTGCTGGCATCATCTGTCCGCAACACAACGTATCCGTCCTTCTCGTAATCCTGCCACACCTCCCGCCACTGCGACGCGATGTCGGCCCCAAACTTGGTTTGGAAATAGGGGGTGTCGAGATATCCCCGCTTCAACTGGAGAATCATCTCTCGAATCAATAGCTGCAGAGGGCTGGATCGGTAGGCACGCCCCAACGGTAGACGCCCTTGATCGAGAATCATCCCCAAATACCGATCCCACTCGGGTACATTCTGATAATGAACTCCCGAAGCATGCCCAAAACTGGCAATTCCTGTCGCGAGCAAGTCTGCTCCTGACCACAAATTATCGCGATAGGAAAAATTCACTTTACTTGGATCTTTGATCACCGTGTAGGCGCTGCTGATCGAGTAGCCATGTTCCTGAAATGACTCGAATGCGTAACGCACCCATTCCCGCTTAGTCGGCCAATCAGCAACCGGCGCTTCCCTTTGGGCCTCCAGGATGCCTTTCGAGTAAACGGTGTTGAACGGCAACTCCATCTGGTAAATCGTGACGCTGTCCGGAGAGAGTTCAATGGTCTTGCGTATGTTCTCCTTCCAGTTCTCCCAAGTCTCTCCCACCATCCCTGAGATGAGGTCGATGTTCACGTTCGGAAAACCAGCAGACTGGATCCACTCCCATGCACGATAGACCTCTTTGGACAGATGCGCTCGCCCGTTCTCCTCAAGAATCGCATCTGAAAAATTCTCAACACCCAAGCTGAGGCGTGTCACGCCAAGTTCGCGTAGAGTCTGCACCTTGGCCTCGCTCAAGGTTCCCGGTTCGCACTCAAAAGTGACTTCTTCAGCTCCATTCCAGGTCACATGCTCATGCAACCGCTCCATTAGGGAACGCAGTTGCTTGACCGAGAGAAAACTCGGAGTGCCACCACCAAAATAAACAAATCGGAACTGCCGCCCGCTCATGATCGGTTGCTCGGCTACCAGCGATATCTCGCTACTTAACGCAGAGACGTAACGCTCGATTTGGTCCGCGTTGACGTTGGTGAAAACCTTGAAGTAGCAGAATTTGCATCGCTTGCGACAAAAAGGAATGTGCAAGTAAAGACCCATTGGGGGCGCCTGGCCGTCGCATGCGACCGGTGGCTTGGCAAACGCCTGCTCGATCTCCGATATCGCGTCCGCCGTCCACTGCGAATACGGAGGGTAATTGGAGATGAAGTAGCTTCCGACTTCCGTTTTTGTTGTCTGAGTTGACATAAATTAGCCAGCATTCAAGGTCGAGATCTTTACCTAATGTACCTAGAGAACGCCAATGTTGCACCTGCTGACAAACGACCTTGGAAATTCTTATCGTTTTTGCTAAAGCCGATGCTGGAAGACCGCGTTTGGACAATCCCAAAACTCGATCAGGAGCCGATCATGATCACATCTCTCGATATCAGCACCAGCGCGTTGGTGGCGCAGCGAGCACGATTGGACACCATTTCAGGCAACATCGCCAACATGTCGACGATGAAGAACGAGGATGGGGAAAACAAACCCTACCAACCTAGGTTTGTGGTCTTTGAAACCGACGCAGAGAAATCGCGAAACGGCGCGTCGGGAGTCAAAGTATCGAAGGTAGAAACCGACGACGTCGAACCCTTGTACCGCTACCAACCAGACCACCCGCTTGCGATCACCGAAGGGAAATGGAAGGGGTACGTCGCCTACCCGAACATCGACATGAACGAGCAGTTCGTCGATGCTCTGGAAGCATCTCGAGCATACGAGGCGAACGTCGGGATCATCGAAGTGACCAAGGGGATGTCCCGCCAAACCTTGAGCATCCTGGCTTAATCGCTTGAGGCAGACAAATCATCGGCATGGATATCAGCAACTCGAGTTTGTTCCAGCGGCATTCGGACCATGTGTCCGATTTGATGCGTCGGGTTGCGGATCATCGCCAAGCTGAGTCGGGAGAAGTCACCGAGGGAGCTAATCCGTTTGCATCGCTCCTGATGCAAGGGATCTCGCAAGTCAACGACAGCCAACTCGACTCCCAAGACAAAATGGAATTGCTGCTATCCGGTGGCGATGTCAACCAAGCGGAAGTCTTCACCAGTATCCAGAAAGCAGACATGTCGTTTCGATTATTGGTTCAAATTCGAAACAAACTGCTGCAGGCGTTTGAGGAACTCAATGCGATTCGAGTTTAGTTCATGAATCAGCTCACTCAGCTCTTACGACAAATTCAGGCAATCGTCGCCGGGATGAATGCGCAATCCCGGGTGATGGCGGTTTTGATGCTCGGCGCGATCTTGGTGGGAGGCGGCTTTCTGGTCCAGGGTTACACCTCAGCAACCAAGGCGATGGAGTACGTTTTCGGGGGACAAAGCTTCAGTACCAAAGAATTGGACCAAATGGAGATGGCTCTCAGCTCGTCGGGGCTCCGCGATTACGAACGAGTCGGCAATCGCCTTCGCTTCCCGACAGCGACCAAAGATGTGTACCTCAAAGCGTTGCTCGAAGCCAAGGCGGTGCCAGAACGTTTAGGAAGCGCAATGGACAAAGCGCTCAACAGCGGCAATATCCTCGAATCGATGTCGGTGACGCAAATGCGGCATCGCGATGCGAAAATCAAAGACATGCAGGCCGCGCTCTGCAAATTCCCCTTCATCGAAGAAGCTCTCATCACCTACGACGAACGCACCGAAGGATTCTCGTCCTCGAAAAAGAAGTCGGCCAGCGTTGTCCTCATGCCCCGAGGAAGCGCCGAACTGACGGCTTCCCAAAAACGGAGCATTATCACCTTTATCCAGAAATCGTTTCCGGATCTTCCGAGCTCCGACATCGCCCTGATCGATACGAAAACCGGGGAAGCGGAAGTCGGCAATGACGATCCGGAATCCATGGCGCATGACCATTATCTGAAAACCAAAGCGTTTCATGAGCAGCAACTCAAGCGGAAGGCGACCGAACTCCTGACAGCCTACGGCGATGTTCAGATTGCAGTGAACGTAGAACTCGACAATACACTGGCAGAGGAAACTGAGGAACTGAAGTACAACGATAAACCCACAACCGTCCAGTCATCGACAACGAAGAAGGATTCCGAGTCCCAGCGCGCGAATTCCAACGGTCGCCCTGGTACGGAACCAAATGCTCTCGCAAATCGAGGAGCCTCTCTGGCCGCAGCAGACCAGTCGAGCAAAACCAAGGAGCAGACCGAAACCGAACGCCGTATCACCGGCAATACACTCGTCAGCAGCAAACGTGTTGGACTGAAAGTCAACTACGCCATGATTTC
>JAGWWZ010000151.1 GCA_018970165.1 Planctomycetota bacterium | reverse complement strand
GGGGCTACAAGCTTCCGGAAGCTCAGCGATCCTAGTCACACGGCTATGCTTTAGCGCTGGAACGGACGACTCAAGTCCTCGAAGAATCGCCTCGAGCGAATCCGTTGCTATCTCATTCGCAGAACCGTTGCATTGGATGGCAGAGACACCGCATCCGATATCCTTGCCAATCGCTTCCAGATAGATCCTTGTTCGAGTCGCCAACACACAACCGTTCGGGAACGAAGCCCCTTCATGCACATCGGGCATGACAGCGAGTCGAAGAACGTCCTCACTCGACGCAATCGCCGCAAGCCTTCTACCGAGGCTCGGGCTGAGCCGCTCGGGGATCCAAAAATGGATTGGTGCGATCGGGTTGGAGTCCTTCGTCTCCTTGCCAAGTTGCCCACTTGGTTGGATGCTAGTCCGCCGACTCGTTTCAATATCGTAGCGAGTCGTTTCATCTACGGGACTCACCTTCAAGGCGAGGCCTCACGATGTGACGTTGCATGCGGATTCGACAAAGAAATCGATGGCGGCAGAACGCGAAGGGATAGAGTCGGCACTTTCTTGCGATGGATTTCACGAGCCAGAGCAGTCCGAAGAATGGACAGCCTTGCGTTCGCAATGTTTTGCATCATCAGCTGACAAAACTGCACGGAAGAATCTCTTGGTCCCAGTTCGATGATGAAGTGGTTGCCCTTGCTGTGGCAGACCCGATAAACCTCGAGGTCCGCTAAAGTCTCGTTCAACAGGAATGTTTGGGCGCATCGCGATATCTGGCAAGCAAGGCGCTCAGCCGAACGGTCAACCTTTTGTTTTGAACCCAATCGGTGACGATCGCGATGCTCAATGCGGGGATCGATTCCGTCACCGTCACGCAATTCCGCGACCATCCGCTGAGCATTTTTGATACGACGAAATCCATGAGGCGCAGCCGATTGAGGTGCGAGGGGATCCGTTTTCGATGTTTCTTCAACCACAAGCTATTTCCAAAAATTGTCTCGATACAAACCCTGTGGAATTTGCCGCATTATCCTTGCGAAGGATAGGTGAGATCGCATGCCACATTCCAATCTTGGAGAGATAGACAACCAACTCGAATCAAGGTTCGGTGCGTTGCGTGGGGGAAGCCAAAAGATGGCAGATTCGTGTCAGATTCTCGTCCCCATCGGACGCAAATCGCGACAGGAGAGCCTCAACAGGTTTTGAATGAACGCCATTGAGCGAAGGCTCCCGGGTTGAAACTCTGGCAAATATCGCAGTGTGCAGATCGCTTCCACCGGGATGCTGGCATATTTCGGCTAGACATCGCTAGTTCCAAGTGCCTATCGGAGGCCGGGAAGGGCGGGCATCTGCCCACGAGCCGAAAACCTATCTACCCTTCTTTTTCAGCTTGCCAGATGACTGCTCCGAGTCTTCTGCCTCGACTTTGACCAGCTTCAATTCAGATTTCGCAGTATCCAAATCAAACTGGAACTCGCTAAGGAAACTCATTCCGAGCAAGGGTCTTGTCTGCATCGCCTCATCCCCCATGATGACGCATTCCACGTTCTCCGCTGTGAAATTACCTACACGGACCGACGCGAGCTTCACCAACTTTCCAGGAATCTTGCGACCATCAGCGAGATTGACTACCACGGACGGATCACCCTTCTTGGCCTCAATCCCCAGTCGATCAGCGAAGTCCTGCGAGATCGAAAGAACGGAAGCGTTAGGATCGACGATCATTTTCTCGACCGGTTGATTGTTGAGGGCGACGTCAACCCAGAAATAGCCCCCCTGTTTTTCCAACAACAGCGACTCCGACGTGATCGCTTCTTCGTACTTTCGCAATTGCTTATCGGCCAGCAAAAGAGTGGACGAAGGCTTGAAGGCAAGTTCTTGTCCAATTTCAAGCGAGGCCATATCGACGGCATCCGTCATCGATTTGTCGGCAGCCAACGACTCCCATTTTCGAAACGCATCGTCACGTTTGCGGCTCATATCCATGAGCGTCTGCAAAAACTGCTCGCGGACTTCATTGCACTTGCTTCGGGATGTTTTTGCATTCTCTGCGGCTTGCTTTTGCTTTTCGCCGAGGGCGTCGATCGTTCCTACGATCGCATTCAGTTCACCGACAATACGATTGTTGGAAACGACGTCGGTGACATTCGCCAATTGGGCACTCAGCATCGTGTGGCGCATCCGCAATTCCGAAATCCGCTGCTTGATCTGTTCCACTTCACTTTCGGCGGTCATGCGATCGCGTTCCGCTGCGAGGAAAAGCTTCTTCGCTTGAGGGAGTTCCTTGACCTCCTTAGCGAGTTCGTTATCAACATCGAGCGTCAGATTGGCACCGGAGAGGCGTAACCCATGCTCTTGAAAGAGCGCGGCGACATCCTCCGGGAGGGTGACTTGTTTTGTAAGCTTTTTGGGCCCTTGGGCCGATGAAGTCGAAGCGCAAACAGAAACGAGCACGGCGGTAGCGAGAATGCCAATGCACCCCTTCTGGGCAACTTGGGCCAAACGGCGAGGGTTGATTGAGGTGGCCATGCATATGATTCCATGTAAATACGATTCCGGGCTGTCCTTAACTGTAATAGATGACCCTGGCAGGGAAAGATTCCATGTCAGACGGTTGATTTTTTTCCCGGATCCGACGTCATCTCGGGGGAAAAGCGAAAAAACCTGCAAATTTGCTACTGCGCCGTAGCTTCGTAGAGGGGCAGATGTCGGTAGGTAACCTCCAAGGAGAGCAAATTCAACGTGGTCACGTACAACCGCCCCGCATACGGGCCCCAAGCATCCGGAATCTCCCCCGATGGGTTCCATGACCCCGGATACCGGCCCTCCGTTTCCTGGGATTCGATCAGGATCGGGTAAAGAGTGCTGTACCATTTCTGCCAGCGTTCCCCACCCATGTGAAACATGACTTGGCTAGCGTAGTACCAGTAGTAGGTATCCCTCTGCGGGGCTTGGACCGTGCCTAGACTCGGTGGCCGATCCAAAAGCCAGTCGGTCCCTCGCTGCATGTCGGGAGTCGTCCGCCGCCATCCGAGATAGAACCGCATCAGAAGTCCGACACTGGTCATCACCGGAGTCGGGATTCGGCCATGAATTGCTTCAGGGGTATTGGCCAGCCAATTGTAGCGATACAGGTAGCGTTCTTGTGCACTCGCCTCCGAACCACTGAGCCACTTGGAAATGCCAACGAAGACTTTCGGTGGAACTTTGAGTCCGGCAAGCTCCGCACTCTTTAACGCCATCATCGCCCAACCCGTTACGCTCGTATCGCTCCCGATACGGGGTGAGTATCGCCAACCACCAGCAACCGGATCCTGGCTGGCGATGAGAAAATCGATCGAGCGCTGCGCTCCTTTGCGTATCGATTCGTCTTGAGTCATGCCATACGCTTCACACAGGGCAAGCGATGCGATTGCATGACTGTAGATCCATGCGTTGAGATCGGACGCTTCATCCATAGGCTGATACAGATCCCCATCTGCCTTCTGATTGTCGATCAACCAATCGATAGCCCGCTTGCATGTTTTCTGATATTTGAATTGTTCATGACTGTAGCCAGCTCCCTGAAAAGACAACAGAGCGAGAGCTGTCGCTGCCGTATCACTCCGTAGCCTCGGCTCATCTCCGAAATCTTGTAATCGCCACGAACCATCCTCTCGTTGATGCTTGGCCAAGAACTCCAATCCCCGCTCAATCGCCTCCTCTGTCTTGGGGCCGAGAGGACCCATCGCCTGCAGATCCTGATTCATCGCCTCTTCATTGCGTCGCATACGCTGCTTGAATGCAGGAGCAGGAACGGCAACCTGAGTCTTTTTTCTCCCTTCTCCGGGAGCGGTTCTACGAAACTTACCTATCTCTAACGGAGAAGGCCCCACATCCGATCTCGGAAAATCAAACTTCGGGCCCGCGGATTTAGGAGATGCAGTTCGATTCGTTAGATTGCCGACCGATGGTTCAATCGACGGCCCCAACTCCATCGACTTTGAAGTGGAGTTTTCGCTGAGACCGCTCGACGCAGGATTGCTCGAGCCCTTACTGTTCGAACTTGATCCTATCGATGAGGCACCACTCGAGGTTTGGCCATTACTTCGCTCACTACTGGAGGTGCGATCAAGCATGGCCGCCGATCCGGCGGTATCCGCATTCATGTTTGCTGGATTCATCGATACTCCCGATCCCGAATCGGCATCGGCGGGTACCTCGATGGTACGAGAACCTCCAGAAAGCTTAGGGAGCGAACGATTGGTCAATGGAGTGCGTGGCTGCGACTGAGCCAACCGATCCGCACTAGGAAACCGTTCGCTATCTGGGGCCGATTCTGAGCGTTGCGGTCGATTAGGACTACTTCGGCGCAGTGACTTGTTAATTTCGTTTTCGGGTAACCACGATCCGGAGGGAGAAGAGAGCGAATCGATTCGAGTTGCGGATTCGCTTCGAGAGGCATCGAGCTGGGCGGCCTGCTCCTGAATCGAAGCCATTGGCGTTGCTTCGGATGGTCGTGCAGGTTCGGCGGGAACATCGATCGCTTTGGACTTCATACCCCTTGAGATGTCTCGCTCCGGAAGAGCCAGAGGCTTGGATTCAGAAGCGATCTCAGGTTCATCGGGAGCCACCGAACCAACCGCCCGCGACATTTCGCCTTGTTCGGGCACCGAAGCCTCAAGCGACTCCTTGATCAACTCTAGAGGTGAATCGATTGATCCGGCTGGCTGGATATCTGCGGGGGTGGGCTGTGTCATTTCGGAGGCCACAGGCTTGAGATAATCGGGTTGGGATCTCTCCTGAGATTGAGGCCACTCCTTGAACTGCGAACCACGGGAATCGTCGCGTATCCGGCGAGCGATCTCGCCCGATGCATCAGGCCACATTCCCGAAAACAGAACCACGTTGACGGCCAAGAGCATCAGTAGCAAATGGGCGACAACGCTTAGCAAAAAGCCGACCTGAATCGAACGCTCGACCGTTTCCGAAACCAACACCCGCGCCAGCATCGACGCGATCACCAAAACCGTCGGGATCCCCAGCACGTACGTCCAGGCATTGTAACTCCAGCGAGGATCATCGAAGCGAAGTAGCCGAAAGACCAATCCAACGATCATCAACCCCAGTATTACAAAAGCCAGATCCAACGGCCACATCCCCGCTCCATCGCGTGGACCCGACTCAACGCCTTCGTGCGGGATACCATCGCGCGGAGTTAAACCAGATTGTGGCATTGCTGGCATTTGCTCAGTTCCTTCGTCAAGGACGCGTGGCGGCCGCTGGCTCAGGATCCTCGGCCGCGATTCTGTAGGAGGGTACCTTCAATTGATGCATCAGATCCAGCAAGGCCACGACATGCTGGAAAGGAACCCGGCGATCGCCACGAATAATGACGGTTTGCCGTTGAGGATTGTCGGCGACGGCCTGCCGAACCACATTCTCAATATCACGAATGGCGAGGCGTTTGCCTTGAGCCACATAAGTTCCATCTTCGCCGACTGAGATTACCAGTTCCTCGGGCTCGAGGGTCATGGGCAGGGCGTTGGAGGCAGTAGGGAGTTGGATTGGCAACTGCTCGTCGTCTTGGGCAAATTGCGTTGCAACCAGAAAGAAAATCAGCAGCAGAAAGACGACATCGATCAACGGGGTGAGTGTTAGCGAGTCGAGAGCCTTTCCTTTTTTGATTTGAATTGTCATGTTTCAAGCACCCCCGCTCCAAACTAGGAGCCTGACTCCCTTGCATCAGATTCTACCGGCGGTTGCTCTCGCTAGCAATGAAAGCGATATGGCGTTTGAGGATTCCAACTGATGAAATGATTCAACTCGATAATAGGTTTGGACCGATAATGAGGATGAAATCGCAGCGGCGCAACGGTGCCGGCGTAGCGAAACAAAGCAATCTCCGGGGGGAAGATTATGTTGCGAAGTGCCATCCTAGTTGCGGCTATTGCAGTCGTGACGGGACTTTCGAGTGCGTCGGTATCGCAAGCTCAGGAAACTATGGCCTACGGACGCGCTTGGGGGGGAGCTGCTAGCAGCCGAGACTACCCGAGATTCCAACACTATCCGTACGTTTACTATCCACAAAATTTCTACGGCAACGAGTACTATCGCAGCAGCAATAGTATGTATTATCGCTATCCACCCGAAATGCAGATCCCGGTCTACAATCGCAAGTGGTACAATTACTACCCGACTAGTCGTCCATACCACTGGGGCCATCATTTCATCTTGGACGTGTTCTAAGATAAGTCTCCCTGGTCGAACGTTTCGGAAGAAACCGTTGCCGATGTGACGCCGGTTTGCTCGTAAGATCAAGACTTTATTCCCGCACACCGCATGATGCGTAATGCACTATGCGGTGTTTTTGTTCGTATCGCCATGGCCGAAGAAGAAACACAGCGAGCCTCCACCAAGCGTCAGATCGCTCGCTTGATCGGCAATGCATCGGTACCCATCTATATTCTCGACAATGACTTTCGAATTCTATTCGCCAACGATGCATTGGTTCAGTTGTTTGGTGTGGAATTGAATTTGTTGATTGGCCTGGATTGTTCCAACAATCTGCCGTTGGACACATCGCGATTATCGATTGTCGCCGCAACCTTGGCATTGCCGCCAAACTCCGACCGAACCGTTGTGGATATCCACCAACTGGTCGTTCCAGGAGACGTAACTCCCTGGGTTTGTATTTCTTTTCCGCTCGATCGTTCCTCTCATCCGATGACGCTATGTGCGATTAAGGAAGATCGAGGAGACCGTGACGCACTCTTGGCGACCGGCCACCAAAGTCGTTTGAAGCTTCAGCTTATTGACTTGAATGGTGATCCCAGCCCACCAAAGGAACATCTCTGGTTCTTGCGAGGCTCCAGCGCATCGGCGATACGCACCCTTAATCAGATGGAAGCAGCTTCCACCGACCTCTCTGGAGTGCATGTCACTGGCACTGCATCTAGTGCCTCGCTTGCGGTTGCTAAATGGATTGCTTGGAAACGTCGAGCCATCGCTTCGGACAAAACGCCTAAGAGTCCAAAGGCTGGCGTGATTGTCGTCGAATGCCAACTCATGGATCGTTCTTTGCTGCGTGGTACTTTGGAGATGATCGATGAGCAATCGCGGATTCAGAGCAAAAGTCACGGACCCGTAACCGCGATCCTGCACAAAATCGACAAATTGCCGGGATCGTTGGTAGAGCCCATGATCCGTTGGAGACCATGGCCAAACGTATCCCTGTTGGCCACATCGTGCTCCCCGGATTTGATCGCGTTATATCCTGACAATTCGGGATGGGGTGAATTGGCATCGAATTTCGAAACCCATGTAGTTCAAGTGCCATCACTGGCACAACGCGTTGCGGATATCGAGGCATTGGTCGTCGCCTGGCTTGAGTTTGAATGGAAGCGACAGGAGGGAAGCGATAAATTCCGATGGACCCAAGAATTCATCGATGCGATTCTGGCTTACTCATGGCCGGGGGATATTGCTGAATTCGATGCCGTCATGCGCGATGCCGCTCAGCGTTGCCAAGGACATCTATTATCCGACCACGATCTCCCCAGTTCCTTGCGAACGTTTCCTTCGCATGTGAAGCGCCCGGAACCGCTCGCAAAAATCGATCTCGATAGCGTTCTCGCGCAAATCGAACGAGAAATCATTCAGCAGGCAATGGCCCAGTTCCCCAGAAATCGCACGGCGGCCGCCAACCAACTCGGTATTTCCCGCGCGCGACTACTTCGCCGCCTTCAGCAACTCGGCCTAGAAAAAGCCGTTGCGGCGTCGCAAACAAACTCCGAGGAACCTATCTTCGAGGAATGGACCGATGAGTTCCCGGGTGAGCGAGACGCACCCGAGAAACAATAGAGAGTTTACGCCCATGGATCTTCGACAATCGCGCCGCGATTTCGGCATGCAGACGATCGCGTCATCGCTCGCGGCTGGCTTAACTCTCGGATCGATTGCCGCGTGCGGTTTCCCTCTCGGTTCTCTTGCGATCGGCGACGAACCACCCAACCCAAATTCGCTTGGGAACGGACAGATCCAAGGAAACGTTCATAGTCGTCGACTGATCATCACGACAACATCGCGTGTTGCAGGGGCGGTTGACTCCGTGCGATACCAAGGGGTGGAATTCATCGACAGCCACGATCACGGTCGTCAAATGCAATCCGCCGCAAGTTTCGATTGCAGCCGCGATGACCCATTCTGGCCCGAACGATTCAATCCCACGGAAGCTGGTTCCCGTTCCGACGGACTGGGGATGCTGGCAATCGGTCGTTCGATTCACTGGATGAATGGACCGGGGGGAGCAACCCTGCCCTCTGGCGTTTTCTACCGCGGAGCAATCCCATGCACTTGGGGTGTGGATGCCCGATGCAAATGGCACGGGATATTCGCGTACCGGCTATGGGCGTTTTCGCTTTGCTGAAGAGAAGGTCGTGAAATGGAATTGTGTGGTTCGAGTAAAGGCTTCGCCGCACATTGAAGATCTGCAGCATGCGTTTCGAGTCTACCTCGCGATCGGCTCGCTCACGGAAGTCGCCGAAACGTTCCGAGAACTAGCAGAATCGCGATTGAATAGCGATTCGGACAACTGCTTCAAACGGTGAGACGACGGCTACAAAGACTCCCACGCGTCGCCTTGAATGAAAACACGGTGCGGCTCCATCGTTATGCACTCAGAACGATAGAGCGATTTCCCGGTCTGGTCGCCGGCCTACAGCATCTTGGCTAAGCGAGCGCACAGGTCTGCAGTGCGGCAGCTGTAACCCCACTCGTTGTCATACCATGACACAACCTTCACGAGTTTACCCTTGTCCCCAAGGACTTGAGTGAAGTCGGCAGCGAAGATGCTAGAGTGCGGGTCGTCGATGATGTCGCTCGATACGATCGGATCCTCGGTATAGCACAAGATACCCTTGAGAGGCCCCTCTGCCGCTTTCTTCATTGCAGCGTTGATATCCGCTACGGTTGCTTCCTTCTGAAGGTTCGCGGTCAAGTCAACGACTGAACCGGTAGCAACGGGAACTCGCATCGCTATGCCGGTCAGCTTGCCCTTGAGCTCTGGAATAACCAAACCGACTGCGGAGGCTGCGCCAGTTGTCGTAGGGATAATGTTCAAAGCAGCCGCCCTAGCTCGATACGGATCGGAGTGTGGTAGATCCTGTACTCGCTGATCGTTCGTGTAGGCGTGAACGGTGGTCATCAAGCCGGTCTCGATGCCGAAGGTTTCATGCAATACCTTGGCGATCGGAGCCAAGCAGTTCGTCGTGCATGAAGCGTTGGAGATACACTTCAGGTCCGGAGTCAGTTTATGGTCATTCACTCCGAGAACGCAGGTCAGGTCGGCACCGTCTTTTGCCGGAGCGCTGAGGACAACCTTCTTGCATCCTGCGGTCAAGTGAGTGTCGTAGCCAGGCTTCCCATCCTTGGCTCGTCCGGTGAAGAAACCGGTGCTCTCGATGACGATGTCGATTTTGTGCTCTGCCCAAGGAAGTTTGGCTGGATCTTTCTCCGCGAGTGCCAAAATCTTCTTGCCGTTGACGATCAAATGCTCCGCATCATATCCCACCGTTGCGTCATACCTTCCGTGTACGCTGTCATACTTTAAAAGGGTGGCGAGCATCTGATTGTCGGTCAGATCGTTCACCGCCACCACTTCGAATTCCGAAGATCGGGACATCAAATTCCGAAACGTCAAGCGACCGATACGTCCAAAACCATTGATCGCGATGCGAATAGTCACAGGTCAGTGTCTCCGACTGGAAAGGATAAGCGACAAAAATGACTCAAGGGATGACGACGTCGCGAAGTACTGTTCGGCGCGGCGTCAATCGTCTCGAAAATATACCGATGAGGTAAATCCTCATCAATGACGCTCTGCGGATGGAAACCGATCGTTGCGTGGAATATCATGGCAACCACGCATCGAGAGGGACGAATTTCGGCTTATGGCGAATCGATGATCCTTAGAGGGGATTAACGCCGGTCAACGATCCTTCGCGACTTCCCCTCGCTCTTGGGAAGCGAACCCTCGGGGACGTCGACCACTTCAACGCGCAGTTGCAAACGGTTTAGAAGACGCTCGGCGATTCTTGCTGGCTCGTGTTTCGGATCCTCAACTTCTAGCAGCAACTCGTCGAGAGCCCCCGCTCGGGTCAGGGTCATTCGGTACTCTCCCAAGTCAGGAAATTCGCGCACCAAAGCGTCGATGCTCGAAGGGAAAACATTCACGCCTCGGACCACAAACATGTCATCCGCGCGTCCGACGACTCCACCTTCGAGCCTAACGAATTGCGTGCTGCCAGCGCTCGTGGAATTTGCATCCATCGCATATACAGGTCGCACCAGATCTCCTGTCCGATACCGAATCACCGGCGCGCCGGTCCTACCCAGACTCGTTAGAACCAATTCCCGCAGATCGCTGCGGCGTAGCGATTCTACTTTCTCGGACGTCAACGCGTTGTCGCTTCGGATGGGTAGAAATTCCGCGATGAATTCGGTTTCGATAATATGCAGTGCGAGACCGTCTTTGCTGCCGAATCCCCATGGACCGATCTCAGTGGCGCCGGCGTGGTCCATGACCTGTGCACCATATAGCTTCTCGATAGTCGCTCGCACGCTTGGCACACTCCCGCCGGGTTCCCCCGCGACAAAAACACAACGCAGATTCGCATCCTTGAGCGACTGGCCGCGCCGCTCGGCTTCCTGTCCCAAGTGAATCGCATAGGTTGGCGTGCTGAATAGGACGCTCGGCCGCGCGGACCGAATCAACTCAATACGCGCTGCTGTCGGCATGCCTCCCGATGGGATCACCATGCAGCGTCGACGAAGGCACGCATCGTGCGCACTCCAAAAACCAATGAACGGACCAAAGGAAAAAGCCATCAGAACTCGATCGCTTTCCTCGATTTGGCAAGCGTCGAGCACATATTGCCACGTTGCAAGCCACCAATCCCAGTCTTCGTCGGTATCGAGCACAACCATGGGCCGCCCGCGGGTGCCGCTGGTTCGATGATACCGTCGATATCGGGCCATCGGATACGAGTGATGCAACGCGACACCATCGGACGCCTCACTGATCCACTCGGACTTGGTGGAGAGAGGAATCGCATCGAGATCCGCTAGGGACTCGATTCTGCGAGGGGCTTGTGCAAGCTTCCGTTGATAAAATGCATTCTCCCGGCGCACTCGCTCCAGCAGATCGTTGAGCCGCTGCAGCTGATACTGCCCCAACTGCGATCGCGACCATCGCTGACACTGTTCGCGCGATTCACGGTCGAGCATCATGGTTGCGTGCATAGGTTACTGTCGCCGAATGCGCTTCGAGAATTCCGGGCTGTCCGAGTACAGCCTTGCGAGGTCGTTGATCTTGGCATACGCACGAGCATATTCGAAAGGGCCCTCGATTTCGAGTAGCCCGAGCTCGTAGGCCAATCGATCGGAATGCCCAGGAAACAAAACGCGGAGTTCATAAGGGATCCGTCCAGGCCGAATCTTGTTGATATGCTCGACTAGATTGGTAGTGCAATTGTTCGTAAGGGTGTCGTAGAACTCAGGCTCCCTATACAGCTTATTGGCCCGCTGTAGCATGTCGACAAAAAGCTTTTGCGATTGCTCAGGAGTCGCCTTTCCTTTGTAAAGAAAGACCTCCACATCCCGAATCGCAGTTCGCAACAAAATCAAATCCCGCTCGTCACCGATCACGTACATCAACGGATAACGTCGACCAGCACCTGCGACCGCCGTGTACGTCTCATCTGCACCTAAGCGAGCTTCGACCGAAATCACAACCTGACGCCCATCCTCCAATCCAAAACTGAACATTGTGTGAGCCAATAGCGGTGTCTCCTTGAATGGTACCACAATAAAGTCAACGCTCTTCACATCCTTAAGGTTAAAGCTCAGGTCGTAATAACGGACATCGTAATCGTCCTCAGTTCGATAACGGCAGTCGCGGACGTAACGAATGGTGATGCGGTCGTCTTCGATCTCCGCGAACGGCATAACCGCTAAGTCGGATCGGAAAACCTTCGAATCCGTTTCCGGCTGCTTCCTGCGAGTGATGATCGAACCAACAGCCGTGCGCTTGATCAATGGCAACGCGGCTCGCTCGATCAACGGAGCGGTGCAACCAAGCGTGCCCACGGCGATCACAACCAAACTGATCCACGCAAAAATATCATACACGGATCGATCGGAAAATCTGACGATCATGATCCTGCTCATCCTATGTGCATCGCCACTCCAGCCAACACGATTCCATCGGCGAAAATCGCCCTGCTAGCTTCCCGGTTCAAACGCCTCCGATATTTGCATAAGGAAGGGTTGCAAGACAATGCTGATACTCGTACGCCAAGACATTGGTACTGGTAATAGCAGGACTATCTGCGGCGATCATGCGCACTGTGCAAAATGCCACCTACCTTCTCACTAGGCGAACAGCCTATTTGCAAGCATTTGAACTGCCGTTTGCCATGAGGCTTGCGACCGCTCGCTGGAATGCCACCATTCGATCAGCAAGTTTGCAAGCTCTGTCGGAGATTCCGTGATGTCAGCAGTCACCAAGGGACCGCTGATATGCCAATGCCTAAACGCCAAGGCGACATGGGCGACATCGC
>JAGWWZ010000150.1 GCA_018970165.1 Planctomycetota bacterium | reverse complement strand
TCAAGCCTAGGTAGCTGATGGATTTCAATGGTGCGAAGTATCGAAAAGAATGAGTACAACGAAAAACCGGGCGGTGACAGTCGTAGGGGTGTTATCGGCGATCTCCGGCGAGCATTCTTCGAAAGTGCGAGGTATTTGCAAATATTGCGACGGCCTCCGCAGTGCAATGTCCTCAATGTTACGCGGATTAGGTGCGTTGGATTACTCGAACTTTGCTAGCAACAGCAAGCAACCCTTCGGGACGTGCGAGTACGAAGGATTGATGTCGAAACTGGGCTAGCTTTTCGCTAAACTCCGCCCCATGTTTCCCGGTAAATTCAATCGCACCATCCTGTGGGATGTGTTCAAGCTGTTTTTTATGTGCGCCACGGCGATGACGTTGGTCATTTCGTTGGGCTTGGTGGGACAGCAATTGGTCCGTCAAGGACTTGGTTGGCTCGCGGTGGTCAAACTGCTTCCTTATATCAGTTTGATCGCGCTGCAGTTTTCTCTCCCAGCGACACTTCTATTCGCCGTTTGCTGTGTCTACGGACGCATCTCGGCTGACAATGAGATCGTAGCCTTAAAGAGTGCGGGGATATCCCCTTTTCGCATCATCCGGTGGATCGTTGTCCTGGCATTTCTCGTCAGCTTTCCTGCCGTGTGGATCAACGACTTGGCTGTGTCGTGGGGAGGCCCGGGGATGGAACGGGTGATCTTGCGATCCTTCGAAGAAATCGTCCTCGGAACCTTGAAGTCGAGGCGTTCGTTTGAGAACGAGAAAGGGTTTACCATCCATGTCCAAGAGGTACGCGACCGTTGGTTGATTCGTCCGACGATTTTTCTATTCAACCAACAGACAGGAGATCCGATGACGATCCACGCCGAGAAAGCCAAGATTTCGATTGATCCCGATAATGATCTTTTGGTGATCGACTTAGAAAACTCCTATGGCGAAATCAACGACCAATCATCGACTCGATTTCGGTGGCCAGGTGAAGAACGTTTTACGATGCCACTGAACCAAGCATCTCAAAAGGCATCTTCGAATCAAAGGCCGTCGCAATTCTCAATGAACGGAATTCCCATGGAAATCAAGGCTTTGGAGGGGGCAAACGATCGAACTCGCGAGGCTATGGCGGTCCAAGCCGCGGTTGGGTTGGGACTCGGCAGATACGTGCAGTTGTACGACCCCAAGCTCAACGTCATGCGAGAGACGGTTGCCGATCGCCAGCGCCGATTGATTAAACTGAGTCTAGAACCGGCAAGACGGTGGGCACTCGGTTTCAGTTGTTTCTTTTTCGTCTGGGTCGGTGTCCCTATGTCGATCTTGATCCGGAGCGCTGACTATGCTTGGACGTTTGGTTTGTGCTTTATTCCGATTCTGCTGATCTACTATCCGTTGTTCGGATTGGCATTGGACCGTGCCAAGGATGGATCTTGGTCACCGATCACCCTGTGGCTCGGCAATGGAGTACTGCTGGTGCTCGGCACAATCCTCATGAGACGTGTGTTGCGGCATTGATTCGCCGCTCTATCGCAAAGCGAGCGTTGGAACAGTTGAGTCAAACCTGGGAAATCGGTTCAGCTTCACAAATTAGGAGTTCTGTCGAGGCTCGGATGAGCAAAAATCCGCTCATGCGACCTCAACCGAAGATTCTTTCTAAAGTAATCACCCCGTTTGAATCGAAACTAGGTGCAGGACGGCCTGATCTGCGCCGGACGACTTCAACGAGTAGTCCGGTTACGAGCAAGCCAGCAGGGACGGATGGGGGGGAATCGCTTGTCTCGTTGTTCTCAACACGAGGCACGTGGGGTTACATGACTACATCGATGGTCGTTTAGCTCCGCGTTTAGAGATATTCTTCTATCTCGACTTGATGGCAACGGCCCATCGAGAGTTGATCAGATTGGAACACTGCGTAGTAGGGGTGCGGAGTTCTGTTCTTATCGGATTCAAGCTCTTCGGTTGGCAGTGCTGCGGACAGGTCCACAAGTTGAAGGCGTGAGGATGGAGCCGAACGCCGTTAAGTTTGTGAAAGTGTCCTGGATTTGAAATGTGCCCTGACCCAGTTGTTCACATTTTCGATCATTGGCTAACACTCACTGAAAGTCGATGGTTCGGGAACGTAGCGACAAGGGCAACTACTGTCTGACGCTGTTGCGAGAGCGATGGCTCTGACTCGACACTCAATTGGAAGGTAACGGAGACCAATAATATGAAGGTGTTCACCACAGGCCAGGTCGCGAAGATCTGCAAGGTGGCCCCCCGAACCGTCAGCAAGTGGTTCGACTCCGGCCGACTCAAGGGGTACCGCATCCCCGGTTCGCAAGACCGCCGCATTCCCCGAGAGTATCTGATCAAGTTTCTGAAAGAGCATGGAATGCCCCTCGGAGACTTGGAAGATGAGGCCATGGCCAAAGTCCTGATCGTTGCGCAAGATCAGGTCTTGATCGAAAATCTGAAGCGAGAACTTCCTCTGGAAAAGAGCTTCAAGGTTCAGGTCGCTGCAAGCGGTTTCGAAGCGGGAATTCAAGCGGAAAGCTTTCACCCAGATTGCATGATCGTAGACTTCTCAGTTGGCAAGCTAGAAGCTCTACAGATCTGCCAAAATCTTCGCAAGAATTCCGACTTCTCCGAAATCGTCTTGATCGCGCTGCTTCCCGATGACGGCAACACAATGAGCTTCGATCGTTCGAGTATCAACGAGACGTTCAAGAAGCCATTCGATGCCCGACTCCTAGCAGAACGGCTCAGGACGCTCATCGGTGCGAAGAAGGAACTTGTGTAAGCGGCCAGCAAGCCCAGGGATCCAAACGAAAGACCCTCGATGGAAACATCGGGGGTTTTTTCGTTTATAATCATGGGCCTTAAAGACGCTCGAGAGCTATCCTCTCGAATCCAGTGATCCATCGCCGAAAAACTTTTGAAGCAGTTGCTAAACCATGTCAGAAACGCGTCCCAATACACGCGTACCGCAAAACGTCGATGAGGCTCGCTCCATCATCGAATCGCTCCGCTCCGAAATACGCTCGAACGATTACAAATACTACGTCCTCGCCGAACCCACAATCAGCGATCTGGAATACGATCGACTTCTCAAGCATCTCACGTTGCTCGAAGCGGACTGGCCGCAGTTGGCAACACCCGACAGCCCAACCCGCAAAATCGGCGACGAACCTCTTGCCGCACTTACCCAGATCAAGCATCGCATCCCGATGCTATCGATCGACAATACCTACACCGAAACCGAACTTCGTGACTTCATGGCTCGCGTTGAAAGACTGCTCCCTGATGAAAAAGTGGAGTGGGTTGTCGAACTGAAAGTAGATGGTGTCGCAGTATCGGTCCTATTCGAAAATGGCCACCTCACCCAGGCCGTAACACGTGGGAATGGGGAAGTAGGAGATGACATCACTCACAACGCACGTACCTTCCGAGGCCTGCCCCAACGTTTGCAAGGAAACGCAATCCCTGCAGCCCTGGAGGTGCGTGGCGAAGTCTACATGACCAACTCCGATCTCGTCCTGCTCAATCAACAGCGAACCGAATCAGGCGAGGCGGAATTCAAAAACCCGAGGAATGCCACCGCAGGTGCCGTTCGATTGCTCGATCCAAAGATTTGCGCCCAACGCAAACTCCGCTTTTTCTGCCATGGACTCGGTTTCTCGGATGGGTTCCGAGCAAAGACGCACTGGGAATTCATCGAGCACGTCCGCGAACTAGGTATCCCGACCACTCCGCGAGTCGCATGCCTTCCCAATCCCGATGCCGTGGTCCAGCACTGCGAACAACTGATGGAGGAACTTCATGACCTCGACTTCGAAGTCGATGGCTTGGTGGTGAAAGTCAACGCGTTCGAGCAGCGAGAGTCGCTCGGCACCACTTCGAAATCGCCTCGGTGGGTCATCGCCTACAAAATTGAAAAATACGAGGCGGTCACCAGACTCCTCGACATCAAAACCCAAGTCGGCAAGACCGGTACCATCACACCCGTCGCCGAACTCGAGCCCGTGCAACTCGCGGGCACCACGGTCAGCCGCGCGTCGCTCCACAACCAAGACGAGATCCAACGCAAGGATGTGCGCGTCGGCGATTGGGTCGTCGTCGAAAAGGCCGGAAAAATCATCCCCCATATCGTGCGAGTTGAAAAACATCGCCGAGAAGGAAGTCCTCCGGTTTGGGAGTTCCCAAAGACTTGCCCAGAATGCGAATCCCCGCTGCATCGCGATGCCACCGGAGTCTACATCCGTTGCACATCGAAGAACTGTCCTGCCCAGTGGCGACAACGCCTCCGATATTTCGCGTCCCGCGATTGCATGGACATCGAAGGCCTCGGAGAAAAACTTGTCAATCAACTCGTCGACTCCCAACTCGTCAACTCGTATGCCGACCTCTACGCGCTGAAACTCGACCAACTGATGAGCCTCGAACGGATGGGAAAGAAATCCGCAGAGAGTCTTCTCAAAGGAATCCAAGAGAGCAAGTCGCGAGGGTTGTCGCGTGTTCTTAATGCGATCTCGATACGGCATGTTGGACAGCGTGTCGCTCAAGTACTTGCTCGACGATTTGGTTCTGCCGACCGACTGATCGCTACCCCTCAAGAGGAACTCGCGACTGTGGATGAAATCGGTCCGATTATCGCCAAAAGTGTGTTTGATTTCTGTCATAGTGAAGAAGGTCAACAGGTAATCGAGCAACTCGCACAAGCGGGTGTGCTTTTGCAAACGACGGCGGAGGATAGCGTCGATGCCCAAGGGCCCTTGGCAAAGAAAACAGTTGTGGTCACGGGGACGCTAAAAGGCTACTCCCGCAACGAAATCGAAAGCTTGATTAGGAAAAATGGCGGCACGGCCTCGAGCAGCGTTTCTCGGAAAACCGATTTCGTTGTCGCGGGGGAAGAAGCGGGTAGCAAACTGGACAAAGCCAAAGAACTGGGAGTTCGCGTCCTAACCGAGGACGAATTCCGAGAAATGATTCAGCGCGGATCGTAGACTCTCTGTTTCGAGTCGTTTTGGCATCAAGCCAAAAAAAGATTACACTGACGCTCCCGAGCGGAAAGCCCACCAGTTTTTTCCACCCTTTCTTCAACACCTTCGAACTCCCTCATGATTGAATTTATGGAATTCGGAAAGGACTACGGTGAGTTCACCGCAGTTCAAAATCTGAACATGAAAATCGAAGCAGGGGAGTTATTCGGGTTCATCGGTCCCAACGGTGCTGGAAAAAGCACTTCCATACGCTTTCTTGCTACCCTCCTGAAAGCTTCACGCGGTGACGGAACCGTCAATGGCTTCAGCGTCAACAAGCAGCCGATGGACGTCCGTCGTAGCATCGGGTACATGCCCGACGACTTCGGCGTTTACGATGGCATGAAGGTGTGGGAGTTCCTCGACTTCTTCGCTGTAGCCTACAAAATAGGTCGCACGCAGCGCAAGAAAGTTATTCTCGACGTCCTGGAGCTTTTGGACCTGACCCATAAGCGAGATGACTATGTCAACGGACTGTCGCGCGGGATGAAGCAGCGATTGTGCTTGGCGAAAACATTGGTGCATGACCCTCCCGTCCTGATTCTCGACGAACCGACAAGCGGTCTGGATCCACGCGCGAGAATCGAAGTCAAAGCACTCCTCAAGGAACTTCGCAAGATGGGGAAGACGATTCTCATCAGCAGCCACATTCTGTCCGAACTCGCCGACTGCTGCACATCGATCGGGATCATCGAACGAGGACAACTTCTCATGCACGGACCGATCGATTCCGTTTATCGACAAATACGGCGCAATAGAATCGTCGAGATTCGTTTCCTCGAACATCAGGATGCTGGCATCTCGATGTTGCGAAGCGATCCGTCGCTTCGAGGAATTGACATCGATGGCAATCGTGTGACGGCCGAACTCGAGACCGATGATGCAGGGCTGTCGCAATTGATGGAGCGATTGGTTGCAGCGGGAATCAAGATGCGATCATTCAGCGACAAGGATCCTACACTTGAGGACGTATTCATGATGGTAACCAAGGGACTCGTTGCTTAGTGGGTCGGGGCCGATGGTAAGTTACGTCTTGATCCAAATGGTCAGATTCTATCAGCGGGCAATCAGTCCGCTCTTGTGGAGTAGCTGTCGATTCACACCGACCTGTTCGCAGTACATGATCCTAGCGATCGAAAAGTACGGTCCGATTCGCGGCGTATGGAAAGGCCTGTGGCGGATCACGCGATGTCATCCCTTTCACCCCGGTGGTTTCGATCCCCCGTGATATTGGTTCCACGCGATGCACAATGATCTCTTCGTTTCGCCACGCATGACTGCTTCGCGTGGGACCTGTCATCTACTCGTTTGGTTGTGCGCCATTCTCACGGCCGTCATTTCCGATGCGGATCTTGTTCGATCGCAGGATGCTACTGTACGTACGGTCAGGTCTCTCAACGGCGATTGGCAGTTTCGTCGCGATCGTGACGAGATTTGGAAAACAGTCCGCGTACCGTCAAGTTTTGAATCGCATGAAGGAACTGCTTTCGACGGCATCGGTTGGTATCGAATGACACTGCCCGAGGACATTTCCGTCCTCGACAACCAACACGCTATTGTTCGCTTTGATGCCTGCGCGACGGAAACCGAGATTTTTTGCAACGGACAATCCGTCGGCCAACATCTCGGCGGATGGACTCCCTTCGAATGCGATATCACTACACAATTGCGTCGTAAAGCCTCCGGCCAACCGATCGAACTGACCGTACGCGTCGATGAACGGGTCGGTCATAACTCGCAAGGCTTCCTCCCCGTCTTCGCTCCTCACTTCGGTGGCATCTGGCAAAACGTCTCGCTCATCTTACGCTCTGATGTCGCGATCGATGATTTGAAACTCTTTGCTCGCGGAGATGTTGCTTCGCAATCGCTTCGTGTGGAAGTGCCCCTTCTCTCCAATCATCCATCAGCGAACCGCGCTACCCACATTCGCGTCTGCTCGAAGCGTTGGATTGCCAAGGACCCAACCAACCCATGGCAGTGGGAAACGATCGTTCCCATCCACGAAGATTGTTTGAAAAAATTAAACGATTCAGGGATCGCTTTGCAGGAGGTACAGTTGCCTGTAGACGTTTCTCTCTGGAGTCCATCGAACCCGGCGCTTTATGTCTGCCGCGTCGAACTGTTGCACGAGTCGTCGGGCAACCGCGCGATTATCGATCAAACGCATTGCCGCTCAGCTTTTCGTACGATCACTGCCAATGGTGAACGGATTCTGCTTAATGGAAATCCGATTTCGATTCGAGGCGTTCTCAATTGGGGTTATGCACCACCGGATACCGCACCGTCCACCTCCGAAACGTTTTGGCAAAACGAATTAGAACTCGTGCGGAGCTATGGTTTCAATCTGATGAAGTTCTGCCTGTGGGTTCCACCCAAACGCTATTTGGAGCTTGCCGATGAACAGGGGGTGCTGACATGGATGGAATATCCGACTTGGCACTCCCAGTGGTCGGCAGATCAATTACCGACGCTCCTTCGGGAATTCCGTGAGTTCTTTCAATTTGATCGCAATCACCCTTCTGTCGTTCTTCGGAGCCTGACATGCGAGACCGGGCCAAGTGCCGACCTCGATGTCATACGGACATTGTACGACGAGTGTCATCGGATGATCCCTGGTTGTTTGGTAGAGGATGATAGCAGTTGGATCGAATGGAATCGCATCCATGATTTCTACGACGACCATCCCTACGGGAATAATCATACGTGGGTACAGACGATTCGTAGACTCAATCAATATGTTCGAGAGCATGGAGTCAAGCCATTGGTACTTGGTGAGTGCATCGCAGCTGACACTTGGCTGGATCCGAATACAGTCGACGCAACTCGCCACGGCGACAACACAGCATGGCTACCTCGACACTTCGAAGCTAATCAACGCTGGATGCAGGACCGAAAAAATGACATGAGCGCTGTTGCAGTCCAATCTCTTGAAGAGCATTCAGAAAGATACGCTCTCGAGATGCGCAAATACCAAATTGAAACGCTGCGGCGCGAAGCACCCGGCGCGGGCTATGTCGTGTCGGTGATCCGCGATTTTCCGTTCGCGGAAATGGGGCTGCTCGATTTGAATGGTGAAGGGAAATGGAACGAAAAGGAATGGGCCTGGCATAGCGATTCCATGCTGCTCATGCGAACCAAAAATGATCGCAGAAGTTTCTTTATCGATGAGATTCTCGACGCCGAATTCGTGTTCAGTACCTTTTCGTACGAATCCAACTCAGAATCAATCTCTGCAACGGCACCATATAGATTGCAGATTGAATTCAAAGGACCAACCGATTCAGCGGAAGTGACTCTCAGAGAACTGGTCGTACCGGTCGCAACATCGGCACAACCTGGAAACTACGCCGTCGGCCAAATCCACGAGTATGTTCGCAAGTTGGTTACCCTTCGTGATTCGAAGCCGACTCCGCTAACTATTTTCGCATCTCTAACCACATCTTCGGGGACGACGAGCAACCAATGGGTCATTTGGGTGTTCCCACGAAAGGATCAGAACAAGAATGTCCGAATCCACGCAAGTTGTGATCCATCGATTCGCGAATCGCTTACCGCTTCCAATGTTAACGCGACGACTTACTCTCCCGAAACTTGGGCAGCCCAGCAATTCGATTTGGAACTTCTCGATCGACTCGAAAGCGGCGCGAATGTTCTGATGATCCCAAATGGATCCAGGAACAGTTTCCCGCAACAACAGCATTGGTTCCTGCGAGGCGGACCCATCGTTCGCCCTTCGAAACATTTCGGATCCGCCGATATGTGGAATCGATTGCAGGCGATGGATCTCGGCGGGCCCGTGGTACCTAATCTGCAGTGGCTTGATCAACTGACACCGTATGTCATGCTTTGGGACAACCATGACATCGATCATGTACGGACTCATGGTCTGTTGTTCGCGACCGGTGTGGGCAAGGGCAAGCTACTTGTTTGCAGTCTGCCAGTTACCGGAGATACCAACGCTGTCGGCAATTGGTTGTTTCACCAGTGTTGCGAAGCGTTTGCAGATCCCGAACTGTGCTCGACGTCCTTGGGAACAGAAACTATTCAGGCGATACGTAACCAGCTAACTCGCCGAACGATCAACCTGACCGATCAGCGATGGATGTTTCGTCCTGATCCTAACAACGAGGGATTGACACAGGGATGGGGACTCGATGCGTTGTCCTCTTCCGATCCATGGAAACCGATCCAGATAGGCAAGCATTGGGAGGGGCAGGGGTACGCATCGCTCGATGGATGGGCTTGGTATCGCCTCGATGTCGACCTGCCAGCGGAGTGGAGGGAAATGAAAAAATATTTATGGGTCGATGGTGGCGACGACTACTACGAGGTCTTCGTAAATGGCAAAAAAATCGGTTCGGCGGGCGACATCGAGCAAAGAAAAACGGCATTTGAGATTCGAAGCAGTTTCGCATTTCCAAGTGAGGCGGGCACCGACTCGAAACTGGTGATTGCCATCCGAGTTCATGATTGGCAAGGTGCTGGTGGAATGTTCCGCCCGATCGTCTTGAGCACAACCGATCGAGATGGCTCCTTGGAGATTTTGCGATAAACCACTTACAGTGGTTTATTGAACACCTCTCCTCATCAGTCGCTGCACCGGGGTTATAGATCTTGCCCTAGTAGGTGTATAAGCATTCTTTTAGGGGATTCAAGGAAGTTCTTGGTCACTCGGTAGTGCTCAGTATCTTCATACGCCACAGGTTGTACTCCACGATCGCTGAAGGAGTAAATCAAGGAATCCGGGTAACTCATGATGATCGGTGAGTGGGTCGCAATCACAAGTTGAGATTGCCGCAATACCAGTTGGTGCAGCAATACCAAAAATTCAAGTTGCCGTTGAGGAGACAAGGCCGCCTCCGGTTCATCGAGAAAATAGAGTCCTTGCGAGAATCGATTCTCCACCAACGACATGAATGCTTCGCCATGCGATTGCTCGTGCAGAGAACGGGACCCATAACTGTCTCCCACGCCTAGTTTTTCGATTTCGGTTGCAACGTTGAACAAGCTCTCCGCACGCATGAACCATGCATCGGGAATGAGAGCGTGGTATCGTCGCAACTTGATGATCTTGAACAGTTCCGAGTGGCTTTCGCGGGTAGCAAATAACATATTTCTGCTTCCCCCTTCGGCGTTCAGCCCGTTGGCCAATGCGATCGCCTCAAGCATCGTCGATTTTCCGGATCCGTTCTCGCCAACGAAGAACGTAACCTTGGGATGCAAATCCAATTTTGTCAGAGACTTGATCGCTGGTAGTCCGAAAGCGTAGTGGTCAGTATTCCAAATCCTCGAACGATCGAACAATACGGACTCAATAAAGGGTCCCGGCGTCACTCCCTGTACAATTTTTCTCACAGAACCTCTCCGACTAGCGAGCGAACCGCTTCCGTTCGGCATCCTCGCGATGGAAAGCCATGACTCGCAGCCTACTCACCCTTCTTCTCCTTGAGTTTCTCACCGATGAATTCAGAAAGCTTTTCCCCTCGTAGCTCCCGTGCAGTGCCAAGAATTCTTCCTGTATCACCATCGACCAAAAGAACAAACGGGATTCCTCCGACATCGAATTGCCTCCCCAGCGAGGTTTCCCAACCCTTCCCCTCATAGATCTGCTCCCATGGCAATTCTCGATCCTCCAAGAATTGCTTCACTTTGTCCTCTTGCCCATTGTCATCAAAACTGACGCCAAGGATTTCAAATCCTTCGGAGTGCCAGTCCTCGTAAGCCTTTTTCATGTTTGGGATTTCCGCGATACAAGGTCCGCACCACGTTGCCCAGAAATCGAGCATCACCAGTTTGCCGGAGTAGGATTTCGGGAATTCTACGCTACTGCCATCCATGGTTTTTGCGTTGAATTCCAGAACATTCTTTCCGATGCGAAGATCGGGCGGGAGCGGCATAACTGGAATTGCATCGGCCGCTTTTTCGAGAATCATTGCACCATCACGCACATCGAGAACCATCGTTGTGCCGGTGAAGTTGAATGGTTCGCCCAGCACGATGCGCTCATAGAATGGGCTAGAAACCCCATTTTTGTCTCGATCGATAGACAGTCGATCTCCAGTTCTGGGCGTTCCAGGATAAAAGGTGCTGAATGCTTCACCATCTAGTTTGAACTCGTATTCGAACCCGAAGTCCTCGTAATAGAGAAGGGTGTTGCTTAACTGCGCTCGACGAGGATCTTTAGGGTCGAAACGATAGACGCCCAAGGCTCCGAGACGACCTTCACCGAGGTCCACTCGGGCCGTCCCTCGGTACATAGTCAGTTCTCCTTGAGCTTGGGGTTCCCATTCGGTCGCGGGATCGTTCGTCAAATCGCCGTCCGCGTTGGTGTCAACCCAGAATCGCGATGGTCCGTCCTCAGGAGTGTCAATGATAAACACAAAAACCTTCTTACCGATCGTGATCTTCCCGTAAGCGGGGCTGACAAGCCCGTCAGGAGCGACCTTTACAATGCTTGCGTCCTCGTCCATCACTGCTCTGACAGGCCGGTAGCCACCCATTTTGCGAGTCATTCCTTCGTTGAGGAACTTCTGGACGACGTCTTCCGCGAAGCACTGACGCGAGTTACCAGCGACAGTCAATGAGCAACACACGGCGAGCCCCCAAGTAACCAAGCGACAAACACAACTCTCCTGCAATCGCGAATTCATAAACGTCATTCTCCAAGTTATCTCAAGATACAGTGGTCCATCCAACCAGGAAATGATACTCAAAAATCAGGCTCGCACACTAACATACGCACTACGTGCCACCCACGTTTCGCCTCCCTCTACACCGACGCTGCGTGGCTGTGTGGGGTATCTGAATAGGACGACGGTCGAGCAATGCCCCCGTATGTTCCATCGCCACCACCCGCGGATATCAAAGTTTCGGTTCCAATCGCCCAAACTCTCGCGTGCCACCCACCTTTTTTACATTCAGACGCGGTGACTATGGATAAGCATTGAGAAACACCACCACGAAGAGCCTTTCTAATACTACCCTCTGTCTTTCCGAGAGAACCAAAGAGCAGACACTCGTTGACTTAGCTCCGCAATCGATGGATATCAGTCCGTGACACAGCGCACGCAACCGCTGAGTTCGAGGATTAACACATAACAACGCTCGCAGATGAGCATCGATGCCATCATCGACATTCTAACTGATTCCAACAATCTCTACGTCGAAGCAAAGATGTGCCGGACCGCACGCTGTCCACGGCGCCAGCGATGCTGATGCTCCGCCGCGTGGCGGGCCATCGTGTCAGGCGTTCCCGCTACGGCACCCTGGTAGTACTTCTTGAACCTCCATACCAAGTCAATCCATAGCGATCCATCGATCCCCAAACGCTTCAGAATCGATTCCACCTCCGGTGTCCCCTTCGGCTTGCCAACGCTCGGTCGATTGCTACCCGTCCAGACCAACAACGCCAAGTAATCCTTCAGCGACATCGACAGGAACCCCTTATCGCTCGCCCTCACCCCAGAGTCGCTCTTCTGCGGTCCTGGTTTATCTCGCTCGTCGAGCGTCAGTGGCGATAGCCACGCGTCACGCAGAATCGCTTTCCCTCGCCGCATACGCCGCGATTCCGAGCGACGAGCACGCAACTGGTCCGGGGTCGAGGTCCGCCGAATACGACCCGCCTC
>JAGWWZ010000149.1 GCA_018970165.1 Planctomycetota bacterium | reverse complement strand
ACCGAGCAACCATCCGCTGAGAACAAAGAATAGATCAACACCGTGTCCTCCGATTCCAGCAACCGCTCCCAAGCCTCCTTCGATTTGAGAGCCTCCTTCGATTTGAGGCTGTACTTCTCGGAATCCAGAGCAGATGTGACAAACCACCACCGCAAGAATTGCGAATGCTCGGAGCGAATCGAGCCATGCATTTCTAGCGATTCCTGCCACCGCCCGTCACTCCTCTTCGACCATGGCGATCGTGGTCTGGGGTGGTTTAATGCTCAGCAAGGCACATCCGATAATCGGTAGCAGATAACTTGATTCGATCAGCGTCCCGCTCGAAAACATACTGGCGAGGAAGTAGCCTGGAATCCCGGCGATCACTCCGAGTGCCAACGTACACTGGCGCGGGTTATCCGACAGGAATCTCCTCCGATTGAGCCAGACCGTACTCCACGGCAGTAGAAAAAAGGCCAAGTAGATCAGGCCTGTGAACACGCCATTCTCACACATGATTTCGAAGAACAGATTGTGCAGTGCCTTTTCGTTGTCTGCCTGAAGCGCCGCATAGTTGTAGTACAACGGCACGAAGGATGCACTGCATCCGGGACCAACGCCGAGGAATGGGTAATCCCACATGATGGCTGCACCGGCTTTCCAAAGGTGAAATCGGCTCTCCGCAGACACATCCAGATTGCCATCACTCGCGAATACCGATGTGAACTCTCGGATCACCGGAGGTCCTGCGAGGAACGAGACAAGAAGCGCGCCGACCAGCAGCATCGTGTTGGTCATCATCGATTTCGGGCAATACCAGATCGCAATCGCAAGCGTGAGCAGAGCCCCGAGCATCGATCCCCGCGATTCCAGCAACATGAGTTGATGTAGTTGCATCAGACAGACACCAATTGCCAAACTGCGAATCCACCATTTCCAAGGGGATAGGGCAGTCGCGATCGAAAGAGCTAATACCGGGATGGTCAAAATAGAATAGCCATTGTTATCCAACCCTTTGAGCCCCCAGTCGGACATTGATGCATAGCGGCAATACCCGATTTGTAGATACTCCAAGTTGATTTGAAAGCTGTTGTAGGCTTGGCCGAGAACGCTTCCAGTCGCCAGAATCGCAGCTCGTTTCTCATCTGCGATCAGCAGTAAACTGATCGCAACAATCAATGCAATTCGCCATAGCATATCGAGATACAGCGTACTCTTCGCTGGATAAGCCGAGTTCGCGCCGCTGATATAACAAAGCAACACGAACGTGGCGAGAAGTCCGAGCGTCATAAACGATGTTCTGCTGATGGTGGTACGCCACCCTTGATGCGCGACGAAACCGAGTAGGATAGCTATGGCGATCCACTTCTGAAAACCTGGGTCCTGCGGTATGTCCCATCGCCAATTCCATGCTGGGTCGAGCAGGTTGAAAAAATAGAATGCTGCGCATCCCAGCGGTGGCATCGTCAATGCTAAGATGCAACTGAGAAAGAAGAGCGCGTAAACGAAAACGGAACCCACGTTGACAGAACCTTCAGCGGAACCTTGCTTGTGGGGACCCAGAGAGGAGCTTCATCGCTGAGTCCTTGATTTGATGTGGAGGACTTTGCTGGCCTGTTGAGCGAGTACTCCCCAGTCGAAGGAGGTCTCTACGAAGCTTCGAGCATGTTTGCCGAGCCTGCGGCATTCTTCCTGATCGCTCAGCAATAGGCATATCGCGTTGACTAGTTCTTTCGGTTCCTTAGGATCTTCGCAGTTGATCAGAAAGCCCGTCTCGCCTGGAACGATCGCATCCTTGGTGCCGCCACTGTTCCCTGCAATGACGGGTTTGCCGCACGCCTGGGCTTCAAGCAAGACGATCCCAAATCCTTCCATATCGCGTCCCACGGATCGATTAGGAAGAACGAAAAGGTCGCATTCCCTGTATGCTTGTCGCAGGATTGTATCGTTGACTTCACCCAGGAATCGCACATGGTTTTCGAGCCCGAGACTTTCGACGATTCGGTGCAACTTCGGCTTCTGCTCTCCATCTCCGGCGATCGCATAGAGAACATCGGGAATCGATTTCCGGATCTCCACAAGACCATGAATCAACGCATCGTGTCCCTTGCGTTCTTGAAGCCGCCCAACGGTCAGGAGCACGCGGCGCGATTCCGGAAAAAGACTCCGCGGTATCAGCTCCTGCGCTGGTGAGAAATACCGACAATCCACGCCAGGGTGCATTAGCTCGATGCGTTCCGCTCCTACCTTCCAGTCGTCGATCAGCAAATCGCGCGTGAACCGCGAATTCGCAATCAACTTGTCTGCATTTTTTAAGACGGATTTTGTCAGCAACGACAACTCGCGACTGGTTTTGGCAACGTTGATGTCTTCGCCATGGATGAAACACAAGTACGGCAGTCCCGTAGTCGCTTTCATCAGCCTTGCGACCAGTCCCTCGAATAACGGCCTAGCAGCGTGTATGGATGCAGCTCGATGTGTCTTAGCCAGTGCGCGTACGCGTTGGGTGATCCGATAATAGGCCAAGAGGCTAGCCATCTTGCCGATCCCTCGAAAAGCCATCGAAAGATCTTCTCGAAGAATGGGATGGGGGTAGCTTTCATCTTCGGGATAGATGTCCACAGCGATGTTGCTTTTCCCAACGACCATCAGGCTCGGTCTCGAGGTGAGCCGCGAGTAGATCTCCGAGAGCCACTTGCCACTCCCCCCTTTGGTCGGAGGAAAAATCTCGCTGAGCACCAATTGACTGCAGCGCGTAGGATCGATTCCCTTATTCGCGATGTGTATTGGTGCGTCCTGTATTGCTGTGCTCATACCGATCTCGAACCAGCGAGGACTGCCTCGTGGCCGTATCGTTCTCTCGCTTCGGGATGTTTTACGAGGAAATTGCCGGCCGCGAGGTAATCAATATTTCCGAGCAGGAACGCTCTTACCGCATCTTGAGGTGAACATACGATCGGTTCCTCATGCATATTGAAACTGGTGTTGATGAGGACCGGAATGTTCGTCAATGCTTGGTAGTGTTTCAGAATTGCGTAGAAACTCGGATTGGACCGCTCGCTGACCAATTGCGGTCGCGCGGTTCCATCCACGTGCACAGCGGCAGGACTGTGCTGCTTCATCAAATCGGTGCAATCGAAAGTAATCGTCATGAACTCCGCAGTCTTCAACGATTGGGGGCGGACTCCGTGGAATAGGTTGCGGGCCTCCTCGGCAAGCACTGCAGGAGCGAAGGGCATAAACTCGGTTCGTCCTAATTGCTCATTGAGCCACTGGTTGACTTTAGGATCTCGAGCGGGGTAGAGAATGGATCGATTGCCGAGAGAGCGTGGCCCATATTCCATTCGACCTGCAAAGCGTGCGACAATCGCATTGTCTGCCAAGAGACTCGCGATTTGTTCCTCAACGTCATCGAATCGCTGATAGGTCAGTCCCGCTTCCTCGATTGCCTCCTGGATTTGCTCTTCCGAGTATTCCGGACCTAGGTAGGCATCCGGTAGCTGCCGGCTCTCCATTTTAGTCGTTCCGTACGCCAACATCGCTGCGCCGGTCGCACACCCCCCGTCTCCCATATTCGGATAAACAAACACACCCTCTACGCCTGGAACTTCCTGAATGCGTTGATTGAGCTTGACATTCGCATGAACTCCTCCTGACATTACGACGTTGCGATGCCCGGATTGATGCAACCAGTGAGCGAGACTCTGACAGGCAACTTTTTCCAGCGTGTATTGGTAGGCTGCCGCGATATCGCGTTTTGCAAACTTCGCTGCCAGCGCCCTGCAAACGTACGCGTTCTGTCCTGCGCGGATGCGAATCTCTCCCTCGTCGAGATCAAAGCGATCCAGTAGATAGGGAGCGATCAATTCCGGATTTCCATAAGCAGCTAGCCCCACAATCTTTCCTTCATGGCGACTGGGTTTGAATCCTAAACCGCTGGTGACATGCTCGTAAAATATGCCCAGTGAGTGCGGGAATCGGTAACGGTGCAAGCATCGCAACCCATCTTTGGTCGCGGAATAGATCCCGCCAGTGCAACCAGCACCATAGCCGTCGAGCACCAACACGAGGGCATCTTCGAAACCCGATGAATAGAAAGCGTTGGCCGCATGGGTGTCGTGATGATGGAATCGTGTTAGTTTTCCATCTAATCCATAATCCCGCAGAGCGGATATCAAAACGTGATTCCATCGTTTGTGATCTTGGATCGCTTGATCGATCCAACGTGCGAACCATCGGCGATGCGTTCGAGATTCACCGCTCCCGAAACGAGTAGCCCACCAGTAGGCGAGCTGTTTATGCCATGCTTTTTTGGGAAGAAACTCCGCATCGCGAGTACTGATCCCCGGGATAGCCAGCGAACCATCGAGTTTCGACTGCTTCACAAACAAATTGCGTCTCGCAGCACAGACGTTTCTCAAAGAATGCGTTCGTTGATACTCGCGATCCAAGGCCTCAGACTCACGAATCAACTCTGCTTCGCGTTCAGCATCAAAAAATGCATAAGCTACGCAATCAATCGACTGCAGTGTCCATCCGGTCCATTTCAAACCTTCCGCTAAGGCCCGGTGTGGAAAACCATCCTGCAGTTTCGTACGACTGAGACGTTCCTCACCACAGGCAAAAATGACTCGTCCATCTTCAAAGAAAGAGACCGTCGCGTCTTTATCGAGAGGACTGATGCCCAGTATCCGCATGATGTAATCTCTCTAGTTTCGCTGACAAATCCGACACTGTGACCGCTTCGAATTCCAACCACTGTTGCAACAGGTCCAGGATTCCTTCGAGTCTTCGGTAGAGGCGTTCGACATCTTCGTGAGTCGACGAATAAGGGCTACAGCCCGCTTTGAGGGAGGAACTGTGAAGCGTGATGTTGACGTGGGGAAGGTCGGTCCGCCGCAGGACATGAAGCATTTCCAGCGATCGCTCACCTAAGTCATGTTCCAGATTAATCCAGATACGACGTATAAACAAACGTTCCGCGATTCCAACCAATCGCAGGTAACGCCAAGGACTTCGTTCCCCCAATCGGTACAACCATCGCCACCAGGACCAAGGCTTGCGAGTGAACGCAAGGCTTAGAGGTATTTCCCAAAGAGCATGGGGCCAGTTCGAGCGATAGCGACGAACGGGCATCGGATCGCGGTCGAAGAAATCCGGTGCCCCTTCTTCTCGCCATGTCGTAAAGGGAAGGATGGACGCGTCCGCTCTGCATCCCCGTTGCACCAGATAATCTTGAATCCATTCGGAGGTCGAATAGCGACCACCTCGAAAACTTGTTGGAACAGGTAATTCACACTCTTCGAAGGACTCGTATACCGTGTTCAACTTTTCAATCGCTACCTCCCGTGGGAGGTTAGCCAGAAAGCTATCGCGACCAGGTACAGAAGTTTGATTTGCCCGGGGCGGAGTGTTCCAAGGGTGAATATGCAGTCCGATCTCGGCCATGCCGGAACCGTGCAATCCCTTGATGATTGTCTTGGTTTCGGCATCGGAAAGAACCGCATGGTTGCAGAAATAAGTAACGGGTACCCCGCGATCCGAGCAGGCTTGATGGAATCGTTCCAATCCTTGAATGTTAGATACACTTTGCGAATAGGTTGGGTAACCGCTCGACCAGTCCCACTCCTCCTCGGTGTCTACCGTGATGGTATACCAACGACGACTCATATCGAGATCACCGTGGAGTGTTTCTCACCGAGAAGCGATCGATAGAGATTCGCAATCGACCGAGTGTAGGCCTGCCAACTGTGCTCTGCTTGAACTTTCTTATACGCGCGCTCGGCCACTTCCCTCGCTTCGGAAGGCGACTGAAGCAGTTTGGCAATGGTACGGGCATATCCATCCGAGTCGGCTGCGGAAATGAGATAACCCGTGCTGCCATGCTGGACCACCTCCGGGATACCGGCGGTTGGGGCTGAAAGAACAGGGACCATGGCTGCTTGCGCTTCGAGAATGGATAATGGAAGACCTTCATGTTCCGAGGGAAGGGCAAAGAAATCAGCGGCTTGCAACAAACGTTCGGTGTCTTTTCTGAATCCGAGAAAATGAACCGAATCGGCAACTCCCAGATCGCGGGCTAGTCGCTCGAGCGCTGTATCGTACCCGGTCTGGTCACGATCGACTCCTGCTAAATAAGCCTTCACGGGCAGTCCTTGCTCGCGCAACCTCTGGATGGCTTGAATCAATGTGGATTGCCCTTTATGCGGACTCAAATTCGCCAACATCAAAATGATTCTGGAATCCGACTCCATTCCCAATTCTTGCCGAGCTCGAATTCGATCCCCAGGAACGAAGCGGTTGGTGTCTACGGAGTTACGACTGACGACGATTTTTGTCTTCGTAGCGCGGACGGCATGCAGGGCAGTACGTATCGCTGGGACGAGAAACTCGGCGCATGCAACAACGACATCGGGTGGTGTCTTGAAACACCAATTCAGTGTTGGTACGTCGGTTTCGATATGAATGTGTGCAATCGAGCGAAATCCAAGCGGCTTCCGAAATAGTGAGATGGCCCGATATGCATAAGGGGAGTGTGCGTGGATGAGGTGCGGCCGTGCTTTGCAGAGAGCGTAAAAGGTAGCCAGGACCGCTCGGACGCGATGAATCGATCCAGCGGTCAATACGCGATGGTAGGGTACCGATGTCGAAGGGACACCTCTTTTGTCTGCCTCCTCACACGCCGCACCATGCGCCGGGGTCCAAACGCCCATCCCTTCAAACTCACCTCGGAGCGAGTCGGCCAAGTCGATCGCGACGATCTCCCCACCACCCAATTGAGCCGAGGCGAGCAACTGAATGATGCGAGTTTTTCGCAAGATAGATGGGCCGTTCATGCGGATAATCGCAATTGATGCCTGCGAGCGGCGTAGCTCAATAAGCTTCTCGGCAAAAACGCCAGGATCATACTGTGGAGATCCAAACGTCCATATCGGAACGACAGACGAAAACAATCGCGAGCTGCGTCGATATCTCCCTGCCCATAGTGCAGATAGCCCAACTCGAAATAGAGGTTGGCCAAACGGAGGAACACATTTCGGCGTCCGATCTCTCTTCGCAAACGATCGTATCCGTACGAGAGTCCCTTCTTAAGGACAAGGATTTGGTCCTCGAGCATCATGCGACTCTGCAAACTTGCATTGCCTGCGTGCCGTCGGTAGAGAGTCCCTTTCTCCTCGACAAACAGAAGGGGACTTTCGAAGGCGATTCTCAGCCAAAGGTCATAATCTTGCGTCGTTGGACGCGTAATCTGTTCATCGAAGCCTCCCAACCGTCGTAGACAAGTTGTCCTCACCATCACCGACGAAACGCATATCGCGTTGGCCTGAAACAGACGAGCAAAGCAGTCACCTTGGTATTCCCGCGACGGTGCTTTTACAAAAGAGCTCTCATGCCCCGTCGCAGGATCCCAGGAAACCGTTTGCGAATGCAGCATCGCCGCTTTCGAATTGCAATCCAAGGCTGCAACTTGCCGAGCTAGTTTTCCAGGGCACCATTGGTCATCTGCATCGAGAAACGCAATGTATTCTCCCGTGGCCGCTTGAATTCCTGCGTTGCGTGCTGCGGAGAGTCCACGATTGGTCTGGCTAATCCTTTCGATTCGATCGCCGAATTTCGCAAGGACTGCGGAAGTATTGTCTGTGGATCCATCGTCGATCACGACAACTTGTTGCGAGACACCTTCTTGGCTCAAAGCACTTTCAATCGCTGTACCAAGGAATTCCGATGCGTTGAATGCAGGAATCACCGTAGTGACTTGAATGCCGCTGCGGTGAGTCATCTTCGAGCAGTCTCTCGCCAAGCTATCACGAGTTCACCTTCGTGGCGGATCGAAAAGCCGTATCGCGACATGGTTTGACAATAAACATCCACACGCAAAGAGTCATGGCACTCGGTCGCACAGCATTGGGTCCGTTCCAGGAAAGAGGTATCCCCTTCGCCGAAAACCTGAAGCTCTGCCCCTTCGATATCCACCTTGAGAAAGTCGATTCGAGGAAAACCTGCTTTCAAAAGGAGCGCAGTCATCGTACTCGCGTTGACGGTGGTCTGCTCTGGCTCACAGACCGCTACGGTCTGACATGACCAGTCGAGCCCATCGCGGAAGTTGCCTCGTTGCACTGCGACCGTACCCGATGAAGACCATAGAGCAATCGGGAGCACGCGGCAACGCTCCCCGTAACACTCTAGATTCTTCGTTGCGATCTCATAATTCTGCGGATCGGGCTCGATCGCGACAACCTGGCATCTCGGATAGCGTTCGAGAAAAACCACGCTACTCAATCCGATGTTCGCACCCGCATCTACGATGTACTCCGGTTCCGAAATCTCCGGTAGGTTGTATTGGTCTTCGAGAATGACCTGTCGAAAGACTGCGAAGTCGCTCGATCCTCGCCGCAGAGTCAAAGGAGCTTTTCTGGAAATCAATCGAATCGTAAACGTTGACACCCCTTCTCCTCCGCCATCCTCGAGGCATGCGAGCACCTCAACGAGCGAGCTACGCCGAACACATTCGAGGATTCGCCAGAGCAAGGGCCGATTCTCATTCCATAACCGAGACAATGAACGAGCCGCAGCGCGAACACGAAGAGGTAAGAGTCGCTGGATCACTGGGAAACCTGAACCCTGGACTTCACGGTTCCGGTAGGCACATCGCTGCACCATCTCTGCCTTAGAGCGATGACCCCTTGTGCTCGATCGGTCGATAAGCGTTGGGAATCATCATCTTGGGCTCTGCACTCTATCTCCGTGACCGACTCCACAAAATCAAGTACACCACCTCCCTGTTCCATCCATAGGCTCACCCACAATTCATGCCCAGGTCGAAGTCTTAAATCCTCAAACTCGCAGTAGCAATGATTCTCCCCCCGTTCGAAGTGCAATGGTGTATCGGCTTCGCGATTCCATCCGGTGATTACTCTGCTTCCAGATACCGTACTCAGAACCACTGCCACGCCGACATCCCTCAGATCGCAGGTCGCATTGATCGTCATAGCAATCCGAATGGAGTTCCCAAATGCATGATAATCGGATGGTTGCCCAGATGCGTTCAGGATCTTTACCTGAGTGAAACGTGCACGACCGTCACCTGATCTAGGATGTTTCGAAAGATCGCGAACAGCGCCGCGCTGGGAGTCATCGGTTAGATAGTAGGAGATTGCATCCTGGACATTCCCTTCGTAGGTCAACCGCCCCTGCCTCAGGACGATCGCTCGCTTACAAAGGCGATCCACAAGGTCCAGATTATGGCTGACGAACAATATTGTCCGCCCTTCGCGAGCGATTTCCGCCATACGGTCCATACAGCGCTTTTGGAAACTCGCATCTCCGACCGCGAGGACTTCATCGATAATCAGGATCTCTGGATCCAAATGAGCTGCGACGGCAAAGGCCAGCCGAACCTTCATTCCGCTGCTGTATCGTTTGACGGCGGTATCGAGAAATTTCTCTACACCCGAGAACTCGGCGATACGATCGAACTTGCGGTCGATCTCCCGCTTGGTCATCCCCAGTACCGTTCCGTTCATATAGACGTTTTCACGACCTGTCAATTCAGGATGAAATCCCGTTCCTACTTCCAGCAGGCTCGCGACCCGACCGTGAATCCATGCATGCCCCGATGTGGGTTCCGTGATCCGGCTAAGGATCTTCAGCAGAGTACTCTTGCCCGCTCCATTGCGACCTATGACTGCAAGCGACTCTCCCTCGCGAACATCGAACGATAAATCACTCAACGCCCAGTGAAGGTCATCCGACGAATCGGGTTGACCGGAAACATCCATGCGTTGAATCCGACGCCAGTTGCGCCAAGGAGCCATCAGGAACCGACCAGCCAACTCCATCAAGGACTCTGGAGCCGCTTCTCGCGTTCCGATGCGATATGCCTTGGAGAGATTCCGAGCTTCTATAGCTAACATAAAACTCAGGCGATATCCGCGAAGGATCGCTCTTGTCGCCGAAAGTAGAGCAAGCCCGAAATCAACATGAGAGCCGCGCTCGATCCCCCTATGGCCAAAAGTCCCCAGGGAATTTCGGTTGAGCCAAGCAGTGACGCTCGAAATCCTTCGATGACGCCCACCATAGGATTCAGAGCATAAAGTGGTCGTAAGGACTCAGGTACTGCCGAGGTCGAGTACGCTACAGGTGTTGCAAACATTCCCAATTGGACGAGAAAGGTCATGGCATGTTTGAAGTCACGATACTTCACAGCCAGGGTAGTCAACCATAATCCCAGTCCCAACGCGGCCATCACCATCACTGCCACAAGGACCGGGAGAATCAACATGCGGACCGTAGGTGGGATCCCATTGATCCAAAGGAGAATCAGTAGAGTCGCAAATGCGATCGAGAAGTCCAAGAGTTTCGCTAGGACACTCGACAAGGGGAGGATCACTCGAGGGAAGTACACCTTGTTGATCATGTCCGCCTGCGAAACCAGACTGTTCCCAGCTTCTAAGATCGAGTTTGCGAAATAGGTCCATGGGACGATCGCGCAAAAGGCGAACAGTGGATATGCAATCCCATGGGATTCTACTCGTGTCCATTTGCCGAACACGACCGCAAATACTGCCAAGGTCAGAAGGGGTTGCAATACCGCCCAACCAATTCCCAACGCGCTCTGCGCGTACAGAAGCTTGATCTGCCGCCAGGAAAGGAAGCGAATCAAGTCTCGATAACGATAAAGTTCGCGAGCATCGATGAACTTCCAACCCGAAGTCGGCTCAATCAACGTGGAACGGGATTCATGCATGGTCACGAGGGAGAGTACACCCAGGAATTCACTGCTTCAAATGACATTGTTTTCCAAGTCGGCGCGCACTTCGTTCCCGTGGGTGACACATTTAAAAATGTGCCCCCGTGTGCGCGTTGATTTTGACTGCATCCATTTCAGACTAATTCCAAATCCCCCCCCACTTTGGAGAGGTAGCACGGCGGCTTGCGAATCTGTGAGATTTATGTCCAAGAGAAGGGACGTAACGATTATTCCGCTGATTTCTTGCCCAGTTTCGTTTCGGACAACTGCAATCGAGAACGCAGGGGACGAGCCGGATTACCAGCCAAAATCCAGCGTGGGTCATAGGTTTTCGTAACCACGCTTCCCGCGCCGATGATCGACTGGGGTGCGACGCTTGCCATGACAATGGCTCCCGCGCCAATCCAAGTATCTGTGCCAATCGTTACTCGTTGAACGACACCCGGTTGCTCGCGTATGGGGATATCGATTCTTTCAAAGCCGTGTGCTACGCCGCCGCTGAGGAGCATCACCGATGGTCCGATCAGCACATCATCTTCGATAGTCGCCAGGCCGATTTGCGAGTAGGGTCCGATGTAGACATTCCGACCTATCGAAGTTCCCGTCTTAGAGAACAGGCACCCAAACTCAATACATGCTGTGACATCGCAATGCCTGAGAGTTAATCGATAAAAAGCGACTCGCAGATAGGATCCCATGCGTCCCGGTAACAGGGCGAGTAGGTGAGAGTGTCCTGTGAGCGATTCGTCCGGCGACTGGAAGCAGGATGCGATCTTGTGCGAGATTACCATTGGCAGCACAAAAATCGCTGCAATTGTCTGACCGATGACCTTTAGGAACTGCCTCATGACCGGCGCTCCTTCCCGGCACTGAGGAACAGATCCTCGTAATTTGATAGAGTATTCTCAAGAGAGAATTGCCGCTCGACACGCAGGCGAGCATGTGCTGCCATGCGGCTGCGCTGGTCGTGATCTCGCAGGGTTTGCTGTAGCCGTTCTGCCAAACTTTCGTCATCGTGCCGCGGTACGAGCCATCCTTCAAGACCATCGGTCACATGTTCGCCATTCCCGCCAACGTCGGTGATGACGACCGGGCACGCGCAAGCCATAGCCTCCAGGAGCGTCAACGAGGATGCCTCCGATACACTGGTCAAGGTGAATACATCGATCGCACGCAGGATGTTCGGTACATCGTTGCGTACTCCCCAAAACTCAATGGTGTCGGAGATTCCCAACTCGTCCGCAAGAGATTCCATTCGGACTTTCTCCGGTCCGTCGCCGACGAGCAAAAGCCTTGCTTGCGGCATGTTGGTGCAAACTCGCTTCCACGCTCGCAACAGCATCGGATGATCTTTGACAGGGTGAAACCGAGCGATGCATCCCACGTAGAGCAGATCGTTTCGCAGCCCGAGGGATTGCCGCAATTGAGATCGTTCGAACGGATCGCGTAGAGGTTGAATATTTTCTAAGTCCACTCCATTAGCAATGGTTTTTACATGGTGAAAGCCATCGTTGAGTTCGGTGGCTCTGGCGGAAAAATCACAGCAGGCGGTCCTGTCAAAGCTTAGCCGTGAGAGGATCGCACGATTCGCTAGCCGTCTCTTCCATGAAACCACGTCAGGGTAATGTCGACCGTGCTCAGTGAAAATGATCTTCACACCCCAAGCACCGCACAACTTTGCAGTCGCAGAGTAGAAATAAGGGGTGTACTGATGGGCGTGAAGGACATCGACTTTCCGCTGCCGAATCTCTTTTGCGAAGCGCCACGGGAGGCCGTAATCGATCCCTGGTGAACGATTCAAAACGACGACCGGTACACCGGCCTCGATCAAACGCTCCCCAAGCGCACCGACGGCATCCAAGCAAAACACAACCGGTTCGATTTTGTCTTGCAAGCGTTCGATCAGTTGCGTGACGAGCATCTCTGCTCCCGCAACTTGCATCACGTGCACGACGAATCCGACTCG
>JAGWWZ010000148.1 GCA_018970165.1 Planctomycetota bacterium | reverse complement strand
AAAAGGTCGAGATTGGCTTACCGACGTATGGCGGAGTTATCCTGTCCGAAATTATGGAGACTCATGGGATGTATAGTTGGTTGGTTTTCAATCGCTGTTGTGGCGCAAGAGATGAGGGGCGGTGTGCGGCGCCGCCTAAAGGCGGTACTACGAACGAAGAGGCTTACGGAGTTTCCCCATCATGCATCATCCCCTGATCTCTCGACGAATGCTCCTTCAGTCTCTCGGAAGTGGTTTCGGATCGCTTGCGCTCTCGAGCATGTTGCTCGCCGAGGGTCAATCGCCGCGCGGGGCGAATACGCTGGCACCGCGACCGGGGCATTTCCCGGGCAAGGCGAAAGCGGTGATCCAACTGTGTCAAAACGGTGGCCCGTCGCAAATGGATCTGTTCGATCCCAAGCCGGAGTTGTCGAAACGGAACGGCGAACCTCACCCCGAGCAAGTCGAAGTCTTTCAGCTAGGGAACAAGAATGTTCTCATGGGGACACCGTTCCAGTTTGCCAAACATGGTCAGTGCGGTATGGAGTTTTCGGAACTGATCCCCCATCTCTCGGGTGTCGTAGACGATTTATGCCTTATCCGTTCGATGTACACCGAGAACAATAACCACCCATTCGCGCTGAACATGCTGCAGACGGGGAAGACCTTCAACGGTCGGCCTGCGATGGGTTCGTGGATCGGTTATGCGTTGGGGACCGAGAACCAAGACCTCCCGTGTTACGTCGTGCTTCGCGATCCAGGGGGATACAACACCTCGGGCAAGATGGTATGGTCGAGCGGTTGGCTACCTGCGGTCTATCAGGGGACTGAATTCAGTTCGTCCGGTTCACCGGTCTTGCACTTGAGTCCGTCTCGCTCGTCGTCACCGGATAGTCAGGCTCGCTCTCGCCGTTTCCTGCAGGAATTGAACACGATGCATCGCGATCAGCATCCCGGTGAATCAGAACTCGAGGCGCGGATCGAGAACTTTGAACTCGCGGCTCGGATGCAGTTGACCGCGACTCAGTTGCTCGATCTGTCACAAGAGACCGAAGCGACTCGCAAGTTGTATGGCCTCGACAATCCAACGACAGCGGCGTACGGAACGCGATGCTTGATGGCGCGGCGATTGGTCGAATCGGGTGTTCGTTTTGTTCAAGTCTTCCCGCCGCTCGATCCATCCTTTCAGCCGTGGGACAATCATTCGAACTTGAAGAACGATCTGCGCAAAATCTGTGGCTATGTTGACCAACCGAGCGCAGCCCTCATCACGGATCTGAAGCAGCGAGGACTCCTCGATGATGTGATCGTGATGTGGACCGGCGAGTTCGGCCGACTACCGATCACGGAAGGGGCCGATGGTCGCGATCACAATCGTCACGCCTTTAGCACCCTGATGTCAGGAGGCGGATTCAAAGCGGGACACATCCACGGAGCCACTGACGAGTTTGGCTACAAGTCGGTCGAAAACCGCGTCAGTGTTCCCGATTTGCATGCGACGATCCTGAATCAGTTGGGGATCGACCACACGCGACTGACCTTCACCCACAGCGGCCGCCCGGAGCGCCTGACTGATCCGGACGTCACCGGGGCAAGGGTCGTTGAGGAGTTGCTTACATAAAGACGTCAGGGAGATTCCTGCTTGTATCAATAGTGCTTGCTCTCCTCGTTCCGGCGATGCACGCGTTCGGGGAGGATATTCCGGATTTCCATCGCGACAAACTCGCGTGGAATAGGCGCTGACCAACTATCGACTGAGAAAACACCCCTGAGAACCAACACCAAATCGACTCCGCAGCAGCTTTACGCTGAAGGGAGAAAGTTTTGAACAGACTTTCACACTGCTGGTTACCTGTCATGTTGATCATCAGACGGGGGCCATCATCAACCTGACTGCTATTGACCGCGTCAGCATTTATAACACGGGATTGTTCTTCCTGCCTGATGAGAGCGGCTACGGCTTCACTCCTTTGATCAACGGCGTCGCGAAGCCGTACCTCATGGACCGCGACGGCCTTAACTAGCGGGACGTCTCCGGGCAGGGTGAAGGTCTTGCGTATGGCTACTCATTCTCCCCCGATGGTTCGCGAATCAGCTATCACGAGAACCACCAGATCTTTGTGTCGAACATCGATGGTAGTGACAAACGATGGATCGAAACTGTCAATCCGTTTAACTTTGTTCCGCAGTGGTCGCCCGATGGACAGTGGCTGATGTTTGTTTCGGGCGAGCACTACGACTGCCATCCGCACATTGTGAAGAAGGACGGGTCGGGGCTCAGGAAGCTTGCAGATCGTGTTGGATATCGAGGTATCGTAGAGGTGTTGAAACCCCCTGACTTTCACAGCGAAAGCAGTGATATTCCAGTCTGGTCGCCAGATGGTCGGCCTGTCTTCTATACTGCGAAAGTCGATGATCAGATCGAATTGATGCGGGTTGATCTTGAAGGGCATCGGACACGGCTGACACGCTCGCAATCAGGGACACGACACTATCACCCCGCCGTCTCGCCCGACGGAAAGTGGATTCTATTCGGTTCAGATCGCAGCGGGACGATGCAACGGTATGTTGGCACCACCGACCGTAGGAAGTCGTGGCCCATCACCAACGTCCCGGAAGGGCACTGCGCGATGCATAGACATTGGCAACCCTCGCCCAAACAACCTTAAGAAAGTGCCGAGAAATCTCTTTTGCTCCTTGCAATACGATTGTATCCAATATACAATCCACGCTCTAGCCTGATTTTCCCCGCCAAAGACTCCCCCCTTATCGAATGAGCCGTCATGCGCACTCGCGGCCTCGTTATATCGAATATTTCCGATCAGATCGTCGATCTGCTGCGAAGGGCGATCGTCGCTGGGGAGTTTCCGCCTGGCACACCTCTGCGGGAAAATGAACTGGCAGAGAAGTTCGAAGTCAGTCGGCATCCCGTCCGCAAGGCGCTGCAGCAGTTGACGCTCGAAGGCGTGCTAGAAGCCAAACCGAATTGCGGCGTGACCGTTGCAGCGGAGTCAACCGAGCATGTGGCCCCTTTGCTCATTCCGATGCGTGTGCAGTTGGAACTTTACGCGTTGCAACGCCTCACGCCCGAAGTACTGAAAGAACAACGATTGGAGTGGAACAAGATTCTCCGCCAGATGCGCGAGGCAGCAGATGAAAAAGATGAGCAGTCACTTCTCAGCCTCGATGCGGATTTTCACCAGCGACTGCTGATTGCCGCCGGTATGAAAGACCATATACCGCTCTGGCTGGCAATCTATGGTCGAATGCGAGGCTACTATCTGCTGGCCGAACGGCAGCTCGAAAACCTGAGCTTCGTCCCATTCCTCCACGAGAAGCTGCTGGAGAGTTTTCTGGGTAACGACCGCGAGCAGGCTAAGCGAAATCTGCAGTCCCATCTGGAGAATACCGAATTCAACCAGAACGCTCATGCTGTCTGGAAAAAGCAGCAGCGGAAGGGAGCCAGGCCATGATTCGCTACCTGGGTTGTCTGGCGATACTCGTGTTGGCAGGCTCGGTGAGGGCCGATGAAGAGCACTTTGAGAGACACGTCCGGCCGCTGCTGATCGAACGTTGCCACAAGTGCCATGCCGGGACCGAGGCGAAAGGAGGGCTGCGGCTCGACTCGCGCGAGTTTGCGTCGAAGGGGGGCGATACAGGTGCTGCAATTGTAGCCGGGAAACCCGAACAGAGTCTGCTGCTGCAGGCGGTCCGCCATGAGAACGGACTGGAGATGCCGCCCGATGGCAAGCTGACCGCGGCGCAGATCGAGGCGCTCGAAAAGTGGGTTCGCGAGGGGGCCGTTTGGCCAGGCGCGGCAGCCAAGATTTCTGCGGAAGAGGCAGAAGCCAATACGATCACATTGGCACGGCTGCCCAACAGTGGAGACCTTGCATCGGCCTTGCAACTGTGGTTGCGGGCTGATGCGTTGCAACTTGCCGATGGCGAGAGCGTGTTCGTATGGCCCGATCAGAGCGGTCATGGTCGCGATGTTTCGGCAACCAAAGGAGTGCGTGAAGGGGGCGTTGGAGGGCCGGGAAACTTCGTGCGGCAAAGTAATCTCTATGGTCGTCCGGCGGTCCGGTTTTCGCAGTGGACGGGGCTGGCTTCTTCTCCCGGCAATCCGGTCGATATTCGCGGGGACGCCGCGCTGACCATTTCCCTCGTGATGAACTTGTCTCGTTTCGACGGGCAACCATCGCACTCGTCGATTTTCTGCGTGGGGAATCCAGCGCATTCCGGCGATCCGGGCAAACCGCTGGCGGCACTCATCGAAATCGATCAACCGCAGCAATTCTCGCTCGACTTCGCGGGTGGTTGGGGACACGATGCCGTGTTGGCGCCGGGTTCGTTCCAGCCACGATTCGGTAAGCCGATCATTGCGACATTCGTCAAGACGCCAGGCCCTATCAAAGACACCACTCGGTTCTACATCAACGGCAAGTTGGTCGGGCCGGTCGAAGGCCAACCCGTGACCGGTCGCGATACGGTGCCTGATATCCAGCACCGTGCAGATATCGGCGTCTTCCTGGGTAAGGCGCTGAGTTGGTGCGGCGCGTTTCAGGGGGATATCGGCGAGGTGCTGGTTTACAATTTGGCGCTGGCCGACGGCGACCGGCTGGGCGTGGAGGCGTACCTCGGTGAGAAGTTCGGTCTGTGGATCGATGAGGAGCGGACTGTCGCCAAGCCAGCGGCCTACACCGATGTCGAGAAGAGTCATTGGGCGTACCAGCCGGTTCGCGAGATCTCGCCACCGAAAGTGAAGAACGAAGCGTGGGTACTGACTCCGGTCGATCGCTTCACGCTCGCGGCGATGGAATCTCACGGTTTGAATCCCCCTTCGGAAGTCGACAAGCGGACATTCCTTCGCCGGGTGACGTTCGATTTAACAGGCCTGCCGCCGACTCCCGACGAGGTTGACGCTTTTCTCGCCGACAAATCACCGCAGGCATACGAGACCGTCGTTGACCGATTGCTCAATTCACCGCACTACGGAGAGCGTTGGGGACGCCATTGGCTCGATCTGGTCCGGTATGCAGAGTCGACGGCGAACGACGCCAACGCCGTGATGGCGCACGCTTGGCGGTATCGCAATTATGTGATCGACGCCTTCAACAACGACCTTCCTTATGACCAGTTCCTTATTGAACAACTCGCTGGCGATCTCTTGCCACCTACAGAATCGGTGGCCATCAACACTCGCCGGATCATCGCCACAGGCTACCTGATGATCGGCCCCAAGGCATTGGCCGAGACCGACAAGGAGCAATCGCGGCTCGATATCGTCGATGATCAGATCGATGTAACGGGCAGAGCGATGTTGGGATTAACGCTCGCCTGTGCCCGCTGTCACGACCACAAGTTCGACGCGATTCGTGCCACCGACTATTACGCGATGGCGGGAATCTTTCGCAGTACCGAACCGTTCCAGAACGAAGTCCGCAATGCAACGATGTGGTGGGAATTTCCGATCCCCCAGGAAGCGGGCGTCGAACCGATTATAGCGATGGCACCGAAAGAGACTCAGCCGCGCAATCTGCGAGTTCACTTGCGAGGGAATCGCTTCACGCTGGGAAAAGTCGTCCCTCGCGGTCCATTGGGGATTGTGGCAACTACCTCGACCGCGACCGAGAGCGATCGTAAGCCCATCATCGATCCACACCAGATGAGCAGCGGACGGCTGGAGTTGGCCCGCTGGATCGCAAGCCCCTCCAATCCATTGACCGCACGCGTTCTTGTCAATCGCGTTTGGCAATTGCACTTTGCACGCGGCATCGTCGGGACGCCGGACAATTTTGGTACGCGCGGAGACTACCCTTCGGATCCAGCGCTGCTTGACTGGCTGACGACTCAGTTCCTCCAGAGCGGTTGGAGCATCAAGCAGTTGCACCGCCAAATCGTGTTGTCCAAAACCTATCGAATGCAGAATGCAGAATCGTGGTCTAAGCGTGAAAGCGCGCCGATCCCCGCTAGGCTGGCCGCATATCAGGTTCGCCGCCGCCGGTTAACGGCCGAAGAACTCCGCGATGCGTTGCTGCGGACCAGCGGTCAGCTGGATCTGGTAGCTGGCCGTTCCGAGAGTGGCGATTTCCTGCTATCGAAAGCCGAGGATATAAACGCCATTATTCGACCGAATCGCGTCGGAGCCGATGACGAGTTCTATACGACGTTTCGCAAGAGATCGGTCTACCTGCCGATCGTACGCAACATGCTGCCGGATGTTCTGGCTCTCTTCGATGCTGCCGATCCGAACGGTGTGACAGCGGTCCGCAACGAAACCACTGTAGCCTCGCAAGGGTTATTCCTGCTGAACCATCCGCTCGTCCGTCAACAGTCCAAGGCGTTCGCCGAGCGTTTGTTGTCGGATGGGCAACAGAACGATGAACAGCGGATCGAACTGGCCCATCGCCTAGCCTATGGTCGGTCGGCAACTCCACTTGAGCAGGAAGACACGACCGCCTTCCTGACGGCATTCCAGAAGTCGCCGACTCTCGCTGAGACATCTGAAGCGGAGCGGCGATTCGCGGCCTGGCAGGCGTTCTGCCAGTCGCTCCTGTGCAGCAACGAGTTTTTGTATGTCGAGTGAGAACCAACAAAGGCATAAGGCAGCCCCATGACCAATCCACTTACACGTCGACAAGTTCTCCAGCGGTCTGCGTTGGGGTTTGGCAGCCTGGCTTTGGCAGATCTGCTGTCCGAAAACTCGCGAGCGGATGGCCCGGTGGCTGGACCGCTGGCGGTCAAGAGGCCGCATTTCCCCGCCACCGCGAAACGCGTTGTTTTTTTATTCATGCATGGTGGTGTCTCCCACGTCGACTCGTTCGATCCCAAGCCTAAGCTAATCGAGATGAACGGTCAGCCGCTGCCGTTCGCAAAACCGAAGTTCGAGTTTGGAGGGACTGGTAATCTGCTGGCATCCCCTTGGAAATTTCAAAAATACGGCCAAAGCGGGATCGAGGTCAGCGATCTGTTTCCCCACATTGGCGGTTGCATCGATGACATTGCCGTCATCCGATCGATGAACGGTGCCGATTTTGTTTCGCATGGACCGGCGCTGCTGAACATCAACACCGGCAGCGGAGTTTTTGCGCGTCCATGCCTCGGGGCGTGGACGTTGTACGGTTTAGGGAGTGAGAACCAAAACCTGCCAGGCTTTCTCAGTCTGAGCCCTTCGCTTTATCACGGCGGGGCGCAGAATTACGGTTCTTCATTTCTTCCGGCAACCTTTCAGGGGACGCGGCTGGGGGATGGTGGCACTCACTTCAAAGAAGCGAAACTGTCGAGCCTTTCGCCGGGGGAGAAGCCGGAGCTCCAGCGGCTGCAGCTCGATTTGCTGAAACGGCGCAACGAGCGTCATCTTGCCAGCCAGGGACCTGACTCGGCTCTCGAAGCCCGCATCGATTCGTTCGAACTTGCGTTTCGCATGCAGGCAGAGGCGCCCGAAGTGATGGATATTAGTCGCGAGACCGCTGAGACTCATGCGGCATACGGGATCGGTGTTGAGCCGACTGACGAGTTCGGTCGCCAATGTCTGCTGGCTCGCCGCTGTTTGGAAGCTGGTGTGCGGTTCGTGCAAGTCAACTTCAGTTATCCGCGGAACTACTGGGACGCTCACGGCGATCTGCGGAACAATCACACGACGAACGCGGCCAGGGTCGATTTGCCGATCGCCGCGCTGCTGAAAGATTTGAAGGCTCGTAGCCTGCTGTCGGATACCCTGGTTATCTTTGGCACGGAGTTTGGCCGTACGCCTGCAGCTCAAGGGAGCGATGGCCGCGATCATCACCCGCATGCATTCAGCGTCTGGTTGGCAGGCGGTGGCATTCGCGGCGGAGTGACCTATGGTCAGACCGACGAGTTCGGCTACTACGTCACCGAGAACAAAGTCACCATGCCCGATTTTCATGCGACGATCCTGCATACCCTTGGGCTCGATCACGAGAAGCTGACCTTCCGCCACGCTGGCCGCGACTACCGTCTGACCGATGTGCACGGTCATGTGGTGAAGGAGATTTTATTGTGATGCGACTGCGACTTGTCACCAACTATCTAGTTTTCATGATGTTCGGTGTCTGCTCCGCAGACGAACCACATCCTGAAACGGTAAACCAACGAACGGGCGTCGCTCGCAGCGATCTGGTCTATGACAAACCAGCGGCCACACCTGATGAAGGACAACCGATTGGCAACGGCCGCATGGGAACGATGGTCTGGACATCGCCCAAGGCGATTCACATGCAGATCCATCGCGTGGATGTCTTCGCGGTCAATGCCAACCATCAAGGACGACCCGGCCAGATCGGAAGCGCCACCGATTACTGCGGTGGGATTGCCAGCGTGGTGATCCAAGTAGGCGGCGAACCATTCGACGCTGGCAAAGGGAAATTCCGACAACAGCTCTCGCTGGAGAATGCGGAGTGCACGATTGAAACCGCAGACATCGTCGCGCGGATGTTTCTCTCGGCCGAGACCGATGTACTCGTTTTGGAAATTGACGATCGGCGCGAATCACCGCAACCTCTGCAAGTCGCCGTTTCAATGCTGCGCGAGCCCGAAGTGCGAGCGGGCGAGAATTTTGCATCAACAGGTTTCGTGGACAAGCCGAAGCAAGTTGTGCTTCAACAGCGGTTTCGCGAGCGTGACTTCCACAACGCGTCGGCTGTCGTGGTTGGATTACCCAAGAACGATAGTGCAGCGAACGACGCAGCAAAGGTTGTTCCAATATCTGCGATGACCCGGACGCTCATACTGCCCCCTGCCAAAGGCAAACGCGTGGTTCTGATCTCCAGTGCCGCTTCCTGGCAAGCCGCAGACCATCCCTTAGCAAGAGCAGTTGCTCTTTTCGAGGAAGCCGCATCGAGATCTGTGACGGAATTGCGAGAGCAGCACCAGAAGTGGTGGCGGGACTTCTGGTCGCGGACGTTTGTCGACTTGTCGAGCGACGACGGCAAGGCGCAGCGGGCTCAGCGGTGGCACGACTTGCATCTTTATCACATGGCCAGCTCCTCGCGCGGCGAACTGCCACCCAAATGGAATGGTTCACTGTTCGTCACGTCCGGGGACCAGCGGCGATGGGGTTCGCAGTACTGGGTTTGGACAACCGAGATGCTCTACTTCCCACTCCTGGCCGCCGACGCGATCGACCTGACGCAGCCGTTCTTCAACATGTATCTGAAGCAGCTCCCAAACTGCGAGAGAGCCGCCACGCAGAGGTGGGGGATTTCCGGTGCGTACTTTCCGGAAACAACAGCGTTTGATGGGCCGACAGTGCTTCCGGAGGATGTGGCCGCCGAGTTCCAGGATGTACTTCTAGGAAGAAAACCTCACACGGAAATGTCGCCGCGAGCGAAGGATCTTTGTCAATTCGACAGCCAACTCAATGTCGTGACGCAGCCGCCTGACAAAGGCCGATTCAGTTGGATCAGTCATGTGGCATCCTCCGGGAGCGAAGTGGCGATCCATGCTTGGTGGCGCTATCGATATACGGGCGATCGGGAATGGCTTCGGACTCACGCCTATCCGCTGCTGCGCGGAACGGTTGAGTTCTATCGTCACCTGGTCAGAAAGGAAGCAGATGATCGTTACCATGTGAGCGGGACGAATGCGCACGAGGACTTCTGGGGAGTCAAGGACAGCATCATGGACTTGGCGGCAATCCGGGGCACCGTGCCGCTGGCGATTCAAGCAGCGGAGATTCTGAATGTCGATTTCGATTTGCGCGACAAGTGGAAAGAGCTTTTGGAGAACCTTGCGCCCTATCCTATGGGAAGCGATCCGCAAGCGAAAGCACTCACCGGCGGTGTTCTAGCGGAAGATGTTTGGGCCGCTGGATACCTCGGAGAAATGGACGGACAGCACAATCCGGAAGACGTCTGGCTCACCCCCGTCTTCCCATTCGAAGACTGGACTCTGGAAACCCGCAATGCGGCGACCGATCCCATCGTACAGAAATTGCTCGACCTCGCACCGCGACACAAGTCGGTGCTTGGCGGGGCCGGGACCAACACAGCAATCCGCTCGCCGATCGCAGTTGTTCGCGCGGGACGCGGCGACGAACTTCCTGCGATTCTTGATCGCTATGCGGGCGCGTTTTCGCCGTTGGCCAATGGGATGAGTTTGTTTGAGGGACCGACTGCGGCTTCCGTCGAACATCTCGGACTGCTCACGATGACGCTTCAGGATGCACTGTTGCAGAGCGTGTCAGCTCGACCGGGCGAGCCCGAGGTGATCCATCTCTTCCCGGCCTGGCCAAAGAACTGGACCGCTTCGTTTCGATTGCTGGCGCGAGGCGGGTTTGTGGTCTCGAGCAATTTTGACGGGGGTAACGTTACTCAGATTAAAATCGAATCGAGACTGGGCGAAGAGTGTCGCGTACGGAACCCGTGGGACAGAGCCTGCATGGTTCAGGAAACCGACGGACCCTTGCGCGTCATGGAAGGTCCCGTAATTCGTTTCCCGACGACCAGTGGCAGGAGTTATACGATTGGGCCTGAGCACTAACGTGGCAAAGACACAATCTTGTAAGACGGACTTCCCAGTCCGTCTTACTGTCCTTGCCGACGGACTGGAGGTCGACTTCCTAGTCCGTAGTTTCACGAACACGATTCGGCCTGTCGTCTGCGGCGAGCTTGCTACGAAATAGCGAAGCCTAAGATGCCTTTCGTATCCGGCACACCGGGTCATCAAGGTTGAAGAAAGGTCAGCCGGAGGGATAAAACAAATTGATCCTCTGGCAGCGGGGGGTAGATCACGTCTCGATCGAGGATGGCCTTGATCGCTGGACACCGGAAAGTGCAGCACCTCAAGGTGCAGTTCTCAGCCCTCTGCTGAGTAACCTGTACCTCAATGAGTTGGATCACTTAATGGCAAATGCGGGCTACGAGATGAATCGTTACGCCGATGATCTGGTGATTCAATGCCGGACACTCGAAGAGGCCCGTGCTGCGTTGGAAAAGGTGCAAGCATGGACCACGAATAAGGTTCTAACATTGTATCCGACCAAGACAAAGATTGACGAAGTGGATACGACTGGGAAGTAGATTGTACGAGGGGAACCGATCGTTGCGCAGCCTTCTCCATCAGCGCCTCGGAAGCCTGTCCGGAGAGGTGACGTCCCAACGGAGCACTGGAATATCCAGGCGATGCTGGTATCGCTGACGAAAGAACTCAAACTGCTGATTGACTTGCGATTGAGCTTGCATCGTCGCGGCTCCCATCTTGACCGCGCGATCGAATACATCGTTCGAGCCGACGCCGAGTGACTCCACGAGAGTCAGTAGCGACCGAATCTGGGGATCGTTCTCTACCTGTTTCTGTGTCGTTTCGGGAACCGATCGGATATCGATCGGTACTTTGGATTTCCAAATCGGTTTCCAGTCATTGCCGAAGCGGACAACAAAGACGGATTCCACAAAGCCGTCGCCACCAACCCCTTCTTGCTCCATGCATGAAGCGCGGAAGTAGTCGTCCCGTTCCTCCTTGAGCATCTCCCGGCAGGACTCCAACCAATCGCGGCGCTTGGCCTTGCGGCCATCGAGCAATTCACCCAGCAAATCCTGCGATTGTTGCTGGACACCTTGGGCCAGAAGCTTGCCGATGTCGGCTTGAGCATTGCGATCGCCGACTCGCACCATCATGCTTGCGGTCCCTTGGAATTCGATCTCACGGTCGCGGGAATAGCGAACGATCGCCATCCTGGCCCGCCACTCGTCTCCATTTTGAGGCATGGCTTGAAATCGGGAACCCAGGTCCGGAAGGTCCTGCTTCCAGTCGACGTTCGCTTGTTGCAAGAGTTCTCGCAATTTGTTTGCGTCGATCGACTCCGGTGCATCGATTTGTTTACGCCATGCCCAAGTCGCCAGCGCATGGTTCTCGCGCCCGGCAATTTCCCATTTGATGACATCTCCGAGCGGGATGGAGAGGATCACAAGTTCCGATGGCATCCTCCCCTCGCCGCTGAGCCAACGCGAGGCTCGATCGAGTTCTTGTTCTAGAAGGAAGCGATATTCGTTGTGATCAGGTTCCTGCAACATGGCCTGCGCGCGGTCGCGAAGTTGCTGGTAAGCGACCTTCTCGTCTTCGTCGGCTTTGTTGAGGTACGAGCGAAGAGAGCCCTTGGCCTCACCGACTGCTGCGCGGCGCACAGCGAGAAAGGCATACTGGGCATCGCGACCGAGAAAGATGCCAACACACTTGGTGCGATCTCGTAAATGCGCAGTATCAAATGCCGATTCCCCCGCGTCAGCCAACACTCCACAACCGCACCACCACGCAATGAACACCAACCAGAACCCTACTTGAGTTCTGGAAAAGCATGTGTAGGCGGAGCTTAGCGATGGTAACTTAGGCCACCACCGATTGAGCGAGGTGATGCCAAAGTCGGCTGCTGGCTCGGATGCCACGATAAAAATCCTCCAGGCAGAATTTCTCATTGGGGCTGTGAGCTCCATCATCGTCGAGGCCCCATCCGATCAATAGTACGTCGCAATCCAGGGCATCGACCATCTGTGCGACGATCGGGATCGAGCCTCCCTCCCGGATCAATACCGGTTTGACATCAAATCCCTCTTCCACCGCTTTGACCGCCCCCTGCATGTAGGGAGAGTTGGGATTGACGACAACGCCACGTCCACCGTGCAAGTCGATGACTTCCACGCGAACTCCCGGCGGTGTATGGTCCTTTAAGAAGGCGCGGAGTTGTTGTCCCACAGTTTTCGGATCTTGGTTGGGAACCAGTCGGAAGCTGATCTTG
>JAGWWZ010000147.1 GCA_018970165.1 Planctomycetota bacterium | reverse complement strand
GGAACCTGCCAAGATTTCAGTCGGTTGAAGATCGAGCGTGGCCTGCAATTAGCCTGTTGGAAGCGAAAGATCAAGCAGGAGGCGATTCAGCAACTTGCCATTCAGATTGAAGCGCACATTCTAGATAACTACGAGCGCGAGGTCACATCCGGAGAGATCGGCAATTTGTGCATGCAGTATCTGCGGGAGTTGGACGAAGTGGCTTTTGTCCGATTCGCGAGTGTCTATCGCAGTTTCAGTGATGCTCAGGATTTCGTGAAGGAACTCACCCCAATCCTCAGCCATACAGACCTCCCGCCTACAAAACGTCGGCGGGAAGTCGACTGAGTCGCACGCGACGTTTTGATCGCAGTAGCTGATCGAGCAAACGCCTGACTATCACTTTTCCGCTCCGATGTTCTTTGCGTTGCCACGACTCAAGTCGGGAGTGCCATCACCGTCAGAGTCGATTTTGGTTAAGTCGATATAAGTGTAGGGTCGCTGATAGGCTTCTTGGGTTCCTTTCGCATACGAGACCCACAATCGCAGTGCGGTCGCATCGTAGACGACATTTTCGACGTTGCCACCCTTGATGGGAATTTTGTTTGCGAGGGCGATCAGTTTTTCGCCGTCGAGTTTCCCTCGTTCTTGCTTCAGAGTTGGAAACGCTCCGCGTCCTTCGTCGTTGTAGACGACGCAGGATAGAACGTTGGGCGCGAATTCATCTGCAGGGTCGTTATCTTTCCAAATCTGCACGCGCTTGCCAGCTGGTTCGGGCATGTGGGCTCGTACCTTGACGGCTCGCGTTTCGGTTTGACCATCTCCGAAAACATAGTGATAACGTTTGGTGTGCGGGTAAGATTCGAAGATGTTTAGGGCCTGAGTGAGCGAGCCGCCGTCGTAGAGCATCGTTCGGAACAGCACGGTGAAGTGCGGTGCATGGATAAAGTAGGGTGCTTCTTTCGCAGAAGCATCTCCCATCTCCGATAAAACAATTCCTTTGGTATTCATCCCCGTATGCGCACCGATCATGCCTGCGAATGAGGGGACAATATGAGGGATCCCATCTTCGGGCAAGTACAGGACGATCATCGGGAAATTGTGAGCACCGACTTCCATGCTCCAATCGAGGTTTCGTGTCTGATAGAGGTGGCCATCAACCGTGGCATCACCCCATGCAGCGATACTGCTACACGAGTACGGCATCAGCAAAGGAATCGCATGGATGGCTTGAAGAGTCGATAAAGGAATCCCCGATCCATCTGACAAACCAGCCAATTCCTGTTCCACTCGATCATCGCCATATGCCACCGACCTCGCCCAGACCTCGATGAGCGACGCCTGGTCGGTCTTCAGTTCCGACATAATGCCCGTCAAGGCTTCAGGGACAAACGTCTGCATTTCAGCCCCGAACTGTTTCCCCAAATGGTATCCCATCTCATAGGGAGTTCCGCGGACGACAATGAGAGGGAACTTGGCATCTCCCTCTCCCACCGTAATTCGGTGCCCGCTACCGCCGATATCCTCGGGAACGGCGAACGGTCGGCCCGCGAATGCTTGCCGCTGTTGGAGCGCCTGTGGTTTTGCATCCTGTCCGACTGCGACGGTGCAAGCCGCTAGAGCGACACTGCATGCGCCCACGCGGACCGCTAATTTTCCTGCCAAACGAAAATCCTCAATCACCCTTCTGAATACCATTTCAGTTTCTCCTCAAGAGTTTCCCGGACCCTGCTGTGCCAGGCCTTCGGGCCCGCTGCATTCTTTGCGTCTGCATTGGCTTTCCCCGTATTTTTTCCGTCTCGACTTCATCCGTATGCAAACATCTCAGTTACCCAATTAGCAGACGTTTCTGTATGGTAGCCTCCCAGACAAAGTCGTGTCATCCCCTTGTCCCCCTCCGTAGGCATGAATCCTGCAAGGAAACGGATAAATTCGTCGAAGCCTGGAGGTTGTAGTCGCGAATTTTTAGTACAATTCTGGTGAAGTTTGCTCCCTCTCATTTCTCAAGGATCACGTGCGAATATGCAAATCTCGGTTCGTCTTTGGTTGGTTACCGGTCTGCTTGCCATATTTGTTGGATGTGGTTCTGGAGCAAGTCTCAACGATATACCCGGTTCGGTTAGTGTGGACGGAAAAGCACCTGAGGGTGCGGTGGTGATGTTCCATCCTATGGATAGTTCCATACCAAACGTGGCAACAGGACAAACAGGTGCGGACGGTAAGTTCCATGTCACTTACGACAAAAAGGTGGGGATTCCCGTCGGCAAATATAAAGTCACCGTGGTTTGGCCCGATCCTGCGATGAAGCCTACTGAGTCCCAAAAGATGATGGGACTTGCTCCAGATGCTCCTGATCTATTGGGTGGAAAATATGCATCCAAAGCCTCTACTACCATTGAAATGGAAGTGACCAGTGGCATGAAGGAGTTGCCACCTATCGAAGTCAAGGGCAAGTAGTCTCACCGCCTACGCTCTCTCGGTGCGTTCAAAGCAATGGACATACGTCCGAGCAGACATTTGCTCAGAAGAGTTCTTCTTATTCCTGCTTCACATTTTCTATTGAATTATCCGCAAGGTTCCTGATCGTGATTAAACAGTTCCGACTTTCTTTCTTCTTCGGTGTTTGCTTTTTCGCTTCTGCTTGTGCATCCACTTCCCACGCGGAACCACCTGCGGGAACGAAGAAGCGCACACCGCTCGATGAGTATGTCGCCGCTCCCGATGCCGCTTATGAATGGAAAGTTGTGGATACCATCGCAGCGGGCGGAGCCAAGACAGCAGTCGTTCGCCTACACTCGCAGAGATGGCGAACGGAAAAAGATGTGGACCGACCTCTTTGGGAACACTGGCTAGTCCTCACGATACCAGAGAAACTTACCACCGACCGCTGTTTCATCATGGTAGGTGGAGGCAACCATACCAGCGGCCAACCCAAGGGACCCGACGGAATCGTTGCTGCGATTGCTGCCGCGACCGGAAGCATGGTCGCTGAACTCAAAAACATACCCAATCAGCCCCTTGTGTTTCACAACGACGGCGAACCACGATCCGAAGATGATTTGATTGGATACTGTTGGTCTCAGTTCCTAGAGACAGGCGATCCAACTTGGCTACCTCGATTGCCGATGGTTAAGAGTGTTGTTCGGGCTATGGATTGCATCACCGAATTCTCAGCTTCCGAGGCTGGAGGAAATCGCAAGGTCAACAAGTTCGTCGTTGCCGGAGGCTCAAAACGGGGATGGACCACTTGGATGACCGGAGCTGCAGACCACCGTGTCGAAGCAATCGTTCCAATAGTGATCGACGTTGCTAACGCTGGCCCATCGTTGATCAATCATGCCAAGACGTACGGTTTTTGGGCAGAGGCCATCGGCAACTACTATCAGCACAAGATCCTGCAACGCTTCGATCACCCTCGACTACAACAACTCTACGAAATCGTCGATCCTTACTACTACCGCGATCGACTGACTATGCCGAAATACATTGTCAATGCGAGTGGTGACCAATTCTTCGTGCCAAATTCCTCGAAGTTCTACTACGGTGAACTACAGGGGGAAAAACTCCTTCGCTATATCCCCAACGCTGACCATGGTTTGAAGAATACCGATGCCGTTCAAAGCATCGCCGCCTTCTACCATATGATCAATACTGGAAAATCAGTTCCTGTGTACGATTGGAAGTTCGACGACGATGGATCCATTCGCGTCTCAGCGAAAACAAAGCCAACCAATGTTGTCGTTTGGCGAGCCAACAACCCGACCGCCCGAGATTTCCGCCTGCAAACGATCGGTCCAGCGTTCCAAAGCACGGAACTGAGTCCAACTGCAAGCGGCGAATACATCGCACCTGCTGCTTCCAAACAACCGGGATGGACCGCGAGCTTCGTCGAGTTGACCTACGATGTTGGAGGTCCGTTTCCGCTGAAGGTAACCACCGCCGTGCAAATAACGCCGGATACCTATCCCTACGAAGATATCGAACTCACCAGCGTACTCTATGAACCCGAAGCCGCCGCTGCGAAAGCTCAAACTGGGAAATAATCATCGGAGTTGCCCGGGGGGGGAACCGCCAAAGGGAGAGAACCACTCGTAGGTGAACCGTGCATCCCATCACTGAGTTTCTCAAGTGCAAGTCGTTCGCGGTGCATCGCTCAGACAAAGATAACCTATGAAGTCGTTGCCCGATTTTTGGTTCGAACCCCATCTCTGGGTCAATGGCGAGTGGGTTCGCGCTGTCGAATCGCTAGACATACGAAACCCAGCCACTGGTAATGTCATCGCACGTGTATCGATGGCGGATCCGATACTGCTCGACCGCGCCGTGCATGGGGCGGCGCGAGCACAAAAGGAATGGGGTGAAAGCTCTCCCTTTGAACGAGGCGAGATACTCAAGCGGGTAGCGAGTCTCCTATCGGCTCGCAAAGATCCATTCGCACGATTGTTGACATCGGAACAAGGAAAACCCTATCCTCAGTCCGTTGCGGAGGTCGAATATGCAGCCAGTTTCTTCCAATGGTTCGGCGAGGAAGCAAGACGAGTTCACGGTCGTATCACTCCACACCCAGATCGCAAACGTGAATACCTAATAGAACAACGCCCAATCGGCGTTGCCGGACTGATCACTCCATGGAATTTCCCGCTGGCCCAAGGAGCGAAGAAGATCGCTGCATCTTTGGCGGCAGGTTGTGCCGCCGTGTGGAAACCTGCCGAACTTACGCCCCTGATCGCCCTAGCAATGGCGCCGTTGCTGCAAGAGGCTGGCTTGCCGAGAGGAGTACTCCAAATCGTTCCAGGCATTGGTAGCCAACTCGGTAAACCCTTGGCTGAACATCCCGACATCCGGATCCTTAGCCTGACGGGTTCCACGCGGACCGGCGCTACCCTGTTGTCATACGCCGCGACAGGAATCAAACGCGTAACCCTGGAACTCGGTGGCAACGCACCCTTTATTGTTTTACCCGATGCGGATCTGGATCTCACAGCCGAGCAATTAGTTAAACTCAAGCTTTTCGTATCGGGACAAGTATGCGTCACCGCCAACCGTGTATTTGTGCATCGTGAACAGGAAAAGGAATTGCTGGACCGACTCGCTACTCGCATGGCGAGTGTACGCGCAGGAGATGGACTCGAGGATGGTATCGATGCTGGCCCATTGATACATCACAAGGCGTGTCAGGGTGTCGGGGAATTGGTTGCCGATGCGTTAGCGCAGGGAGCTAAGCTGTCGGTCGAGAATCGGTCGTTTGAAACTCGGAGCGAATGGACTCGCGGTTCTTTTTTCCCCCCAACGGTTCTCTCCGGAGTTTCGGATTCCATGCGGATCGCCCGGGAGGAAATTTTTGGACCAGTCATTCCGATATTGACCTACACCGACCCACAAGAAGCGATTCTGCGAGCAAACGCTACGCCCTATGGTTTAGCCGCTTATGTATACGGATCTAACATTTCGATGTGCCGAGAAGTTGCTCGCCAGTTAGAAGTTGGAATCGTTGGAGTGAACGAATGGCGACCACTTCGGGCGGAAATACCTTTCGGAGGTGTGAAGCAAAGCGGCTTCGGCGCGGAGGGTGGATTAGAGGGGATTCAAGAATTCCTCAATCCCCAAGTTATCTCCATACCGAGATTCGAACTTTAGCCCTCCTCGACTTGCTCGCGGATCGCGCGAACGATCCCTTCTCGACTGAGGTGATGGCCAGCGATCCGCGTCACATCCACACCGAGAATCGCCGCGACGCGAACGGCGATATCGACGGCCAAGACCCCCTCGAATTGATTCACGACTCGGCCATCGTAATAGATCGTTTGAGTAGGATCGGCAAAGCCACTCTCGTACCCATTGCGGAGTTCGCGAACCCAACGTTCCGGCACACTCTGACTCCGACAATATTCGATCGACCAGATTTCCTCACCATCGCACAGGGAGAGCAACTGTAATGCATGGGCACGCGAAATCATCATCGACAACCTCCGTTTCTTCATCGAAGCCGATTGGACATCGGTTATGATACCAGCCAGCCGGTTTTCTCACTCTCCCTGTCAGGTCGCGAAATATGTTCGGATTGGATTTCGGACTCAGTCTCCTACTTTTATTCTGCATCGCCTTCGTTTGCGTCTTTGAATTCATCAACGGATTCCATGATACCGCGAACGCGGTTGCGACCGTGATCTATACCAATACCCTCAAGCCCCAAGTCGCCGTGGTCTATTCGGCGATCCTCAATGCCATCGGTGTCTTCCTCGGAGGGATCGCCGTTGCGGTCGGCATCATCAATATGCTTCCTGTGGAAACGTTGATCAGTCAGAATACGCTACAGAGCTTGGGGATGGTCGGTGCGATACTGATCACCGCTATCTTTTGGAATTTCGGAACGTGGTACTTGGGAATCCCTGCCTCTAGCACTCATACCCTCGTCGGCTCAATTCTCGGTTGCGGTATCGCCTACAGTTTGCTGCCCGGAACAGGCGAAGCGGCGGTGAATTGGAAGAAGGCAGGAGAAGTGGGACTTTCCCTGCTGATTTCTCCCTTGATCGGTTTTCTTTTGGCGGTGACGGTCATGGGTGTACTGCGGTGGACCGTTTCCAATCGCAGAGCTATTTTCCAAGCGCCCGAGAAAGATGCATCGCCACCTTTCTGGATTCGTGCGATCTTGATCGCGACTTGCGGGATGGTTTCCTACTCTCATGGCTCCAACGACGGACAAAAGGGAATCGGGTTGATGATGTTGGTTTTGATCGGGATCATCCCAGCCCAATTCGCACTATCCGATCGATTTACCGATACCGATATCCGCAATCGTATTGAAAAGGCTGTCTCGGTATACGATGAGATCGAACAGAAACAAGCATCGATTGACTCGCCTGCGATGGCGATTGTCATGCAAAAACTCAAGCCGGAATTTGATCGATTGAAGGAAATCGCAGCCGAACATGCGGCAGGCAATGCATCCTTGGATCGATTTGCTGTTCGCCGGCAAATGCTCCTCGCCAACAGCGAACTCAATCGCTGGCTAGGCAAATCGGATGAAGCGATCCCAGAGCTTGCACCACTAAAGGTTGCGGTTAACTCATTCCGTGAAGCAACGGATTACGCCCCCTTTTGGGTGATTGTGCTGATCGCTCTGTCCATCGGCATAGGAACAATGGTTGGATGGAAAAGGATCGTGGTAACTGTGGGAGAGAAAATCGGAAAGACGCATCTCACCTATGCACAAGGAGCATCGGCGGAATTGGTAGCCGCCAGTACTATTGGCTTGTCGACGCAATTCGGACTTCCCGTCAGCACGACACAGGTGCTGTCCTCTGGGATCGCAGGTGCGATGTTCGCTTCGGGGGGGCTCGCCAACCTCCAGAAAAGCACGATTTACAAGATCGCACTTGCCTGGGTTCTCACATTCCCGGTATGCCTGACGATGTCCGGCACACTGTATTTGATTTTCCGAGCGATCTTAGGATGAGTATCGGTACAACGGTTTAGTACGGGCTTCGCTGTACGGGCTTCGCTGTATGGGCTGCGCTGTATGGGCTGCGCTGTATGGGCTTCGCTGTGCGAGGTCGGCCAGCCGAAATCAGCCTGTCAGGTCGGCGAACAACGGGGTCGATAGGTACCGCTCGCCGAGCGAACACATGATGGTCACGATCCGCTTTCCCTTCCATTCGGGGCGTGCGGCGAGTTGCGTTGCTGCCCAGACATTGGCTCCGCTGCTGATGCCGGCCATGATCCCTTCCTGGCGATGTAGTTTTCGTCCCCATTCGAAAGCGAGTTCATCGTCGACCTGGATGACTTCATCGATCAGGCTGGTGTCGAGATTCTTTGGAACGAAGCCTGCTCCGATTCCTTGGATTCGATGTTTGCCGGGTTGCCCGCCGCTGATGACTGGGGACTGCTTCGGTTCTACTGCAATCGCCTTGAAGTTGGGGTTGAGTTTCTTGATGTATCTTGCAACTCCAGTGATCGTACCACCGGTGCCAACTCCGGCTACGATCGCATCGATTTGTCCTCCGGTATCGGCCCAGATTTCGGGGCCTGTGGTCCGTTCGTGTACCGCGGGGTTCGCCGGGTTTTCGAACTGCTGAGGCATCCAGCCGTTGGGGTCGCTGGAGACCAACTCGTTCGCTTTGGAGATCGCTCCCCGCATCCCCTCGGTAGCTGGTGTGAGGACGAGATTTGCTCCCATGGCCCGAAGCAGTGCCCTTCGTTCGACCGACATCGATTCCGGCATCGTCAGGGTGAGTCGGTAACCCTTGGCTGCGCAAACGAAGGCCAGCGCGATACCCGTGTTACCGCTGGTGGGTTCAATGATGTGCGTATCCTTTTTAAGACGCCCGCTTTGCTCGGCATCCTCGATCATCGCCATGCCGATACGGTCCTTAACGCTCTTGAGCGGATTGAAAAATTCGCACTTGGCGAACACCGTGGCACCACCATTGGGCACGAGACGATTGATGCGAATCATCGGCGTATTGCCGACGGTTTCGACCGCGTTGGAGAAGGTTTTTCCGTAGGGCATATTGATGCAAACTCCTTAAACAAGAGACCAGAATTCCATGGACGCCCAGTGTAGCGATTTCTAAGCGGTCCGCCCACCTCGCTTGGCAAGCAACCGTTTCTTTAATTGTTCCGATACACCGGCCGGATCGTTCGAATTCCAAACGCAACTGCTGACCGCGATTCGATCGAACCCCGCATCGAGCACTTGGTGCAGATTCTCCGGATGGATCCCACCGATAGCGAAGGCGGGTAGTTTGAGTTCGGACTTTATCAGATACTGAGCGGCTTGCTCTAGGAAGGGAAGACCAGCGAATTGATCAAACGATTTCGTCTTCGAGGGAAATGTTGGTCCGCAGCCGACATAGTCGGCTCGATCGTCGACCGCTTTTTGGATTTGTCCAAGATCGTGAGTGGATACACCGAGGATTTGCTGGCCGCGTAACAGCCCCCTTGCAATGACCGGTGGCAAATCCTCCTGCCCGAGATGACAACCCCAAGCCTTGCAGCAACTGGTGATGTCGATGCGATCATTGATGATGATGCGTGTAATATTTGGATCCAAGGCATCCACTGCGGCGTCGGCATACTGGATCTGAGTCACTGCCTGTGCCGCCTTGTCCCGAATCTGAATCAGATCGACGCCAGCATTCGAGATCGCTTCGATGCGTTCTACAAATCTCGCGAGCGGCAACTGGCAATCCACCAATACATACAATTGCGATCGATCCAAGAAGGCTAGATCCCGCTGGAGTGCCAACTGCAGTTCGGCATCCAAATCATAGACACGATATCGAACGGACTCGATAGCGGTTGCAGTCGCTGGAAAGAGAAACTTGGCCGATTCCTCAAGGACTCGCAGTCCTTGTTCGCAGCGCCCTGCGGCCGATGCGGCGATATCCAGCAATCCATCTTCTCGAGATAACTCGGCAGCCTGCTTTTCGGTCCGCCCGACATCGTGCTGAGCATCGCGTGCCGCGAGCAAGGCAGACTGATCCCAAGTGCTGAGTACCTGTTGCAAACAATGTCGCAAAGACTTGTATCGACTCTGCAGTGAAGCCAAGTCGCTGAATCGCGCGATGTCTTCCAGGGTTCGCAATCCCTCCATCACGCGGTTTAGATTCGCGTCCGCCATCCGCAGTGCAATTTGCCGATCATTCGTGGTCATACTCAATGCAATCCGTCACTCCGATTCCGGAGTGCGGAACGGGGATTGCGGTTTGGACTCCTCATTGCGCATGTTCGCCCAGGGCGACACCAAGTCTCCTCGAACGTTGCGGAAGTAATCCGCAATCTGATCAATCGCGTATGCCTTGTCGCCAGACTTTTGCATCAAGTTACCGATCGCTTCTACATGCATTCCGAAGTCGGCGGTCGAGGTCTTTCGCAATCGTTTTGGCCGCCCGAAAATTGGAAAATAGGCAATCATCGTGGCGATCCCCAAAAAGGCTGCATGAATCGCTACGACATTTAACGGCCATACCGTTAGCATTTCAAATCCGCGTTGCCGCTCATCGAAGTTGTCGGTACGAATGATGGGATCGTCCGAACCACTGATGAAGCCAACTCCACCTTCGGAGAATTCATTGATCATCATCGCAGCAATTTTTCTATGTTCAACTCGCAGCATCGAATGATTGCAGAACAGAGAGTTGTTGTTCACGACGATGACTCTGCCCCCATGTACGGGATCAGGTTCTACAACTCCCACCAAAGTCCTTTGATCGGCATCGGATAGCAAAGAATCCCATTCCGGTAAGCTGTCGGTGCTGATGCTGTTGATCAAATCCATTTGTTGCGACTCCAAGTCCTCGACGCCGAAAAACCTAGCGGCGGGCGGTGGTGGTGCTGGTATTGTTGTTGGTGTTGTTGGTGGTGTAACGCCAGGGGGAGTGGTCTTTCTGCTGGCGATTGTTGACTCCAATTCGCTTTTCATCGCCTTCAATTCGCTCGACCTGATAGGAAGAATCGAAGAGCGAGCAACGATACTTGTCTGCTCGACGTTGATATCTTGGCTCCACGGTCCTCTGAGAGACTGAATCGTCTCGATCCTGCCGCCTCGCAGATCCCAACGACACCATGGCATCACCAGCGACGGTCGGGAAAGTCGACGCTTACTGTCCAACTCGTTTTGGGCGCCTGCGAATTCTTCCATAGCGACTAGCCATTTCGCTCGATTCGCTGGATTGGTCCCCTGCTGAGCGGCGATATCGGCCCAATACGCAGCATGGGGCGAAAAATCACGGCCAATATAGACAAGCGTTCGATTTCCCTTGGCCATCCACTGTTCGATCCATGTGAACGTTGCCTTGCGGTGATTGGGGAAGTCATCCGGACACCAGATCAAGGTATTGAGCCGTTCCATATTCGCGGGAGAGAGCGATCGCACCGTGTAGGTCTTGTGCCCCCGCTCCTCCACCATCGCGCGAAGGACCGTTGTTCCAGCTGGACTGCACTTAGCGTTGTAATCGTCCGATTCGCCATACACCGACGTCACCCTAGAGGCGCATCCCGACCCGCACAGGAGGAACGAGCAACCGATCCAACACAACATGGCGAAGACCCTAGGCTGCCTCATGTCGCGCCTCCAACATCTGCCGGACGAATCGACGACGCCCCTGGAAGTGAATCAGCATAGAACGTTATCGACTTATCCTCTGAAAGTTTTCCTGCGCGAATCTGTGCGAGGGTATCCTCAAACGAAGTGATCTTGCTCCACAAATCCTCAAAAGATCCGCGATCGATCTCCCGGCGTCCGAAGTAGGCGAGTTCAAACAATCGCACTGTCGGCCTCATATAACTAGACAATCCGGTCCACGACGCGAGTTCCCGCATGTAACTGCCGTTGGTTTTACCTCGTTCGAGCCGAATGCAATTCGCTTGATCGAGTTCGACCAGTAGGTAGGAATACAAATAAACGATCGCCTTGGAATAATCGCCAAGGTTGCGAAAACGTTCCGCTTGAGCTCGCAACCCAACAAGTGGTTGCTCGATCTCGAAAGGTAGGTCCGAAACTTTAGCCCGTTGCTGCTCGATGTCTTCTTCGAAGTTGCTAATACGCCGCCGACCGATAAACGCTTGAAACATTTCACTGCGAAACAGAAAGAAAAGCAACGCGATCAGAATGATTGCCAGCAACGTGTAGATGAGAAACCGCCAGACCTCCGCGATCCATGAAAAGAAGTCGGTTAAGGCGCCATTACCAGTTCCCGATCCACGTAAACTTTCCAGCCAACGCGTCCACCATGATGTTCCCGAATCCTTGTAGATCGAATCATGGCGGTCGGAGTAGTCATTGCGTTTCAGTTGCTGGCCCGGAACAGTAGCCTCCTCGCTTTCGTACTCCACCCAAACGGGACTTGTACCCCGTCGCAACGCTTTCTCCCCAGTATCCGATGGCGTGGCGAATCCAGTGGAGGCTGCGAACCAGGTCCACCATAAGCAAACGAGACAAACGCCCCTCAAACTCCGGATTCGGCATAGGCAAAGGCAACCGACTGACCGGTTGAAAATAATCACGATTTCGCCTCCTGCAATCTCTGCACTTCCGCGTTCAATCGCAGATATATCTCCCAACCTTCGAGTCGAATCCGGGTGTTGAGATACAGCAAGAAACGGATCACCGTATCCCAGAGTGCCGTTACCCACAGAATTAGCGGAAAGAAAATTATGTCCATCCACCATCCCCAGTTCCAGAACCCGATGACGACTCCGTTAAGGAACAGGCACCCTCCGCACATGGTGCAGATGAAGACGATCGCAACAAACGAGATTCCCAGCTCAATACCGAATAAATCCCCGGAGCCAGCATGCAACCAACTCGATCTCTTGGAATACGACTGCTCTTCTATGGGCCCTTTAGCTCTTTTCCGCAGGGGGCATCGTTCTAGTAAGAGTATCTCAGGAGCGAACGGTCGGAAGCAACGGACCAAAAAAAATGCAAGGATGCCGATGATGCTCCAGAGCGTAACGGGCCATTCTGAGTAGAAAGCCGGGTTCGCGAACAACCACAATGCGAACAGGCTCCCGATCAAGCCACCGCGGAAGATACCGAGCACCCACAGAAGAGGAAGCAACCGTCTCGTGACCACGCCCGTCACTTGCTTAAGACTCGGTTCCTCAATGAACACCACTTGCCCCAAATAATAACTCACACCGGCCATCGCTAAAGGAGCTTGCAAAAAAACTAAGCTCATCATGGTCCACAAGTAGCGAATCTGAAAAACCTCTACGGTGGTGTAATCGCGAGATGCCATGACCAAACGGC
>JAGWWZ010000146.1 GCA_018970165.1 Planctomycetota bacterium | reverse complement strand
TTGACCTGCTTGTTCGATTCCAATCTTTGCCTCGCGTGATCACTGAGGACCATGTCTCCGGACAAGTACAACGAACCATCGCGAGCAGCAAACATCTCCGCATGCTCATCGCTCATCTCTTTCAATCCGCTCAGGATGATGTGGCCTCGATGCGTGACAAGGGCTCTCGCCACCTCTGGGTCGAGAGAGCGCAGCCTATAAAACATTAGAATATGTTTGCCGGTTACGATTGCCGCAGCAGCCTCGCCGGAGAGTGACTCTACTTGGTCGACGCGAAGCATTTGGCTTGCGTCTTTTGCCAATCGCTCGGCCAACCGAGCATCGAGCAATTCTGTTAGACCCCGAAACTCCAGTTTGGCCGGGCATTGCAGAAAGATATCGATCTGCTCCTTGGAAAGCCGAGGAATTCGTGTGAGCGACAGTCGGCTATTGCATCGCGACATCAATTGCGATTGTTCTAGCGTCAATTCGCGAATCCCCAAACTGACAGACCACTTACTCGTCGCGAGAATTGAGAGGCAATCGTTGGAAACATCTTCGAGCTTTGGGAGTGCTACACCCCATCGCTGGCCAGCTAGATTCTCGGCTAGCTTGGTACTCCGCAGAGAACGGAGAGCTTGAATCCTCCAGTCTCCGGTGTGTTTGGCGAACTCATCTTGCGCGTCGACCGAAAGTTCTTCGAGTCCTTCCATAGAAATGGATGCTGGCGAGGCGGCGAGCACCTTAGCTACTTCAAACGATACGTATTTGACCCCATTCAGGCTGAGTGGGGATGCTTGCTTGACGAGATGGGTCGCGGAGTCAACATCGAGCGATTCGAGAGCATTCAGTTCCAGTGTGCCTGAACGATTGCCCAGTTCGCGAATGACATCCGGCCCAGGCTTCAAAGCATTGAGTCGCAGATAGCCGGAACGAGCCAATGCAGTGGCAACTTGTGGAGTGATCTCCTCGAGTCCGTTCAGTTCCAAGCTCAATCCGCTGGTGCTCGTCAGCGCCAGCGCCGACTCCGCATCGATCGTACGCAAGCCGTTCAAGGAGAGTAGTCCCTTCGTGTGGGACAGAGCCGCTGCTACTTCGGGATCGAGTTCGGTGATCTTGAGACTCATCCCCATTTTGAGCGTCGATTTTTTGACCAGTTCGCGAGCGTCCTCGACGGTGACTGATTCGGCATGGACTGGGGGAGTTTGGCAAGCCGGTGCGTGTGACAGCATCCCAAAATGAAAAAACAGAAGCGAATGCAAGATTGCGTTCAGGATGCCCGCTCGCATATAGAATCTTCCGGGATGAGAGTTTCAGGTGGAGATATTCATGATATCACCGAGAGCAAACCCCGAGCGACGCCGATTGTTCCGTGACTGCGTGCGATGCGTAAGAGGGTTTCTCCAATCGCTGGACGTTTATCGCCGTTTGGATTTGGGGCGGGAGCGCTTGCCGAATGATCGGGAAGAACTCGATTTCGAAGAGTGAGATGGTGAGCGAGGCTTGACCTTTCGGACTTTGCCACTGATCGAACGCCGCCGTTTGGTGACTGATCCTCCGTCACTCGATTGGCTGGTTTGTCCCGACGTTTCTTTACGAGGGGATTTTCCGGTGCCGGAGTCGCGCGACCGACCGCGTTTGCCGCCGCGAGTCGACTTCTTTTTCCTCTCGAGGTTACTGAACGCTCGCAGTTCCTCATCCTCGGCATCTACGCTGTGGAACGGATGATCGCGATCGACCGGGATCGACATTCCGATGGTCTTCTCGATCTCTTGCAAATACTTGTATTCATCCCCATCACATAGCGTGATGCTCTCGCCGCTCGCACCCGCGCGAGCCGTTCGGCCAATTCGATGGACGTAGGCCTCCGCTTCGACCGGGACGTCGAAATTAATCACATGGCTGATGTCATCGATATCGATCCCGCGCGCTGCGACATCGGTCGCGATGAGAACTCGAATCTTTCCGTCGCGGAACGCGTTGAGAACACGTTGTCGCGCATTCTGGGATCTGCCGCCATGAATTCCCTCTGCGGAAACGCCATCCGCAATCAGCGACTTGTAAAGCCGATCCGCCCCGTGCTTGGTCCGCATGAAGACCAAGACTCGGCTGCGTGAAGGGTCGGCTAGCAAGCGATCCAGCAGTTTGCGTTTATTGCCGCGATCGACAAACATGACGCTCTGCTTGACCCGGTCTGCGGTTCTGGCAGGGGGAGTGACCATCACCGTGACATGTTGATGCAAGAGCGTCGAAGCCAGTTGCTGGATCGGCGCTGGCATCGTTGCGGACAAGAAGACCGACTGTCGCTTGCGTGGCAAGAGTCGCACAATCTTTTGCACATCCGGCATAAAGCCCATATCGAGCATGCGGTCGGCTTCGTCCAGCACGAAGAACTGCAATTTGGAGAGCGAGCAGTACTCTTGATCGATCAAGTCGAGCAGTCGGCCGGGAGTTGCCACCACGATGTGAACACCCTTAGCCAATGCCGCTACTTGAGGACGTTGCCCAACGCCACCAAAGACCGTCGTGTGCCGAACCCGCACATGCTTTCCGATAGCTCTGATATTTTCGGAGATTTGGACGACGAGTTCCCGGGTCGGGGCGATGATCAACCCGATGGGTTGGTAGGGAACGGCATACTTATTGATTTGGTGAATCTGCTGCAGGATCGGTATTGCGAAAGCAGCCGTTTTTCCGGTGCCTGTTTGAGCGCAACCAAGCAAGTCTTTTCCCTCTAGGAGCGGCGGTATGGCCCCAGCTTGGATGGGGGTGGGGGTCACATACTCAAGCGACTTAAGGGCAGATTGGATCTCCGGGATGATGGGGAGATCGGAAAACGTCATAGACACAAAGGCCTCAGGACCCTCGAACCAAGTGGGAGGGTATGGGATATCGGAGTAAACTACTTCTACACACTCTAATCGAGGCCCCCTGCTTCCATAAGAGCAAAACCGGCGCAGATAGGAATTATCGCTTGTTCGCCGGCAGGTCACGCCGCGTGAAATCTCTGTGATCTCGCTACCTCTGTCGCAAGCGACATGTTGCGGTCCGTGGCTCGCTCCCGAGCCGATTCGATGGAATCGCCATTCTGTGATTGCAGGGATGGGTTGGCGAAATACCACTTGAACTTCATCCCGATTCAGGAAAGTCGAAGCCTTGAACGCAGTGCTGATAGGATCCTACTCCTCGATCAAAGAATGGCCCAAATTTTGGCGAGCTTCCGCTTCGATGCGTTGGTTGTCCGTTAATTCCGTCGTGATATCGAGAGAGGTCTCTTGGACTTTGTTCTGGCTGGTTCTCTCCATGGATCGTGGAGAACCTTCGACACCCAACATAGCTGTCAAAACAGATAGCAATAATGATGTCTTTAACATGTTCTGTACTCCTAGGGCTTCGACCTTTTTGAAGATGTCTTAATGTGGCTTCGACGTGGATGCGACTGATAAACTTTTCCAGTGATGGGGCCACCCTCATGGCTTCAGTCTTCTTGTGCATACCACGTGCCAATATGACAAATCGTCGCATTGCGTAGAAATCAAGTACTAGGAGCCTGAGTTTGCCTGCAAGACTTCGTCGTACCTGAAATTTTCTGCACCAATACCGTTATGCCGCGATCGCTCGGAATTTTTAGCTCAACGTGGGCTATTTGCACCTTAATTCTCCCGCATCAAACGTGGCTAGTTGCGTGCTGGCTAGTTGCGTGCCGCTAGTTGCGTGCCACCCACCTAATAACGTGATCGCTAGCAAATTGATTTTTGGTTGGCATGCCTTGATCGGCGGTCCGCAATGAAAGCCGAGGAACGCAAGCTCCCGGGTTGGAGTTGTGGTAAGCATCGCAAGGTTCAGTGCGTTTTCACCCGGATGCTTGTCTGCCGCAGAAGATCTTCGACGCATCTAGGCTAGCATTTGCAAGAATCGATCGCACGCGCCAAGTCGAAATCCATCTCTCCCTCCTGCTGCAGCCCCGCGGGGAAGAAGGGAGCAAGAGGGTTGCGTAGGCCCTCGCTATCTGGTTGCGATCGGGCTCCATGCGGGCGAGCCGCATTGTGGCCATTTGTCAACTTCGGTGCATTGACTTGTTTATACTCGTTGTAGGGCTTGTCTTTGTTGGCGTCCGATACGCGTTCATCAGTGGTTGTAAATCAGCTTTTGCAAAAAGACTTCCTACTGTCCTTCCATTTTTCGCCCTCCATTTTTTGCCAGATTGGATTACCCGTACGACGGACTTCCTAGTCCAGGGTTTTCAAGGTCTTTTGTTTGCGGCCTCGCGTAGTAACTTCGTGGTAGAAACATGCGTTTTCGTTCGAGCCTTCGGAGGCTTCACTACTTGCTTCTTGGGCCCACGGGGGTGCTTTCGGTACTTCTTCAGGTCAATGCGTTGACTAATCTGCCGCAACTGGGTAGCTGTTTCTTCACCGGAATCACCAATGAGCCTAAGCCCGGACGAATCGTCCAAACTTACTAACATGCCATCGGTGTATCTCGCTACCTCTACCGATAATGCGTGATGGCTTACTTCATCAACCAACTCCTGATCGTGCTCGGCATACAACGATGCGAAGACGACCTAGCGTATGTTAAAGGCCAACATGGCTACGCAAAACAACAGCAATGCGGCTCGGGGCTGGCTCACCGATGCCAACTCGCAAGTTAATGTGGTCGTAAGGTAATAAAACCCTTCTTCTGTCTTCCATCGATGATGGTAGGCCTCGGCGATACTCAAGGCCCCCACTTCGGCCGGTGGATTTGTTACCAAATGAATCGATGTTTTGCCGTCGCGAGTCGGTTCATCCAATTCCACAGTGGTGCGATGCATCACCAACGCATCTGGTGTCGAATCGCTCCGGATGTTTGTTCGTACACTTTACCCGAGGAGGTACGTCCTGCCTTGCGTCTCGAGCCCACAAGTACCCCTTTGAATCGGCCGTGTTGCCGAATCAGAAAGAAGACTCCCTTGCTGTTTGCTTTCTGCATGAAATTCATGATGCAGTAATGCCTATCGGCTAATAACACCTCTCCCGGATTGGTGTCTTCCAGCACACGATCCAATACGGTCGACTCTTGCGCATGGGCATCTTCCAGTAAATACGCGCGATCAAATAACTGCCGTTGCAAATCGAAGCGTGCTACGACTGTGCCCGGAAGTTGTGCATCGTGAAGCAGACGACATCAGAAACGGCAGCACTTACTGCCTGAAAGGTGAGCGTTTTTTCATACTGCTGGCTGCGATGATCCTCTAAGACCTTATCCAGTTCCTCAGCAATAACCGCACGAGTTGCCGCCTGCGTAAGTACAGCGACTGGGCATTTATTAAGAAATGATTCAAACACTTTGCTCTAACTCATTTTCTTGCATCCTTGCAGTAAAATCCGTGATCGGTAGCGCAGTCCTACCTGGTACTGGGGTATAACCACTCCCCGAACACCTTGAAAGCCTTGGACTGGAAGTCCGTTGTAGTGCGTTCGATACGTTGACGCCAGGAAATCAACGAGACCGATGGACGCGGAAAAATCATAATGGCAGTCGAGACATCGAATGATAAAGTGTCGCAAGGTTTTCGGGGACTAGCCCCGATCACATCTGCTTGCTTTCTAGTCCTGCTATTGCTCGTATGGTGCTCGCCAGGGATCGCCAAGGTTCGTGCTGATGAACTTTCCCCTCAGCAGTTGGAGATATTCGAGAAACAAATTCGCCCGCTGCTCGTCGAGCATTGCCTGCAGTGCCACGGCCCGGAGAAGCAGGAAGGGGGGCTCAATCTGTCCTCGCGCGAGTTGCTGCTGAGAGGGGGTGACTCCGGTGCGGCATTGGTCGCGGGCAAGCCGATGGAGAGCTTGCTTATCGAAGCCGTCGCGTATCTGAGCGAACCGAAGATGCCGCCGAGCGGGAAACTATCGGCGGAGAAGATTGAACATCTGCGGAGTTGGGTCGAGTCGGGGGCCGGGTGGCCCAAGGATTCACCGCTGAGTGAGGGTGCCACGATCGCGCATCGTTTTCAGATCACCGAGAAGCAGGCGCAATGGTGGGCGTTTCAACCTCGGAGCGATGCTCGTCCACCGGAAGTGCGAGCCGCCGAGTGGCCGCGAAATGATCTCGATCGCTTTGTCCTTGCCAAGCTGGAGGCGTCAGGGCTCGCTCCAGCAAGTGTCGCGGATCGCGCGACTTGGTTGCGTCGAGCGACTTACGATCTGACCGGGCTTCCACCCACGCCAACGGAAGTCGCCGAGTTTCTGTGCGATAAGTCGGATCGTGCTTTCGAAACAGTGGTTGAGCGGTTACTCGACTCGCCCGCATACGGCCAGCGCTGGGCGCGGCACTGGCTCGATGTCGTCCGCTACGCCGACTATCACGACTTCAATCCAGGAGCACGCGTCGCCAGTTGCGAAATCACGGAGGCCTGGCGATATCGCGACTGGGTGGTCGATGCGCTAAATCGCGATATGCCGTTCGATCAGTTCATCGTACATCAAATCGCAGGCGATCAGCTCTCCAGCCCGACCGGCGAGGAGATCTACCCCGACGGCTTGGTCGCAACCACGTTTCTGTCCAACGGCGTCTGGGATCGCGGCGATGCGGATAAGGAGAAGATCGTCAGCGACATGGTCGATGACAACATCGGTGTCATGGGAAAGGCGTTTCTTGGACTCACTCTTGATTGTGCCCGCTGCCACGATCATAAGTTCGATCCGATCTCCACCGAAGATTACTACGGTCTGGCGGGTATGTTCTATAGCTCGCACATCCTGAAAGAGTTGGGTGCCAAGGGAGGCGAGTACAACGTCAATCGCGTGCCGCTCATCGGACCGACAGCCCTGGCAAAGCGTGCCGACCAGGAAAAACGTTTGGCCGAAGTCTTAACGTCGCTGGCAGAACTCGACCGACATCACCGATTCCAAGAGTTGACCGCCGGGGGACGATCGCTGGTGCCTACCGTTTTCCAGAGCGAAGCCGGTGCAATGGGGGTGATCGCCGATGATGGCAGTGTCGCGATAAGTGGAAAACTGGCCAAGGACAAGTACGTCGTCGAGATGGTCGTTCCGGAGGAAGTGAAGCTTCAGCACATCCGCTTGGAAGCCTTGCCTGACGACGCATTCCCCGCCCGCGGACCAGGACGCGCAAGCGATGGGAATTTCGTTGTCAGCAAACTCTCGGCCTCGTTTGTTCCTTCCAACAGTGAGGCAGAACCCACGGTCATCAAGTTCGTCTCTGCTCAAGCCGACTTCGAACAGGCGAACTTCGCCGCCACAAGCGCGCTAGATGACGATCTGAAGGACGGCTGGGCCGTCTCGCCTCAACTCGGCAAGGCACATGTGGCGGTGTTTGAAGCTGCCCCAGATACCGTGATCCCTGCGGGCTCAAAGCTGCGAGTCTCGATGGAACAACAACACTCCGACCAGCACTCGCTGGGCAAGTTCCGTCTCTCGATTGCGGAATCTCTCACCATTTCACCACCCGCCGAAACGCCTCAGCGGAAAGAGCTTGTGTCGATGCGGGATACCCTGCAGAAGGAGTTGGCCGTCCCGGTGCCGCTAGCGATGGCGGTCATCGAAGGAGGCACTGCGGGGGGACTATTTCCTGGTATTCAGGATGTCCCGATTCATATTCGCGGAAGCTATGCGAGACTCGGGCCCGTAGTCCCCAGGCGGTTGCCACGTTTTTTCGCGGGCGAGAGTCAACCGCCGATCACCCAAGGGAGCGGACGTAGGGAACTGGCTGCCTGGGTTGCATCGCCCGACAACGTACTCACCGCGCGCGTGATCGTCAACCGAGTCTGGCATTGGCATTTCGGCGAGGGACTGGTGCAGACACCCAGCAACTTCGGCATGCTCTCCCAGCCTCCCTCGCATCCCGAGTTGCTCGACTGGCTTGCAAATCGCTTTGTCGACGAGGGATGGTCGCTGAAGAAACTACACCGCTGGATTATGCTCTCCGCGACCTACCGCCAGAGCAGTCGCGTTTCTGGCGAGACGTTCGACAAGGACCCAGAGAATCGTCTGGTCGGTCGCTTCACACCGCGCCGACTTGAAGCCGAGGCGATCCGCGACGCGATTCTTGCAGTGAGCGGCCAGGTTGACCTTACTCCCGGTGGTCCGGCCGGGGACGACTTCACCATTCGCCGCCGATCGCTTTATGTCCAGACGGCGCGTTGGCAACGGGACAGTTACGCCAACTTGTTCGACGCCGCGAATCCTGATTCCTCGACCGAGAGACGCGTCACCAGCACGGTCGCACCGCAGGCGCTGCTGCTGCTCAACCATCCGTGGTTGCAGGAACAGGCCAAACATCTGGCCGAGCGGCTGATTCGCGAGTCACCGGACGAGGATTCGTCTCGCATAGAACGAGCCTATCAATTGCTGTTCGGTCGCCGCCCGACTGACGCGGAACTGGCCGTCGCACAGGCAATCGTCACCGGGGGGGACCCGCTTGTGCCGAACGGCGGATGGATCGATCTCACGCACGTGCTGCTCTGCAGCAACGAATTTATTTATGTCGATTGAGAAGAGGAAGAGGCAGGCATCTCGCAACCAAAATGTACGACGGACTTCCCAGTCCGTCGTACATAAGAGCCGACACACGAACTAGTAGTATGTATCCGCATCAACGCCCTACGAGGCCCCTGACTATGAACTCCGAACATTTGACATCGCGCCGCCGTTGGCTGCACCAGGCAACCTGCGGATTTGGCTCTCTCGCTCTTGCTGATCTGCTGTCGCGTGAAGGCCGTGCGGCAACGACCGACCGCTCGGCCAATCCGTTTGCTGAACTGCCACCGCATTTCGAGCCACGTGCTAAGCGGGTGATCTTTCTCTACATGCCGGGCGGGCCTTCGCATGTCGATCTGCTCGACCCCAAGCCAAGGTTGGAGATTGACAATGGCAAACCATTGCCCTTTGAGAAGCCGAAATTGGAGCGGACCAAGACGGGCAATTTGCTCGTCTCTCCCTGGAAGTTCGCTCGTCATGGAGAGTCCGGGATTGAGGTAAGCGAGCTGCTGCCGGGACTCGCATCGCGAATCGACGATGTGTGCGTGATCCGGTCGATGGTCGCCGACAATATTAATCATTCTGGCGCAGCTCTTCAGATGTGTACCGGCGAACAAGCCTTCTCGCGGCCCAGCATGGGATCGTGGCTCACCTATGGCTTGGGAACCGAGAACCAGAACCTGCCAGGCTTTGTGGTAGTTTGCCCCGCTCCCGTCTTTCAAGGCGCTCAGCTCTGGGCTTCCAGTTTCCTGCCGAGCGTTTATCAAGGAACCCTTGTTCGTGACATGCAGAACCCAATCGCCAATCTCGCTCCCTCGGGTGGCAACGATCGCCAGCGATCGAAGCTCGACGCGCTAAAAAGACTGAATGAACTGCATCGCCAGGACCGCGAACAGAACAGTCAATTGGACGCCCGCATCTCGTCGTTTGAACTGGCATTCCAAATGCAAAAATCAGCCCCAGAGGCCTTCGATCTGTCGGCGGAGACGCAAGCCACTCATCAGCTGTATGGAACCGATAAGCCGGAGTCGCAACTGTTCGGACGACAGTGTCTGCTAGCGCGGCGGTTGGTCGAACGCGGCGTGCGGTTTGTGCAACTCTTCGACGCACCGTCGAATAATGTCTGGGATCACCATGGTGGCCTGCGTGAAAACCTGCCGGCTCGCTGTCGCGCCGTCGACCAGCCGATCACCGCACTGCTGACGGATCTCAAGGCCCGCGGTTTGCTCAACGACACGCTCGTGGTTTGGGGCGGAGAGTTTGGAAGAACTCCAACGGCCGAAGGGAACAATGGTCGCGAACATCATCCGTTCGGTTTCACGATGTGGATGGCCGGTGGAGGTGTGCGAGGCGGCATGACTTTCGGCGCGACCGACGAATTCGGCTGGCACTCCGTTGAAAACAAGGTCCACGTCCACGATCTGCACGCTACGATTTTGCATCTGATGGGTCTCAATCATGAACGACTCACCTTTCGCTTCGGCGGCCGTGACTATCGACTGACCGATGTGCATGGGAATGTGGTGAAGGAGATTCTCTCCTGAAAAGGGCTTGGCACGGCCGAGAGATAGTCTGCCGAGAGATAGTCTTCGGATAAGGGGACCGACCAAAGACATCTGTTAGTACGACAGACTTCCAGTCGACTTCCAGTCCCTCTCACAACGATTTACGCACAGCGGGCAGACAGACCTGCAGCGAAAAAATCCCCAATCGCCCGGTTGACCTCCGAGTCGTCACCTGTCAACATGTAAGACAAGCGGACTTGTTGGGAATGCATCACTCGGGAGTTTTTAAATGCAGTTGGAGGCCATTGAACGTCGAACCACGGTCGACTTGGTCGTGGATCGTCTTGCGCAAGTAATCAAAGACCAGAAGTTGGCTGCTGGTTCGCGATTGCCTGGAGAGCATGAACTGGTAGAGCAACTCCAAGTCAGTCGACCGGTGCTACGCGAGGCGCTCGCTCGCCTTCAAAGCCTCGGCTTGGTCGATATCCAGCGAGGACGGGGCACGTTCGTCGGAGATGCAAACAGCTTGGCCAACTGCGTGCGTTTGTTGCGGTCGGCAGTGACCATCTCTCCCCAAGAGTTGCTCTCCTACGCGGAATTGCGTTCCGCGATCGAAGTCCAAGCCGCGCGGCAAGCTGCACAGAAAGCAACGGCGGATGATATCGAAGCGCTATCGTCGTTGCTCAAACAACTCGATGACGAAGATCTACCCTATGCAGAAGCCTTAGAAATTGATTTTCGCTTCCACCGAAAATTGCTTGAGATCTCCGGCAATGTTTTGATGCAGAATCTGATGGAAGTGATTTATGAATTTGTCCTCACCCAAATGGTGCGCACCACTCCGACGCAACGCGAGAACCAACTAGGGCGTCGATTGCACAAAGACATTCTGCGAGCCGTCCGCGATCATAATCCAGACACTGCGGAACATGCGATGCGAAAACACATGCAAGCGGTCATCGATCGCATGGCCATTTAGAGGGATCGCGCATGTCACTTCATCGATTCTGGCTGATCCCTACACTGCACTGCCTACTTGCGTTTGCCATCGATTTATCGGTCGCATCGGCGGAGCAATCTCCAGAACTTTTTGATACGAGTATTGCCCCGATTCTTTCTGCAAAGTGTGCCTCTTGTCATCAGCCGGGCAACTCCAAGGGGGGCTTGGACATCACAACACGAGAAGGGATGTTGCGGGGCGGGGATAGCGGTCCAGCGATTGTTCCTGGCAAGCCTGATGAGAGTCCGATCTACGCGCGAGCGATTCCTCATGATGGCGAAGCTCCCGAGATGCCTGAGAAAGGTACCCCGCTCTCCGAATCGGAGTCCGAAGCCCTTCGGACATGGATCGATGCAGGGGCCAACTGGCCAGCAAATCGAGTATTGCGTGAGCAGTCGAAAGCCGATGCCTCCTTCTGGTCACTTCAAACGGTCAATGATGTTGAGCCGCCACACTGTCCCGACGCCCCGCAAGGCTGGTCGTACCATCCGATCGACCGCTTCGTGTGGGAGAAACTGCAAGAGAGGGGACTGCAACCGAACCCTACGACCGATCCACGGACCTTCATTCGCAGAGCGACCGTGGACTTGTGGGGATTGCCACCTTCGCCCGATGAGGTTGCTCAATTCGAAAAGGACTGCGCGGCTGCTCGTCAACATCCCGACGATCTTCTTCCCGATTCCGCAGTGGAACGATTGATTGATCGACTTCTGCAAAGTCCTCACTACGGCGAGCGTTGGGGCAGGCATTGGCTGGACATCGCCCATTACGCGGATACCCATGGATTTGAACGGGATCAAATACGCCTCAATGCGTGGCATTATCGCGACTGGGTGATCGAGGCGCTCAACGATGACCTGCGTTACGACCACTTTCTACAAAAGCAAATCGCTGGCGATGTGATCTCACCCGATGACCCAAAATCGGTCATCGCAACGGGGTTTCTAGCTGCAGGACCATGGGACTTTGTGGGGCATGTAGAGACGCAAAGCGATCTGCTTAAACGTGCCGCGCGGGCAGGCGACCTGGATGATATGGTGACGCAAGTCATGACCGCGACGATGGGGTTGACTGTCAACTGCGCTCGATGCCACGACCATAAACTCGATCCCATCAGCCAAGAAGATTATTACCGCTTGACCTCGATCTTCGCGGGCGTGAAGCGGAGCGAACGCGATGTGTCTCCCGCCGAGACCCACGATTTATCTCGGCGAAAGAAGGAACTTACGGAACAGCTATCGAAACTGAGGCAGCAGATTGCGGAGCTCTCAGGGGATGGATGGAGTCTTGCTGACATCGTCGGTGGGGGAGATGGGCACGGTTCTGGCAAGCCTAACCAAGGGATCGATCTACGCGATGGCAAGTCAAACTCGGAGAAGCTCGGTTACCTCCGCGACGTCCCCGTCAATCAATTGGTTGCAGTCGCTGCCACGAGCACGATTGATCATCCTCGCCCTTTTGTCAAACATGTCTTTATCCCCGATGGCAAAGGGGCAGTGCTGATTGATGAAAATAGATCCGTGCAGGGAATACCTCCTACCAGTGGAGATGCATGGGACTTGATTCGGAATGGCGCCATCAATGCTCAGGCTTCTACTAAACTCAACGATATTGACTACGCGAACCCCGGGCACTCGATTCTCGGATTGCATGCCAACAGCGGAATCACCTTCGATCTATCAGCCTTGCAAAATGATAAGTCGGTCTCAAGCTTCATCTTCACTGGAGTCGTCGGTTTCGGCTCAGGCTCTGGAGGAGCAGGTACACATGCCGACTTTAGTATCTTTGTCGATCAATCGCTGACGTTTCAGAAACTGAGGATGAGGAAAGAGGAGTCGGAGCAATTTGTGATTCCTTTGTCCGCAGGAACCAAAACATTGACGCTGGTCGCAACGGACGGCGGTGATGGTATCGGCCACGACCTCCTATTCCTCGGGGATGCAACGAT
>JAGWWZ010000317.1 GCA_018970165.1 Planctomycetota bacterium | reverse complement strand
CGATCGGTGAAAAAGTTCGCCAGCAAAGACGAACTGCTCGAACAAATTCATGCCGATCTGCGATCGGTCACCCTGGCGCTCTCGGAATAATCGCGCAAGCCTGCCATGGTAATGCCTCGAATCCTTTTCGGCATGCCGATCTGAACGAGTCTCGGCCATCGGCTTGCCGATACCGAATAGCGCTATGGCTATGCTCAAATCGCGAATCTTTTGGTTGTTCGCCATCGTTGCCGGACTGATTTACGCATCCCAGTATTATACGATCGGGGGCTGGGAGAACCTGCGTCTTGTTCCTAAACAAGTCGATGCGCCGAAGTTAGGCCAAGCAGCGGATCCGATGCCTACGCTGGACAAAAAGGCTTGGGCTCCGACCAAATGGGTCAGCGCCCCGTCGCAGCATGGCGATATCGTGCCACCCAAGGGAAGACGTCCCTCAATTCGCATCGCATCGTTCAATCTTCAAGCGTTCGGAGAAAACAAGGCCAACAAGGTTGCGGTGATGGAAATCCTGGCTCGCGTGCTGCGATCCTTCGATGTTGTCGCCTTGCAAGATATCCAACCGCAGCAGCGCGATGTGCTGCCGCGACTCGTCGATCGCATCAACCAGTCCGATCGCATGTTCGACTACTGCATCGGACCTCGAGTCGGTAGCGGGATTCAGTCCATGCACTTCGCGTTCATCTACGATTCCGAACGAGTGGAGATGGATCGCTATCAGCTTTACACAGTCGATGACCCAACCGATCAATTGGAATACGAACCCCTCGTTGCGTGGTTTCGAGCCAAGCAAGTCCCTGAAGCGGAAGCATTCACTTTCTCTCTCGTCAACATTCGCGTCAATCCGCAGCGTGTCGATCAGGAGATCCCGCTCTTTCCGGAATTGATTCGAACGATTCTTCGAGATGGTCGCGAGGAGGATGACATCTTGCTTGCCGGTGATTTCTCATGCAGTAACCGTCGCATGGAGAATCTGCGCCGGATCGGAATGGCATTCTCCTTGGAGGAAGTAGTAACCACTTTGAGCGGCAATGAAATGCTCGACAACATTCTCTTCCCTGCGAAAGGGACCGACGAGTTCCTTGGTCGATCCGGCACCATCGATGTCCTGCGGCAGTTCAACTTGAGCCCCGAACAGGCGTTTCAGATCAGCAATCACATGCCGATTTGGGCCGAATTCAGCACCGTCGAAGGGGGCGTGCCGGGTTACACTCCCTAGCTCAATACAGACTTACCCGACGGCGTCGTCGAAAACGTGGACCTTGTAAGGCAGTAGATAGCGATCAACAGTCAACCACGTTGACGGCCAATCCACCGAGGGAGGTCTCTTTGTACTTGGCTTGCATATCAACGCCGGTCTGCCGCATGGTTTCGATAACGCGGTCAAGAGATACGAAGTGTTTGCCGTCGCCATAGAGGACTGCGAGCCTCGCGGCATTGACCGCTTTCGTGGCTCCCATTGTATTGCGTTCGATGCACGGCACTTGGACCAGCCCTGCGATGGGATCGCAAGTGAGCCCCAAATTATGCTCCATGCCGATCTCTGCTGCATTCTCAATCTGCTCGATACTGCCACCCATACAAGCAGCCAGACCTGCGGCGGCCATGCTGCATGCAACACCGACTTCCCCCTGACAGCCCATCTCTGCGGCCGATAGCGACGCATTGAGTTTGTACAAAAGCCCAATCGCGCCTGCCGTCTTCAGGAATCGATGAATACCATCCATATTCCCGGGTTGAATCCCTGCGAGATCGCGCGGTGACCCTTGCATGAAATAGTGATAGTAGGCCAGCACTGCAGGGATGATCCCTGCCGCACCGTTGGTGGGAGCGGTAACAACCCGACCTCCGGCCGCGTTCTGTTCGTTGACGGCGAGAGCGAACAAACTGATCCAATCGAGATGTTGCAGCGGGTCTGAACTCAATCGGGATGCATGATCGATCAACCACTGACTTGGCGGAATCTGGGCTCCCTTGCTCAATCGTTGATAGATTTGGGGTGCCCGTCGTGCGATCCGGAGGGCACCGGGGAGAATCCCTTGCGTGACGCATCC
>JAGWWZ010000316.1 GCA_018970165.1 Planctomycetota bacterium | reverse complement strand
GACGGAACATTGCTTCGCGGTCGAAGCGACGTCCGATCAAGATGAATCTGCGAGTGGTGTCTTTTGTGGGGTGGGAAGTATGGGGTGGGTGAGAGTTCTCAAGCTTAACTTATAAGCAATGCAAATACAACATCGGCACGTCCGCGTGTTTTCCATCATCTCGAGCGCGAGTTTCCAGCTTGGGCTATTGGCTATTTCTATCGCGCTGACGAGATCGATTAGGTGGAGTTGGTTGATGGCAGGGGTTGTGGGAGGGGGTTGCGGGCAAAGATCCATTCCTCGATAGCTCGACCTTGAACGATTTGTTCTTCTACGAATCGTTCGATGCGATCCTCGGTCATGCCTGCGTACCAGAGTCCTTCGGGGTAAACCACGAGGATGGGGCCACCCTTGCAAATTCTTAGGCAATCAGCCTTGGTACGATAGCAGGCGTTCGGGCCAATAGACAGGGAGAGGTTGCGTTCTTTGAGAATGGATTTCAGTTTGGACCAAGCGGCTTTGCCGTCATCCGACGAGCAGCATGTAGGCCCGATGCACAGCAGGACATGGCGTGAGAATCCACCGATCTTTAACTCTTCGGCGATGCTGGCTAGTTTGTTGCAGTCGGTCATTTTGGTCGATGTTGTTTTTCCCTAATTGTCGTTCTCTTTCCGGACGACTACACTCTTTTCCTCTGAGTGATACGTTAGCGACTTGAATATAGAAATCCAGCGAATTTTCGGGCGTTACCTGCCCGCCGGAGCCATTCATGACCGATCAAGCAACCGCTTCGACGGCCGAAACCAAAACCGCCAGTCTGACGATTGGCGACAAGTCCTTGACCATGCCGATTCTCGTGGGGACGGAGAACGACCGCGCGATTGACATATCGAAGCTCCTCAAGGACTTAGGGCATATCACCCTCGACGAGGGCTATGCGAATACTGGAGCGACGACCAGCGCGATTACCTATCTGGATGGCGACCGTGGCATCCTTCGTTATCGCGGGTATCCGATCGAAGAGTTGGCGGAACATTGCGACTTTATCGAGACATCCTATCTGCTGATCTATGGCGAGTTGCCCAACCGGCAGCAACTGCATGACTTTCAGGATGCGATTCGGCATCACACCATGCTTCATGAAGATATGAAGTCTTTTTACAACGGATTCCCGCGCGATGCCCATCCGATGGCCATTTTGTCGAGCGTGGTGAGTGCGTTGTCCACTTTCTATCAAGACTCGCTCGATCCGCACGATCCCGAACAGGTCCAGAAGTCGATTGTTCGATTGATGGCCAAGCTTCCGACCATCGCTGCCTACAGCTACAAGAAAGCATTTGGTCAACCGTTTGTTTATCCGAACAACTCTCTCGATTACTGCGAGAATTTTCTCCACATGATGTTCACGGTTCCGAGCGAACCGTACCATGCCGATCCAGATTTCGTGAAGGCATTGAACCTGTTGCTGATCGTCCATGCCGACCATGAGCAAAACTGCAGCACATCGACGGTTCGGATGGTTGGTTCGTCGGATGCCAATCTCTTTGCGAGTATCTCCGCGGGGATTTGTGCTTTGTGGGGGCCTCTGCACGGTGGTGCAAACGAAGCGTGCGTCAATATGCTTCGACAGATTGCCGATGATGGAGGCAATGTCAAGAAGTATGTGGAACTGGCCAAAGACAAGTCGAGCCATTTTCGCTTGATGGGATTTGGACACCGCGTCTACAAAAACTACGACCCGCGTGCGAAGATCATCAAGAAAGCATGCGACATTCTTCTTAAGAAACTGAATCTCAAGGACCCGCTGTTCGATGTCGCGCAGCAGCTTGAAGAAGTAGCCCTCAAGGATCCTTACTTCATCGAACGCAAACTTTATCCGAATGTCGACTTCTACTCAGGGGTCATCTATCGCGCGATGGGAATACCCGTGCAGATGTTCACTGTGCTGTTCGCCATGGGGCGCTTGCCAGGCTGGATCGCGCACTGGGTGGAGATGCAGAAATCCCCAAGCACTCGTATCGGCCGGCCGCGTCAGGTTTATACGGGACCGCTCCAAAGAGATATCGTCCCGAT
>JAGWWZ010000145.1 GCA_018970165.1 Planctomycetota bacterium | reverse complement strand
GGAAGTTCCAATTCCGGCATCCACACGCGAAGCGAATGAACTCGCTCGATCCACTGCAGGAGTTGCGCATCGTCTTTGGGGAAGGACTGCTCCCAGTGAGATTTCACGGCGGTGGACAACACGCGTTGCGCTTCGTCTTCATCAGATACCTGAGTCGGGGTTTCAGATAGGACAAGATCGATCCAGAGGATCCTGTGTCTCGCTACGACCTGCTTCTGTGTCGGATGAAAAAATAGATCGTCTCGCTCGATCCAATTATCGCCCTGCAACCAATCCGCTTCGATACGGCTAGCTTGTCGAACGACTGCATCCCCAGGCTTCTGCTCGACATCGATGCAGAGAAACAACTCCGGTTCGGCGACGCCGCTTTGCGGACCGATGACCACTCCCTTACCTCCTACCATCAGCCCCTGCGGTTTGCCTCGCTGGCGCCGACGGGCTAATCGATCCGGGTATCCGGATAATAGGATGCGTTCTAGAGTCTCTGTAGACGTGAAGGATGATTGCGCAGGAGTCTGCTCCAAGCCTTGGCACATCTGCCGAATCTGGCGAGCTGACTGGTCGATGGTACGGACGGCGTTGCGGTGTACAGTACCGAACGGTGTGGCATCCTCGCCGGTGCGACGGAATTGTTCGATGGCGTGAAGTCGCTCGATACAGTCACTTGTCCATCGCAAGGTTTTCGAAGTCGGAACGCTGGGCGAACCAGAGGGACGACGTCGGTCCATGCGATCGAAGGGATCTCGATCCGAAAGCATAGCAACCAGCCAACATGCTTGGTCGAGACATCCACAGCGAGCCGCTTCCACCGCAATGCGAGACAACCTTGGTGGAAGAGGAAGTCGGACCATTTGCTTGCCAAGATCCGTAATCCGATCGCGAGCGATCGCGCCCAGTCGCTCCAGAAGCCTCTGTGCCGAATCGATCGATTCGCTGCGAGGAGGTTCGAGCCACGGCATATCGGCTCCGAGACCTTCCCCCCAAGCTACCAACTCGAGAATCGCACCCGATAGATCGACGCGACGAATTTCCGGTTCGAGGAATGCCGCTCGCGATCGATCCGAAGCTTCGGACCAAAGGCGATAGCAGGTACCAGGCGCTACGCGCCCTGCTCGACCGGAACGCTGCGTGGCCGACGCTCCACTGATGTTTTCGAGAACCAACCGATCCAGCCCTACATCAGGAAAAAATCGCAGTACTCTCGCCTGGCCGCTATCCACCACCGTGCGCACCCCTGGAATCGTTAGCGATGTCTCAGCCACATTGGTAGCAACAACAATCCGTCTGCGCGGCCCCATTTCAATCGCCTTGGCCTGCTCGTCGATCGGCATCGACCCATAAAGGGGCAACAAGTCCAAGTCGCGATCGAGTCGCCGTTTTCTTAACAAGTCGATGCACCGAAGAATTTCGCCGGATCCCGGTAGAAATGCCAGGACATCGCCATCATGCTGAACTGAAACATCTTCGATTACCTCTGCCATGTGCTCGACGATCGAAACCTGAGGCTTGGGAGGTCGGAAACGAATCGAGACGGGATACTGATTGGTCGGGACAGAGATCATGGGGACATCTCCAAGCGACGAATGCATGAAGGCTCGATCTAACGTGGCCGACATCACGACGATGCGCAGGTCGTCTCGCACTGACTGCTGCACGCGACGAAGCATCGCCAGCAGAAGATCCGCATCGAGAGAGCGTTCGTGGAACTCGTCTAGCAAGATGATCTTCACATTCGCCAGAGTGGGGTCATCCTGCAGTTTGCGAATCAAGATCCCTTCGGTGGCCACGATCAATTGCGTATCCCGGGACACTTGTTGGTCGAAGCGGACTGCGTATCCGAATCTTTCTCCGAGGCGTTCGTCCCGTTCCGCCGCGATCCGGGATGCGACGGATCGAGCAGCGAGCCTTCGCGGCTGCAGCAAATAGGTTTTCTGACCATTCGAGGCCAAATCCAGAAGCGCGGGGGCAACACGAGTCGTTTTTCCAGACCCGGGGGGGGCATCCACCAAGACGATCGGAGATTGCACAACCGCCGATCGAATCTCCGGCAGAAAAGGATCGATAGGTAATGGAATCATCGTCGGCGGTAGGGTTGGCTACCGTTGTTGTCCCCGAGTTTTGGTTTGTTGAAAATCAGGCGATGGCTGGGCTCTCCGAGCAGATCGTCCAATCGTTGGCGCAACTCGCTTTCGATGGAGACGCGCTGCTTACCGACTTGGATGTGAACCGTGGGGCCTTCGGCCAATCGCACTGCGATCTTGACCTCGCGATCACCTGGATAACCTCGGAGAATCTCTTCGATATCGGAGATCAGATCCTGTGGATGTTTCTGTTCGTCGAACAAGATATGGATGCCCGATGTGAACTTCTGATCGGCTTCCTCGATCGGTACCACATCATCGACGATCAGGTTGATTTCATCTTCGCCCCGTTTATCGATACGTCCGCGGATCAGTGCGATGGTATCCGGTTGAATGAAAGGAGCGAATTTTTCGTACGTGTCTGGCCATGCGATCGAGCGCACGATCCCCTCGAGATCCTCGAGATCAAAATTGGCATACTTCGAGGGTTTTCCCGGTTTCGGATTCCGCGTGTGAGCGAGTTTGATCGAGGAAATCACGCCGCCCATCCAAACCTCGGTGCGGTTGCCTAGGCTACGAGCGGTTATGGCATTGTGAGTGCAGAACGATTTCAATAGGCGTTCATGTTCGGCGAGGGGATGCGAAGAGAGATAGTAGCCGAGAACCTCCTTTTCCATCGCCAGTCGTTCTTTGTCTGGAAACTCAGCGATATCGGGTAACGACGCTGCTGAGGCGGAATCCTCTTCTGCCAAGTCGTCGAAGAGATTCAGTTGCCCGCTTCGTTTATCTTTGGCCGCAGCAGCGCCCCCTTGAAGAGCCTTGTCGATCACTGCCATCAGTTGAGAGCGGCGAGCCTGGAAGCAATCGAGAGCACCGGCCCGGATGAGTGACTCGAGGCTTGAGCGTCCGAGAGTGACCGGGTCGACACGTTTGCACAAATCAAAGATATCTTTGAACGGCCCCCGAGCGTCTCGTTCTCGCGCGATCCCCTCGGCTGCGGTCTGGCTGCAACCCTTGATCGCTGAGAGCCCAAATTGGATACGGTCCCCTGTGACGCTGAATTCGGATCGTGACGCATTCACGTTGGGTTGCTCCACCACGATCCGCATCCGTTGGCAATCCTCCAGGTGCTCGACGAGCGAATCCTTCCGTTTGAAGTTCCGGTTGGGAATGTCGCCTGTGAGCAAGGCGGCCATGAACTCTACTTTGTAGTGAGCCTTCAGGTATGCGGTTTGATAAGCGATCAAGGCATAGGCGGTGGAGTGGCTCTTGTTGAAGCCATACCCGGCGAATTTCAGGATCATCTCCCAGAACTCTTGCGTATCCTTCTTGGCTAGTCCAAGCGACTGTGCCCCCTGCAGAAATTTTTCAGCGTTGGCTTCGATGATCGACTGCTTCTTTTTGCTGATCGCTTTGATGCACGTGTAGGCTTTAGCAAGCTCGATTCCACCAACGCGATTGAGAATCCGCATGACTTGCTCTTGATAGACCATGACGCCATGCGTTTCCTCAAGAATCTCCTGCAGTATCGGGTGGAGATAATTAGCTTTCTTCTGCTTCAGTTTGACGGCGATGTAATCGTCGACCATACCACCTTCGAGCGGACCTGGGCGATAGAGGGCGTTGGTTGCGATGATATCTCGAAAATGATCGGGTTTCATCCGTTGGAGCAGATCGCGAATACCGCCGCTTTCAAGCTGGAATACTCCCTTGGTCTCCCCTCGGCGAAGCAATTCGAAGGTCGCCTTGTCGTCCAACGGAAACTTGAGCGGATCGACCCGATAGCCTCGAGTCCTTTCAATAATGTCCACTGCTTTGGAGAGAATCGTCAGGTTTCGCAGGCCGAGAAAATCCATCTTCAACAAGCCAGCAGCTTCGACGTCACCCATCGACCATTGCGTGATAACGTCATCCTTTCCGGAGACTCGCATCAGGGGCACGTATTCGGTCAATGGTTTATCGGCGATCACGACTGCGGCTGCGTGAGTCCCGATACTGCGAGCTGTCCCCTCTACACGCGAAGCCAACTGCATGAGATCCTTAATCACCGGATCGGCTTCGACCGCTTTGCGTAGTTCTTCGCTTTCGGCAAGTGCGTCTTGGACCGAGATCTTGGGATCGTCGGGAACCATTTCGCTGATCTCCGCGACGCGATTGAGCGGAATGTTGATGGTGCGGCCGACATCCTTGATCGCACCTCGAGCCTTGAGGGTGCCGAATGTACCGATTTGAGCCACATTTGCTTCGCCGTATTTGTCCTTGACGTAGCGCATGATTTCGCCGCGACGCTCTTGGCAGAAATCGATATCGATATCGGGTGCCTCGATTCGGCTTTCATCGAGAAAGCGTTCGAACAGGAGGTCGTATTTGATGGGACATACGTGCGATAAGTAAAGCGCATAACAAACCAGTGCGCCGACACCGCTACCGCGCGCGGTTGCCGGGACATTGATCTCTCTCGCGTAGCGCACAAAATCCCACACGATCAAAAAGTAGTTGGAAAAGCCAAGCTTCTTGATCACCAAAAGTTCTCGGTCCAGTCGCTCCATCACAATAGCGGCGAGTTCGCCATCGACGCACATCTCGGGATGATCCGCATAGCGCTCGCGCAGTCCTGCGATGCACAACTCCCGCAAGTAGTCGTCCGCGGATGGAGATTCCTTGGGTATCGCGAAGGATGGAAAGTTGCGAGCGCCTAACTCCAAATCGATGTCTACGGAATCGGCTATCTGCTGCGATCGGGCTACGGCGTGTTCAAGCCCTTGGAAATGCTTGTACATCTCCTCCGGCGAACGCAAGTAGAACTCGTCGTTCTCCATTCTCAGGCGGTTGGAGTCGGTTCGGAATTTACCGGTGCTGATACAAGTCAGAATGTCCTGGATCTCCGAATCCTCTCGATCGACATAGTGCGCATCGCTTGTTGCCACCAAAGGTAATCCCAATCGATTTGCGACATCGACGGCGCCGAGGAGCTGTTCCCGTTGGATCTTGAGATTGTTGTTCATGATCTCGATGAAGAAACGATCGCCGAAGATCTTGCTGAACCAAGCCGCGACCTTTTCCGCCTCAGCCTGGGAGGCGGCGGTGTCCGCACCCCGCAGGACGGCGCGAGAGAACTCGCTGGAGACGCAACCGCTCAGGCAAATGATCCCTTCGGAATGATTGGCCAGCAGTTCCTTGTCGATGCGAGGCTTGAAGTAGAATCCCTCCAAACTAGCCGCCGAAGCGAGACGTATCAGGTTCTTGAAACCGGTTCGGTTCTTGGCAAGGAGGGTGAGGTGGTAGGCTGCTTCCTTCGAGGATGCAGCATCGCGCTCAAAACGACTGCCTGGCGCCACATATGCTTCGTAGCCCAGAATCGGATTGATGCCACTCTCCTTGGCTTTTCGGTAGAACTCCAACGCTCCATGCAGATTGCCGTGATCGGTCAGTGCGAGCGCCGTCATGCCGTGGGACTTGGCCCGAGCAACCAGCTTGCCGATCGGACTTGCTCCGTCGAGCAAACTGTAATGGCTGTGGCAATGCAAGTGCGCAAACGGCCGGGCCGCTGCATTCGATTCTTCGGACATAGGCTCCGCCATAACTCCGGGACAGAAGGCTTAGTTGGGGAGTGTCTGGGGTTCAAAGCCGACGCGTTCGATCGCCTTGAACATCTTGTCCATATCCAGCTTGCCTTTGTACTTCACAAATACAACCGGATTGTCGATCACGTCTTCCTTCTTCTGGGGCGCCAACTCGACATCGAGTACACCCTCTTGCTTGACAATTGCGGAGCGAACCGTTGGATAGCAACCCGACGGGCAGGTCATCCCTTCCACTTTAAAACTGACCAGTTGCATTTCGTTTTGCACAGAACCTTCGGACGATTCAGCATCGGTCTTGTTCCCAACGACCCGTTCCGCTGGTTGATCGCAGGCCAAGCATACGGAAAGACATACACAGGCTAGACTGAGGCGGTACTTCATGGCGAGGGTGCTCCAAGCTGAATGCGACTGGGGTACGGAAGTTTGCGATAGATCCTTCTGCGAAGCAACCATGAGATGGATCGCTGTATCTGTCACAATCCATAGAGTTTATCCGAGTTTCGGATCTCGGCCAACTGTTGCCGGGGAGAGTGATTCGACCAGTTTCCAAAATCCCCTCTTGAGAGGAGGCTATCCCGGTGCCAGATCTGCGGGATTTGACGATTTTTCGAATTTCAAAGTCGGCAATAAAAATGATTTTTCTGGGGGCTGTAAGATCTCTTGCGCGTTGGGTGCTCGGGAAAACTAGGTTTCACTCAAGCGGGAATTCTATGATTCCTATACCGCAAAATAGTATCGAACACCGCACTTAGGTATCAAGCCAACGATTAAGCCATGTTCAGATTCGCCCAAATCGCCGTGTCGTTTTTTCGCAAAGAGGAGGGTGCTACGTCGATCGAATATGCCGTGATGCTCAGCCTGATTTGCGGCGCGATTATCTCTAGCGTTGGTGTCTTGTCGACAGCTATCAGAGATAGCTTCAACCGCTCTGGGAACGCAGTCAACAGTGTCCTCGGTGGCCCACCCTAGTTCAATCGTTCAGTCCGCACCGAAACTCTTCTTGAAGAGCTTGCGTCCAAGGGTCGGGTTGTATGCAGTCCATGGGTCGGATGTTCGGTCTTGGTGTACGAGATCCCGAGCAGCGTTGATCTTGGCATCGAGTTCATCGAGATACTGAAAGGCGAGGGCCTCGAGTGTCATCGGAACTTTGGGGCTGCCGTGTTCCAGTGCGCCATGATGACTCACGATGATGTGTTCTAGTCGCAGCACGGTGTCTCGGTCGATACTTAGCCCCGAGTTGGACAGACGGGAGGTGATCGCTTCGATCATCGCGACCCCCTGCACCAAGTGCCCAAGCAACTGGCCCGAATCGGTATAGCTCCATTCGGATTGGAAGCTCAACTCTTCCAGTTTGCCGATGTCGTGGAGCATTGCACCAGCGACCATCAAGTCGCGATCGATATCCGAATAATGTCCGGCCACCATATCCGACAACTCCATCAAGGAAACGACGTGTTCGAGGAGGCCGCCCGGATACGCGTGATGGGTCTTCACTCCCGCAGGCGCTGTCTGAAGCAGCGAGGACAGGGACGAGTCATCGAGAAACACTCTGCAAATCGCATTGAGCGTTGTGTTGCTGATGGAATCGACCAGTTGCGCAAGCCGCGACCAGTCCTTGTCGATCTTGGATCGATCTAGACCATTAAAGTCGTCGTTGTTTACTTGGGAGGGATCGATGACCGTGAGATGATTGACGATCAGTTGCAGGACACCGTTATGAAGCTGGGATGCACCCTGAACTCGTACAAACGAACCCTTGGGATAACGATCCGCGACTTTGTCATCGACATTCCATCGTATCGCCGAAACCATTCCCGTCTTGTCTTGCAACTGCATGAGTAGATACGAATTGCCCTGACGGTTTGCGCGTACTTGTCGATCAGCAACTCGGTAAATTTCATCCACCGAGCATTGGGGCTGGATGTCGCGGACGAAAAGTCTTGCCATGGGTGAGAATGGTGAGTGGTGGGCGATGCGTATGAGTCAGCTGCTGGCGCTCGAATAGCTTCGGAGCGCCCGCTGAAAAATCCAGCGGCTTATTCCTAGGCAAGCGATCGTAGCCACAAACGCAAATGCTGCCAGCCCCCACTCCCATCCCTGTCTTGGAGCTAGGGGTTGGGCTACGATGCGAGCAGGTACATTCACGATTACGAGGATCGGAAAAACAAACGTGAAGATGTACCACAAGGGTAATCCCCATCCTGTTTGATAGATCTCCATGGGATATCGCGAGAAATTGGTAATGTAAAACCAAAAATCATAGAGGCTTTGATTACGCCCCAACCAGATGCTCGTCGCTGCCAAACAAATGATAAGGCTGTAAAAGAGGCATATCCCGCACAGGATAAAGACGAGGTACAACGCAATCATGCCTGGATGCCACTCCCATGCTGGCTCGACACGAGCCTGCAAGCGAGAGACTCCGTAAACAAGAATAATGATTCCCATCAGCAGGTTGCTGAGCGATGCCCAGTCCACCTTGCGAAAGGAGATCAAGAACTGAGTATCCATCGGCTTGAGAAGGGTAAAATCCAACCCGCCGGTGCGTATCAACTCGCTGAACTCCTGCGCGTTGGGCATCAGGAACGCCTGGACGATGGAATTGATAATCCAGGTCGTGGCGAGAAAGATGTAGAACTCGTCCTTGCCCCAACCCGTTGCGACGCCTATGCTCCGCACGTGAAAGAAGACGAGCATGTAGAAGCCTAGATTCATGAGCAACCATGACAGGCTAGAGACGCAGTCGAGGAAAAAATTTCCTCGAAACGTCATGTCCCGAATAAGGCTGTTCCTCGCAAATGCGAGGAACACAGACAGATAACTAGGCGTCACTTAACTAGGCGTCACTCGTGAGACTTAGAGTTCGCGATGTGATCTTAGTGTTCGCGGTACGGACGTTTCCCGGATCCGGAACCGCCCCCTCCGCCACCTCGATAACCACCACCACCACCACCACCACCACCACCACCGCCCCCGCCGGAGTAAGGTCGACCGCCACCGCCGCCACCGCCACCCTGGTTTTCACGCGGGCGGGCTTCGTTGCAGGAAATACGACGACCAGCGAGTTCCTGATTGTTCAAGCCGTCGATCGCGGCTTGCGCTTCTTGACTATCGGGCATTTCAACAAATGCAAACCCTCGCGAACGATTCGTCTCACGGTCAACGATGATGCTCACTCGCGCCACCTTGCCGTACTGAGAAAACGCTTGCTTGATTTCGTCCTCAGTTGCTTTGAAGGACAAATTACCAACATAAATATTCGTCACTGAACCAAACCCCTGAAATCAACACGTCCCCTTATTGCAGAGGACTCACCAACTTTGCAACGGCCATCCCTCGCGAGACGCCGGAACCCAACCGGAGACCGACAACTTGAATGAATCCCCATCATCGTACTACTCGTCCGATGTGGCGGAACAAGCCGCGGAACTACAGCACATGGGCTAAGATTATCGAGAATCGGACAGGGCGAGTCAACGCGAGAGTCATTGGAATTCACGGAATCCGAGCAATCGATGGATCGTGAAGAAACCCTCGGTTGCACTCCAAGGAATTTAATCCAAGGAATCCCAGGGTTTTGGAGCAAAAGCCTCCAGCCACCGCGAGTCTTCCTCCGCTCGGTGGGTCAGGTGCAAGGCCTCTAAAATCCGGAGCCGATGGAATCTAAGCGTCGCCATGATCTGGTATTCGACGTCCATCCGAGTGCTCCAAGTAAACCTCTCAACCAGTTTTTGATGAGCCCAGCCAACGCCCTCTTTTTCGATTGCTTTTCGCGGCGTTGACTGTGACGGGCTCGGCGACTCCGTGGTCGATTCGCTTTTTTCGCTATCTCGCAACATTTCTTCCATGGTCTCGAGAACCGGGGCGAACGCCGAAACGCTACGTAGAGTTTCCATGTGCATTTCAATACTGCGATCGATCACTTCGAGGGCTTCGTCATTCCGTCCCATCTGGTGAAGGATCCAGGCCTTGGTATCCAGAAATGATTCATTTTCCACGCGTTGCAGCGCGAGGTCGACTTCCACGAGAGCTTCATCCAAGTCTTGCTTCGCCAAAGCGCGTGTGTATGCAATCAGGTTGTTTTGGCGATAACTCCGCCGCTCCGGCGCTGGGAAGAACTCTTTCAGCACGGAGAGTGCATTCGGATACATTTTGCGTTCGAGCATCAGCGAAGCCACCTCGGCTGCCGCGTTGGCTCTTTGCTCGGGTTCCGGAATCTTCCGTACAATGCTCAGCCATGTCGAGTCGCTAGAGACCGGACTGTCAGGCGATAATTCGATACGACCAAGCTGTTGCCAGAAATTTGCATCGCGCGCGATCTCGGGCCAAAGATCGTAAGACCGGCGCAAAAGTCTCTGCGCCTTTTCGACATCACCTCGGTCGAATTGATTAGCTGCACTTGCCAATAGCCATTTTGCATAACTCGAAGGGTAAAAAACATCCGAAAAAATCGGAATCATGGGCAACGCGATCAGCAAGAGGACGAGAAAGCGATTGGTCCATGGGGATGAAGTCATCCGTGATTCCTAACTCAATTCAGCGGTAAGGGTATCGTGGGGTGTTCGGTATCCGGCGGCGGTCGACTACAATTTTAAGCAAGAAACCGGGGAAACAACGCGGATCCGCATTATTTCGAGCATCTTGATTTATGCCACTTTTTGAAATCGAAACCGACTCTCACATCATCATAACATGGGCACCGGACCAACAGGCAGCACGTGTGGTATGCTCCGATGCGTACCCTCATGATGCGGTGCGTCGTATCACTCGTCGCCCGCGCGATACTTGGGTCATATCCAAAGGGGCACTCGGGGTCGCTGGCGCTTCGGTTGACATTTGTTCGGTCGCTCGCGATTGCCTATCGAAATCTTCGGGGGACAAGCTTCAGGCGATTCGACTCTACATGTCGGAAACCGGTGCCGACCTCGATAAGGCCAAACGGGTGATTGAGTCCAATATGGTTATGGGTTGGTAACGAAACAAACTTTGGTAGCGAAAAAGATATGGAACCAAGATTGCCAAATCTGGCCAAAAGCTGCGCCGCGTTCGAGCGAGCGACACAGCTGATCCCCGGTGGCGTGAACTCCCCTGCGCGGGCCTTTGGGGCAGTCGGCGGACACCCGCTCTTCATCGAACGAGCGCGTGGCCAATACTTGTTCGATATCGACGGGAATCGATACCTCGATTACATCGGGTCCTGGGGGCCAATGATCCTGGGACATGCAGACCCACGTGTTATCGAAGCGATCCAACGCGCTGCTGAAAAAGGCACTTCCTACGGCGCACCCACGGAAAACGAGTCCCGTCTGGCCGAATTGATTCTGCGGGCCGTCCCGAGCATCGAACGAGTCCGGCTAGTCAACAGCGGTACCGAAGCCACGATGAGCGCGATCCGAGTCGCTCGCGGTGTTACCGGCCGATCCGGAATCGTGAAATTCTCCGGATGCTACCATGGACACGTCGACTCGCTCCTCGTAGCTGCCGGCTCTGCCGCAGCAACGTTGGGTGTTCCCGATTCACCCGGGGTTACTCCCGGTGTCAGCTCCGATACGATCGTCCTCAATTACAACGATGCCGATGCAGTCGCTCAGGCATTCGACTCGCACGGTGAAAAAATCGCAGCCGTGATTCTCGAACCAATCGTCGGAAACATGGGGACTGTGATTCCCACAAAGACTTTCCTCGAGACCCTGCGCCGAGAAACCTCCAAACATGGATCGGTTCTCATCTTCGACGAAGTCATGACTGGGTTTCGCGTTGCCTACGGCGGCGCACAGAGCCTTTTCGGTATCGAACCGGACATGACAACTCTCGGAAAAATAGTCGGCGGGGGACTCCCCCTCGCTGCCTACGGTGGAAAGGCCGAGATCATGGATCAAGTCATGCCGGCGGGGAAAATCTATCAAGCGGGTACTCTGGCAGGAAACCCTTTGGCAACCGCCGCAGGAGCGAAGACGCTCGAGATTCTGCGCGATGAACCACCGTATCAACAATTGGAAAACCTCGGAGCGCAGCTAGCAGCAGGCCTCGAAAGCGCAGCCAAGCGGGCGGGCATCCCTGCCCAAATGCAACGTGTTGGGAGCATGATGACCCTTTTCTTCAGCGAAGCAGAGGTGACCGACTGGCCCTCAGCCGATCGTTGCAATCGCAAGCGATTCTCGGACTACTTCTGGGGCCTCATCGAAAACGGTGTCTACATGCCCTGCAGTCAATTCGAAGCCCTCTTCTTTTCCAACTGTCATACGCATGAGGATATCGAACTGACAATCGCTGCTGCGGAAAGAGTGCTCGCGAAGATGGCCAACAACTAGACGCCGATGCTGGTCAAACCTCGCAAATGAGCATCGACACTCTCAGGCATGCGATCGAGGTGATAGCCTCCCTCGAGCAGAGATATCAATCGTCCCTTGCAATGCCGACGAGCCAAATCAGCGATCCATGCTCCAGCTTGTTCATAGTGTTCGCTTTCGAGTGTCAAACCTCCAACCGGATCAGCTACATGCGCATCAAAGCCTGCGCTCAATAGAATCAGATCCGGCCGAAGCCGCTCAGCAAACACTTCGGTAGCATCGATCAGGCGGTTGAGAAACTCGCGTGCGGGAGTATCGGCGGCAACAGGGATGTTTACGGTGAAACCTGTACCGGCGCCCGCTCCCGTCTCGTCCTTCGTGCCCGTTCCCGGATAGAACGGAAAACGATGAATCGAAAGAAACCCGACGTCGGGATCGGTCCAAAACGAAGCCTGCGTGCCGTTGCCATGATGCACATCCCAATCGACGATCAAGACGCGTTGCAATCCGACTGCCTGGGCACGTCGCGCTGCAACGGCGACATGATTGATTAAGCAGAAACCCATCGGCGCATCGATCAAAGCGTGATGTCCCGGCGGTCGGATGGCGCAGAATGCATTTCGCTCCTCGCCGCGCGCGATCCGTTCCACGGCATCGCACGCAGCACCCACTCCCAGCATCGTAGCATCCCAGGATCCGGTAGATACCACGGTATCCGCCTCGATGCGTCCTGCATTCTCAACACACCATTCGTGGATTTGCTCAAGATAGCTGGCTGTGTGATTGAGTTGGCATCGTTCCATCGTTGCTGCCATCCAACTCGGACGGGTGCAGGAACGGAACCAACCCTTCTCATCGAGCATGCGATTTACATTCTGAATTCTGGCAATGCACTCGGGATGACTTCCCGTGTCATGCTTTTCAAACCAATCGCTTGCGTACAGCAACATTCCGTTGGTACCTCCTATTTTCTTCGAAATTGTGTTTTTCGGCACATCACAACCCGAAACGTAAGTACGGGATAGGCTTACGTC
>JAGWWZ010000144.1 GCA_018970165.1 Planctomycetota bacterium | reverse complement strand
GATACTTCAGAATTGCAGCCAACTTCGCTTTATTTTCTGGCTTCAGCAGCGTTTCAACGGTCCCCTTGGGAAGCTTTGCGAACGCTTCGTCGGTTGGGGCAAACACAGTGAATGGACCGGGTCCCTTTACTGCATCGATCAAGTCAGCGGCCGTCAACGCTGCTGCAAGAGTCTTAAAATTGCCTGCTCCGACAGCAGTGTCAACAATGTTCTTTTCGAACGCGGACGCAGTGGCTCCCGCCAAACTCAACGCCGCACCGCAAACCAATGCGAAAAACTTTTTCATTCCTAATCCTACCTAAACTTAGTGACAGAAGGCCAACAGAATCCAAACGCCGAGCAACCCACTCGACGTGTAAACAACCTTTCGCTCGCGAGCGTTAGAGTGTAGCGAGGCGTCAATATCGCACTTGCGAGGAACTGTGTGAAAATTTCTTTATCGTCCGAACTTGGTTCGTTTTTACACGCGGTTCGTGTTCGTGAAGTTTGCCAAAAGCTAGGCAGTCGGGAACAATAATCCATTGAATGGTTTATTCGATCTCGTTCCGTGCATTGCACGACAAGGTTCGTTTTGAGGTTTTTTTAGGGTGCAGAAGGGTGCGATGTCAGTGGAGATAAAAGCGTTCATCATTGGAGCAGCGGGCGGTATCGGACTCGCCGTTTGCGAACACATCGCCGCGGTGGGGGGGAAAGCCTTCGTCGTTGGCAGGAATCAAGACAAGATTCGCGCGGTGGGGGAAAAGTACGGCTGGTCTTGGGGTGTGGTGGATGCTGGCGACTGGGACCAGATAGACCGCGCCATGGCTCTTGCTGATGAAGCACTGGGAGGGATCAATGGTGCAGTCAATCTGGCTGGTTCGGTGCTGCTCAAACCGATGCACTTGACAAGTCGAGCCGATTGGGACGCGACCATCGCTACCAATCTGACCTCTGCCGCCGGGTTAGTCCGCGCTGCCGCTCCTCGAATGTTTTCTTCGGGTGGCTCGATTGTTCTCATGAGTTCCGCTGCGGCCGGGATCGGACTACCGAACCATGAAGCGATCGCCGCATGCAAAGCCGGAATCGAAGGGCTAGCACGATCCGCCGCCGCCACCTACGCGGCAAAGCAAATTCGCGTCAATGCAGTAGCTCCAGGTCTGGTGCAAACACCCATGACCGAGCGGGTCTGGAATCATCCCCGTAGCGCCGAGATCTCGTTGGCCATGCATCCGATGGGAAGGTTCGGTCAACCCGAAGACATCGCCCGTGCGGTCTGTTGGCTTCTGGATCCTTCGCAATCTTGGATCACAGGGCAGTCGATCGGAGTCGATGGCGGCTTAGGACGTCTAAAGAGCACTCCCGCGCGTCCTACGTGAGCGAGAGTACTCCCCCTGAAGTGGGTTTCTATGAACGAAGTTTTTTGCGGACTGAAGCATTGGCAATCTACCTCGATAACAACTCGACCACACTGATCGACCCTCGCGTAGCCAGACATATGGGATCGCTCTACGAGGCACGTTTGGCAAACCCAAGCAGCCAACATTCCGCTGGGCGACAAGCTCGCCAAATCATAGAGCGGGCACGCGAAGATTTGCTGGTGGCCTGCGGCGGCAACACCATCGGAATGGCGAGCGATCAAATTCTGTTCACAAGCGGGGGGACAGAATCGAACAACATGGCGATCTTCGGCTTTGCTGCTACGCGGCCCGGAAGTATCGTTGTTTCCGCGATCGAGCATTCGAGTGTCCTGGGAGCCGCTCAGTATTTGGAGACGCAAGGACGGTCTGTTCGCTATCTGCCATGCCTCTCGTCGGGCGTGGTCCATGCCGATGTCCTGAGACAGTGGATAGAAGAGGATTCCAGCTCAATCTCGTGTGTTTCAGTGATGTTCGCAAACAATGAGACAGGGGTTATTCAGCCGGTTGCCGAGATCGGACGGATCTGTCGCGCAGCCGGGATCCCATTTCACACCGATGCTGTTCAAGGTTTTTGCAAAGTCCCACTTTCATTTCAAGATATCTATGCCGATGCGATGACGGTCACTTCCCACAAACTGCACGGCCCCCTCGGAGTCGGCGTTTTGGCCCTGCGCCATGGTGTGACCCTGCCGCCTCACCATTACGGAGGATCGCAGCAATTGGGATTGCGGCCCGGTACTGAAATGCCGGTCCTGGCATCAGGCTTCGCCAAAGCAGTCTCGCTTGCTCAAGCGGAACTCGGTGCTCGAGCGGAGTACATGAATCAACTCCGTGAATACTTGGAATCGGAAGTTCAACGCGCCGTCCCCGCGGCTATCATCGTCGGTACTGATGGGGCTCGGTTGCCACACACCTCCTGTCTAGCTTTCCCGGGATACGATCGACAAGCGATCCAGATCGCCCTCGATCATCAAAGCGTTGCGTGCAGTGCCGGTTCAGCATGCGCTAGTGGTTCGAGCCAACCATCTCACGTGCTGCAAGCGATGCGATTGCCAGCGGAAATCATTCGAAGCGCCATTCGATTTAGTCTGTCCTGGGAAACTACCAAGCAAGAGATCGACGCGACAATCGCTGCAATCACGCGAGTCCTCGACCGGTTGGGGAGACGTTGATCGTCATTCTTGCCCAAGCAGGAAGATGATTGTTCCATCGATTGGAGGACTCTTTCAGCCAACCGATCGGTTTGTCTTGCCATACCCCTCGTGCCCAGGATCCAGTCGATGTCTCCGATCGCGAAGCTACGCCAGTCGCCCCCTTGCCCAAAGACTGCCCGGTCATGAACGCAGTCGCGTCCGCATCGGTTAACAGCAGTTCGCGATGCGGAACAAACCAAGTCGCATTGGCCATCGCGAGAGCATGCGTAGGCTCGAGATGTTTTCCGGCGAGAACCGCGACCATGGAGGATTGGAATAATTTGCGATCGCCAAACATTTCGAGGAATCGTTCGATACCTGGCTCTTCGACATTCGCAGATTGACCGCGGACATGATATCCGATCGGCCATGTCCCGAGTTCTTTCAGCCACAGTTCCATGTCGAGCGGACTGTCTTTCTTGCGAGAAGCGGAATGACCTGTTCCCTTGCGAGCGGTTCGATGATCGCGCACTTCATTCTCATGCAGTGAATCCAATCCGACCGCTCGATCGGTTTCCCCGATTTTACGGAGAGCGGCAGCGAATCCCCCTCGGCACCGATCCCGATGCGGCCACAATCGATAGCATCCCTCGCGAACCGGCGATTGCCAACGACTCAGTTCCGGAATGATGATCGGTTTCCATATGCCGGGAAACTCCTGGTGCAACCACTCGATTTGCGATTCGTTTTCTTCGACAGCGAAAGTGCATGTAGACATGACGAGTATTCCGCCAGGAGTAAGCATCCGTGCTGCACTGCCAATAATCCTCCGGGCGCGAAGCGAGCAATGCTCGATATGCTGCGGACGGAACGCTGATTCGTCATGCTTGCCAGGGCCTACGAGCGTTTGTCCGCTGCAGGGCACATCGACCAAAATCTTATTGAACAAGTTGGTGCACCGAAGTTCTAATAGCTCGGGATCGGAACGGCAGGTGGCATAGTTTGCCCTGCCGGTTCTCGCGAGATTGTGGCGCAAGACATCCATTCTGGATTGAATCGCTTCGTTGGCGATCAGGACTCCTTCGGCACCTAGTTGCTCGGCGATGGCTGTGGCCTTGCCACCAGGTGATGCGCATAGGTCGCAGATTCGATCCTCGGGTTGCACATCGAGAAGACGTAGAGGCAAGAGGGATGCCGCATCCTGAATATAGTAATCGGCGACGGCGAAGGAGAGTTCACCGCCGGGGCGCACATTCGGATCGACGATCCAATATCCGCCGCGATACCACGGAACACATTCCGTGTCGAACGGGATCCGATCAAGCGCTCTGTCTATCCTTAAACGCATACATCGATCGGAAAATCGAAGAAGTGCCGACTGGAAATCGGGCAATTCGCACGCGGGGAGCAAATTCTCGAGGCCTGGAATCATGCCGAGGGGCGTATCACTACTTGATAATGGATTGAGTTTGGGCCAAACTCGTATTCTTGCCAAAAAGGAACCGATTCATGTCAACTATTGCATTGCCAGCCAAAACGATCAACGGGGCAACTCCCAAGCGCGAGGATGTGCCTGCCGGGGAATGCCTGTGCGATTACTGTACCGCGAAATGCTGCCGTTATTTTGCTTTACCGATCGAGGAGCCCGGCTCCGAGCAGGATTTCGACTTCATGCGATGGTACTTGCTCCATGACCGGGCATCCGTTTTTGTCGAGGACGACGTTTGGTATCTGCTCGTACACACGACATGCAAGCATTTGCAAGACGATTATCGATGCGGGATTTACCACACTCGCCCTCAGATCTGTCGCGATTACTCGACAGACAATTGCGAATACGATGAAGATGCAGTGTACGAAATGTACTTTGAAACGGCCGAGCAAGTGGCCGAGTACACCGAAGCGCGCTTTCACAGCGACGACCAGTCCATTCGCTCGCGCGAACCGGATCTTCTCCCCGTTCTCTAGCCGGCAAAAACTATCCCCTTGATCGAACCAAGAACCCTAAAAGGCTTCCGTGATTTTTTACCGGCAGCCATGATTCCGCGCGAACGACTGATGGAGACCGCGCGGCGGGTGTATCGCCGATACGGCTTCGTCCCGATCGATACGCCTGCCTTGGAATACTTGGAAGTACTGACAGGCAAGGGATCGGACGAAACCGACCGTCAGATGTATCACTTCACCGACAACGGCGGTCGGGCGGTTGGGATGCGATTCGATTTGACGGTACCTCTGGCACGCTTCTCCGCGCAACATATCAACGAATTGGGAACTCCGTTCAAGCGGTATCACATCGGCGCAGTCTGGCGGGGCGAGACTCCGCAGGCGGGGCGCTTCCGTGAGTTCGTGCAGTGCGATTTCGATACCATCGGAACCACGGGAGTTGTTTCCGATATCGAAACCGCGTTGGTGATCCACGAGTTGCTGCAAGAGATTGGAATCGAACGATTCAAATTGCGGATCAACAACCGTCAACTGCTTACGGGCTTGCTCGAGGCGCTGGGGCTCGGGAATCAAGCAACGATCGTTCTGCGAGCGCTCGACAAGATCGACAAACTCGGGGCCAAGGCGGTCGAGAAGGAGTTGTCGGAGGCGGGTATCCTTGAGCCGCAGATCGCTCAGATACTTCAGTTCGCATCGATACGAGGTAATCCCGATGCGGTTCTGGAGCAATTGGCATCTCAGTTGCGCGGGAATCAGCGAGCCGAAGAAGGGCTCGATCGCTTGAATGTCGTCCAAAAGGCATTGGTAGCAGCCGGTGTACCGCAAGAGCGATTTGCGATTGATGTTTCGATTGCTCGGGGGTTGGATTACTACACGGGGATCATTTTCGAAACGATGCTCGGTGACTTGCCTGAGATCGGGAGTGTTTGCAGTGGCGGACGCTACGACAACTTGGCTGAGTTATTCACCAAGCAGCATTTGCCTGGGATCGGTGCATCGCTTGGTTTGGATCGGCTTCTCGCGGCACTGGAGAAACTTGGCAAGATCTCAGCGCAGGCGGCACCTGCTTCGGTCTTTATCGCGCTCTTCGCTGCGGAACGAACAAGCGATTATTTCGAGTTGGCGGCGTTGGTGCGAAGAAATGGTTTCTCGTGCGAGGTCTACCCTGACGCGAAGAAGCTTGGGGCTCAACTCAAGTATGCAGACCAACGCGGTTTTCCGGTCGCCTTAATTGCTGGCTCGCGTGAGTTGGATGCAGGGATGGTTCAAGTCAAGGACCTGCGCAACAAAACATCGACTGAAGTGCAATGGCGGAGCAATCCAGACGAGTTTATCGGTGCGCTGCGTACCATGCTCACAATGGAACGCGGTGACTTGTTTGCCTGACCAACTATAACCCTCGCAAGCTTAAAACTGAAAGTCCTCTGTTGGTTTAGTGTAAACCGGCAGATAGCGATAGTAGACCTCCAGGATCAGACACGACATACAGGTGGTGTACAAACGGCCGCCGACATCGTTGGAGTAATCTCCTTCGAACCACCAACTGCCTGCCGCATGTCCTTGGATCTCCTGAGTGCGCACCAGATAATCCCGCATCTTGTAGTTCCAAGCTTTCCAAGGTGGCCCTCCGTACTGGAACATCAATTGAGTGGCGTAGTAGTTGTAGTAGAGATCATCGTTCGACGGTCCTCTCTCCCCGAGATACTCGACGGCCATCGAGATACTGCGGGCTTCTCGGGACCGACCTCGAAAGATTTGGATCAGGTTTCCAATCGCGGTCATGCTGGCCGTCGGCTTGCGATCGCGGTAGCGGTACATGAATTCGCCGCCGCGACTCTTTTCGAGGAATCGGTCAACGGCGCTGATGGTACGTTGCGGAACGCGAAGCTTTGCTGAAAACGCGCTTTTGAGAGCCATGACTTGCCATGCAGCAACAGAGAGGTCGCCGGGAGAGCCGGGATGATAATCCCATCCGCCGTCGCGGAATTGGGCTTCGACTATGAAGTTGATTGCCAGCTGGCAGGTTTCCCTGAGTTGTTCCGAAGGTTGCATTTGCAGAGCTTCGCAGAGCGCCAGGGTGGCGATACCGTGTTCGTACATTTGTGCAGTCGATTCTGTTCCGACCCAGTACCCCGTTGCTGAGTCCCTCTTGAATGTTTGCTCAAGGAAATAGATCGCTTTTGAAACATGGGTTCCGTACTGCTCATCCTGCTCCGTTTTCCCCGCACCGAGAAAACATAGGAGAGCCAACCCGGTGGCTGCTGTGCGAGCAGAGTCCATGCGGTTGGCTGCACGCTCCTCACACTGGTCATCGCAAACTTTTGAGAAACCTAGCGACCAGGAACCATCGTTAAACTGATGGCGAGCCAAGTAGTCCAAAGCGCGCTCGACCGCTTCTTCGCTTTGCGGACTTCCTCCTTGCTCCAGTGCCAAACGCTTGCGATTCTCTTTCGTACGTCCGTCGAGCGAACTTTCCACGAAACCAGAAGTTCCACCTCCCGGTGGTAATTTGAGGTCCGAGGGGATCTCGATGATCGACTGGTTTGCGGGAAGGTCCGATGCCTCCGCCTTCAACTCCGCAATGATCATTCCAGGAATCAGGCCTTCATTAGGAAGACTTGGGTTGCTGTCCTCCTCGAGTTGTTCGGATTCCGATGGGTTAGGAGCTAACTCCAGGTCGCCGAGTTCCTCGCTATCACTCTGACCGGATAGGATTGTAATCGAATCCCCGACCCATCCGATACCGACCGACCAGACTGCCAGACTGATCAGAACCAGCAAGTGCGCGATCACGCTGCAGATGGCTGCAATCCAATCTCTTTGGGACCTTTCTTCTGGCACGCCCATCACTCGTCGCGCGATCATGAGCATAGGCTCCGCGCGCGATCCCTTTTTGATTGACCCATTCGATCATTTGGTCCAAGCAATCGCCGATGGCGCAAACGCCTCGACAAGACATCTAGTCTACCCTGCAGACCTTGCCAAGTCGGGGAAAGAAATGGATTGCACCGGTTTTTCTATGAGCAGGATCGTCCCTCGAACTCGCTGTTCGGAATGTAGCGATCATTCACCAGTGAAAACCCTGGCTGCCAACCCGAACATACTCAGCGCATTGAAACAGGCGTGAAGAACGATGCAGGGAACGATACTGCGACGCAGTTGGAACAATCGACCGGAGATCAATCCGAAAAGGATAAGGGGGACCCAACTGATGCCGTAGGAAAAATGAGCTAATCCGAAAACCATCCCACTGACGATCGCGGGCCACCAAGGAGGGAATGTATCCCCGTTCGATGGTAACGTGTCACCGGTTTGGGAGGTTGCCAATGGGGGAATAAGATCATTTCGCAACAATGAAGATGACGAGGGCTCGGTCGCTTGGTGTCGAATTGCATTAGGTGGCTCGTAGGGGTTGCCGCTTGCGCTGGCATACGACAAACCGGGCTCGTCCTGTGAGTCGCTCAACGCGACTGTGGAAGCGGGTTGGCCAAGGAATACGGTCTTCAGATTGCCGCCAGAGGAACGGATGGAGTCCAACCATCGAATCAACAATCCTCGGAATGCGTATTCTTCCCAAATCGGAGCGCAGATGACTGCGCCGAAGAAGAGAAGTGGAAACATCCAAGGATGCTGCTTCATCGCTTCAATCACCGGATGCTCGTACTCGATGTCCGTTAGGGAGTTCACGATACCAGACAGAATCAAGATCACCGGCGTAGCCAACAGAAAGGCCGCTAAGCCTACCGCGATATTAATTGTCACATCTCTCCCGAGAATCCCGAGCTGCAGCAGTGACGATCGGGTCCGAAAGCAAAGCAAAAAGACCGACAGTCCCCACGCCATCATGTAGGACAACGCGAGGAGAGGGGTGACCCATGCGGGCACTTCCGCTTTATTCGTTGCTGCAGGTGCAGTCGCAGTTGCGGATTGCTCGCTGACGATCGAAACCTCAGGTATTGGATTGGCATCGCGCGAGATGAATGGTCGAACTGCAACGACCAGAGGTATCTGTGTGACGACGATACAACAAAAGAAGAGGATCAAATCGACCAAGCCAACTCGGGACGCTGGTTGATCCCGTTCCCAGCCGGTCCATGACCGTACGATCTTGAGATTGAGCATGAACCAAATCCATCCTCCGAGCGATGCACCGAGGAAGGCGAGGAACGCTAGACCGAAGAGAACGGCGAACAACGACAGTTCGGGAGGTGCAGTTGCATTGCTCATGTTGCGTCCGTCGATGGGTTGGCAATGGCGTTCGCTCTCGATTCCGAGTTGCGAGCGCCGCGGATCACCACCAACACATACTCAAGCGCTGAAACGACCGTGAGGATAACGGAGATCCATAGCAAGACAGTCGTCGTCCATCTGAGCCAATCGGGAGCAGATTCGTAACTCAGAAACAGGAGCGCGGCGACCACCGATGCGCACTGGGCAACCATCTTCCATTTTCCCAATTGCTTCGCGGAGAAGTCTCCTCCTTTGCCTTCGACCATGCCACGAAGACTGGTCACCAATAGTTCCCTGGCAACGACCAGCGTAGCCATCCATGGAGAAATGGGAGAATCGATCGCACCCACCAGGGCGATCATCGCTCCGCAGATTATTACCTTGTCGACGAACGGGTCCAAGATACGGCCCAGTTTCGTTACCTGTTGGTAGCGGCGGGCCCACCATCCATCGATCCAGTCGGTGGAGGCCGCCACGATGAACAAGATCATTGCAGCGATCCATGCTTCATGTTCGATCAACCCGCAAACTACGATCGCCAGAACGAGTCGCACCGTGGAGAGTGCGTTAGGCACGTTCCAGGGTGAGGGTTCGGACTTCGCACCCGCTGAGAAGTCTGCCATGGAGTTAGCTATCCTGTGCTGCGGGATTCGATCCGACCGCAACTCCGACCAAGTCATAATCCTTGGCGGAGACGATTTCGCAATCGATCAAATCACCCGACTTCACGGGTTGATCGGGGAGTTCCGTCACGTAAACGCATGCGTCTACATCTGGGGCATCGGCGTAAGAGCGACCGAGCCATACTCGCTCAGCTCCTTCGAAAGCCTTGTCGATTAGTACTGGCAGTCTTTTGCCGATTTGCTTTTGACACCATGCGAACGCATTCAACTGCTGAATTGCCATCAATCGGTTGCGGCGTTCTTTTTTGACCCGTTCCGGTAGATGCCCATCGAGTTTTGCGGCAGGAGTATCGGGTTCGATCGAATAGGTGAACACTCCGAGCCGTTCGAATTGGATCTCCGAGACGAAGGCCTCCAGTTCATCGGCTTGTTCATCGGTTTCACCGGGAAAGCCGGATATCATCGTTGTTCGCATTGCTAAATTTGGAATGCCCTCTCGGAGCTTGGCAACCATTTCCACGGTAGATTCCCGAGTGACGCGGCGGGCCATTCTTCTAAGCATCGTGTTGTTGATGTGCTGAAGCGGCATGTCGATGTACGGCAATATGCGTCGTGCCGCACCCATCGTGCGAATCAATGCATCGTCGATATACATCGGGTAGAAATACATAAGGCGGATCCAATCGAGCCCATCGATCGCGTCGAGCTTTTCGAGCAGTTCTCTCAATCGAGGTTCACCGTAGATATCCATTCCGTAATAGGTTGTGTCTTGAGCGACGATGATCAGTTCTCGCACGCCGCTGTCGACAAGGCGTTGCGCTTCTGCAATTACATTGTCCAACGGCTTGCTGGCATGCTTGCCTCGCATCCGAGGTATCGCACAGAACGTACATAGTCTATCGCATCCCTCCGAGATTTTTAGGTAGGCGAAATGCTTCGGAGTGACTTGCAGACGCATGTGGTCGGACAACGCGCGGACAGGTGCTGGCCGAAAGATGGTCCGTTGTTCATCGAGTCCGTCCATGATTCGGCCGACAAGGGTGCTGATTTCGTCTCGACCAAAAACACCAACCAGTCCATCGATATCCGGGCGTTCTTGGAGGAGGTTTTCGTGCTGGCGTTCGGCGAGGCAACCGGTGACGACAACGCCTCGTATTTTGCCTGACCGTTTCAAGTCCAGCATCTGATCGATTGCCTGCATCGATTCTTTGCGGGCGCTATCGATGAAACCGCAGGTGTTGATGACGACGAAGTCCGATTGCTCAGGATCTTGAACAAGTCGGTATCCATCCTGGTGAAGGATGCCGAGCATCTGTTCGCTGTCGACGAGATTTTTGGGGCACCCGAGCGAGATGAAGGCATAGGTGCCCCGATTGACGGAGTTCCCGGTAACCCCGGTTGGATCGGTGGCAGAGGATTGAGCAGCTTGTGGGTTATCGACGATGGGCAGGGAACGCATGGTGATACTGGCAAGAGCGATTGGAGGGGGCCTTCGTTCGATGATATCAACCGCCTGAAAACCGGCTAGCGTAAATTATTTGCTTACGACACGTTAGCGTCCGATTTCACGGGTTTTGACGTCGATGCCGAATGTTCGGGCGGAACGAGACCGGGTTTTTCACGATGTATCGGTTTTGCTTGAGAGGGTTCGCAAAAATACCTGAGGCTGAGTCGGAATGCCGTTTGACAGGACACAGCCGTGTCGATGACCAATGCAGTCAATTTGCATCGCCATCGGATCGGCGGTGCCGTGGCGGGGATTCGTTCTGCCCGATGAATCGGTCGAAAGGGTCTCCCGGGGATCATTGGTCAAGGACGCCACGTCTATGGACAGACGTTCAAAGCAAGGAGCTTTTCGGTGAAATACAATTTCGTTCGAGGTTTGGCATTGACGCTGGGGGTTTCGGCCATCCCCAATGCTACCTTCGCTCAGTACTCAATTGGAGAACCTGGCCCCGGATTGACAAGCGGTGCCTATGTTCCGGTCTCGAAACCAGGCGTAGCGACAATGATGATTCCCGGGGTGCCTGCCGGGTATCAGACATCGCAAACTGTTGGAAGCGGTATTCCGGCATCCACCGGAGCTGTTTTGGTTCAGGGAATTCCGAACGGTCAAACGCAGATGATACCGGCGACCCATGTGCCGGTTCAAATGTTCCCTCAAGCGGGCACAACACTTCCCACCACGCCGCAATACATGGTGGCTGACAATCGTTCTCTCTTGCAGAATGGCGGATACCAGCAAGCGATCCCGCAGCCTGTTCAACCGCATGCACAGGAACTGGTTCAGCAATATCCTCAAGCCGAAGCCTTGGCTCATCCAGGTGTAGTCAACACGAATGAGATTCCGTACACCGCTCCAACGATCGGTACGAGCGAAGCCTGCACGACGACCAGTTGTGGACCTGCGATACAGCCGCTTTGCCCATGGATCTTTGGGGCGAATGCGCTATTGTTCAATCGTCTGGACGACGATTGCACGGCGCTCACCTATCGCATTGCGGATCCAACATATCCGCTCCTTTGCACTCGATTGGTCGACATGCCGACAACCGGGGGGTACGAGTTGTACGGAGGTCGGTATTTCTGCGACGGTCGCTATGCGGTGATCGGGAGCTATTGGGGTATCTTCAGTCCACAACAGCAAGCATCGGTAAGCGAGTTTCCTGGAACTGAATTGATGCCGGCTTTGTTCTTCACCTATGATTCACCTTGGGGAGGATCGACTGCTGGCATTCGCATGACGAGCCAGTGGGTCAGCGACTGGTACAACCAAGCGCACACCCATCGCGTAACGCGAGAGCAAAGCTTTCAGAACGCGGAAGTGAACTTCGTGTCGTTCGCACTGGGTGGGGGAGCACGGCAACCGTACAGCGCCGATTGCGGATCCTGCTTGTTTGGTCGAGGTTGTGCGGATGATTGCCGCCCAGGTCCAACAGGTGCATGCGCGCCATGGTATGGTGCACAGTGCAGTCGTCTGCGGTTTAACGCTTTCGCGGGTTTGCGTTGGTTCCAATTCCAAGATCAATTGGAGTTTGGTGCGAGCGAAGCAAACGCAACGTTCGATTACTCGGCGGATGACTTCTTCTATCAGAACCACGTGACCAACGATTTGTTTGGTGGTCAGTTGGGTGCGACTGCGACGTGGTGCACAGGTCGTTGCTTCAACTTCTTCACCGGAACGAGTTTCGGGGTGTACAACAACCGCATGTCGTTGTCGAGTTACGCGGGAACCGCTACGGAAATAGCAACCATCGTTTCTGCGAATCAGTTCAACGGCCAGCAATTCAGTTTCACTGCTCATGACAACGACGTCGCCTTCCTCGGTGAGGGGAACGTTGGGACAGGCATTCGAATCAGTCGCGGATGGACTGCAAACATCGGATATCGGTTGATTGGAGTTAGCGGTGTTGCAACGTCGCCTGGACAAATTCCTCGCGACTTTGGAAATCTGAACAGTGCTTGGTTCCTGAAGAACGAACATAGCATCATGTTGCACGGCTTGACGCTCGGAGCTGCCTACAACTTCTAGGCGTTCGGGCTTCACATAAAGCCGCCGGAAACAGCAACGAGAGCAAGGAAGCGATCCCGAAGCGACAAGTCCAAGGACGTCTGGTCTCCTCCCCGAAGGCCAGACGTCCTGAGAATCCGGCACCAGAAGGGCTTGCCGAAAACGAGACATTGCAACGGGCTACTAGGCGAAAAAACTACAAAGAACCATTGTCTTTGCTCGAAATGATGCCGGACAATGGTTCTTTCCTTTGGTGGATCGACTTGGGGAATTCCCAGTAAATCGTATAAT
>JAGWWZ010000143.1 GCA_018970165.1 Planctomycetota bacterium | reverse complement strand
CGGATCGACGAACCGGCCCATCACTGTTCCAGCGAACGTTGATTCCGGAGATGTCACCCTCTCGACGAGCACCCTGGAAATAGCAACCGGGTTGATTGACCCGAACCCATTCCAACCTCGAAGGCATTTCAGCGACGCCGAATTGGACTCGCTGGCATCGAGTATCAAGGAACATCAGCAGCTGCAACCGATTCTGGTGCGCAAGATGGGTGAGCGTTACCAACTGATCAGTGGCGAACGCCGTCTGCGAGCCACCATTCGGGCTGGCATTGCAAAGATACGTGCCGAGGTCCGTGAAGCAGACGATCGGATGGTCGCCGAGCTAGCGATCATCGAGAATCTTCAGCGCAAGGATTTGAATGCGATCGAAAAGGCAATGTCGTTCAAACGATATTTGTCGGAACATCAATGCACGCAGGATGATTTGGCTCGGCGGTTGAAGATCGACCGGAGCACCATCGCCAACATGATGCGATTGCTCGAGTTGCCTGAAGCTGTCACCGAGGCGATCCAGCGAGAGGAGATTACCGCCGGGCATGCAAAGGCTCTTTTGAGCCTCGGGAGTGTGAAGGAACAAGTTGAAACGATGCGACTGATTCGCGAAGAAGGTTGGAGCGTGCGCGAGACGGAGGCTCGCGTTGCGGAAGCGGTCGCAGAGGCTGCTGCAACCGAAGACGGCTTTCTCAAGGCCATCCCACGGCGTCGACCGAGCAAGAGCGATCAATTGGCCTCTTTGGAACGCGATATGAAAATTGCACTTGGAACAAAAGTGGATATCAGCCAATCGAGCCGCGGTCGGGGACGGATCACTATCCACTTCACCAGCATCGAGGAATTTGAACGGATTCGAGTGCTTCTGGCTCAGACGAGTCCCAAGGGTCAGCAGCGTGCGGCTTAGCAACAGGCGATGAAGGTTTTGTGGCGATCCTATTGTTTCTAATGGCTGTTTACCTCGCGATTCGATCGCTGATGTCCCTCGTACTGAAGCGGCGAGACGGTTTGCATGAATTGCTGGTCGCCCATGTGAAACAGGTTCGGACCGAGCAGCGGAAGAAACTGCAGATTCTCGAGTTCCGAAAGCGGAAACGGAAAAAGAAAGAGCAGCAAGCGTCTAAGCTCAAGATATCCGAGACCGAGGAACCACCAGCTAAGGCGGCATGAAGCATCCTTTTGAAACAGAGGGTTCCGGAAGATGAGTATTGTCGTCATCGAAGATCCGCATTGCGATCGTTTAGCACCCATCACGTATGCGCGACTTGCATGCACGATTCAGTGTGCAAGTTTTCGCCTCTTGGACTTGATCCGGGATCTCGCAGGGGATCGGTACGGAAAGGTTCGATCGTATCTGCAATCGATTCAGCGAGTTGATTTTCCAGACCTCAGGACGATGGACCAGGTCCCCGTGGATCGGGGCGAATCGGCACCGAACTTGATGATCAGCGCTCGTATCGCTCCTACGCGATCGAACTACCGGAGCCTCCAACGTTTGATTGCGTTGGCCGATGACCCTCGTGGCGGAACATCGATTGTGCTCGATCGCGGTCAGATTGTTGCCGTGGTGCGACCGACATGCACTCTGCGTCAATTAGCAGCGTGGAGTCTGGAAGATGTCGGCAAGTGGCTCGAGGGCGCATCCACCTACACCGATATTTCGGCGCAAGCCCCCCTGACCAGTTTCCAGGCCCCGCATGAAGTGGTCGCGACCAATATGGAGGCGATTGCTGAGAACCTGGCATGGCGAATTGAGCAAGGGGTTCAGAACGACAGTCTCAAGCAGCGAGAAGATGGGGTGTTCCTTGCCGCGAACGCTTCGATCGGGCAATACACGCTTACCGATACGAGCAAAGGACCGATCGTGATCGAGTCGGGTGCGCAGGTCGGCCCCTACACGCTACTGAGAGGTCCCCTTTACATTGGGCCAAAATCAAAAATTCTCGAACACTCTGCGATCAAGGATGCCGTCTCATTGGGGCATACAACCAAAATAGGTGGTGAGGTGGAAGCCTCCATCGTGGAACCTTATTCAAACAAGCAGCATCATGGTTTCCTTGGCCACAGCTATCTCGGTAGTTGGATCAATCTCGGTGCTGGAACATGCAACAGCGACTTGAAAAACACTTATGGGACCGTGAATATGGAATATCCGTTCGGAAGAGCGGCGACCAATATGCAATTCCTTGGTTGCATCATGGGGGATTACTCCAAGACTGCGATCAATACCGGAATCTTCACGGGCAAGGTCATCGGCGTATGCAGCATGATGTACGGATTCGTGACGAGCAATGTTCCGAGCTACGTGAACTACGCTCGCTTGTTTGGCCAGCTTGCGAGCCTCCCTCCCGAGGTTATGGTGAGCACTCAGCAGCGGATGTTTGCTCGACGCAATGTGGAGCAGCGGGGTTGCGATATCCAACTCATCTACGACATGCACCGGTTGACGCAGGGTGAACGCGATAGCTAATGGACTTTGAATCGAGGTTGCGGCAACTCGGCGATACAGGTGGCGAGTTCCTCGTCGTTCCAATCGCATCGGCGTTGAGCAGCACCTCGGAAAATCGTGAGCCCCTGCTTCATCGCCAAAATCTCGCGGCGCGAACGAAACTGAGGTCCATCGATCCAATGACCATCGACGCGTTGCCAATCAAATACCTTAGACATGGTCGATTGAATGTAGTCCCAATAGGCCTTGCGGTCGGTTTGTACGAAGATCTTGCCGCCATCGCGAAGTTTCTGATGCATCAACAGAAGAAATTCGGGATTGAGCATCCGTAGGCTAGCTTTGCGCGGATCCGCGTAGGGTTGCGGATGATAGATATGGATCTCATCCCACGACTGATCGCTCGAGTAATCGTGCAGCAACCGCCATCCATCGATCGCAATAAATCGCGTGTGGCTGAGACCTCGTTGATTGGCTCTTCGAGTTGCATAACGGATCACAGCGGGCAACGAATCGATCGCGACATGGTTCCATTCGGGGCGTTCGACCGCCGATGCGAGTGTGAAGCGACCATTGCCGCACCCGATGTCCAAACACAGGTGAGCAGAACGACCAAAAACCGTCGACCAATCGATGGGACCGGTTTCGGGCAATCGACGAATCGCGGTCTTCGCCCATGATTCAGCGGGAAGAATGAGACCCGGGATCGGAACGCCAAACTCGTATTCGGTTTGCCCAGGGAGCAACGTCGGCGCAGCCGTACGATCAGGTCTTTTCACACGATTGCTCCAACTGAATTTGAGCCATGTACTGTTGGCCTTTTTCTACGTAATGTTGCCAGCCACGCTCGATCATGGCATGTTCCCGTTCGCCCGATTCACGCACAATCTTGGCTGGTACTCCCATCACCAACGAATTTGGCGGGATGACCTTTCCCTCGGTGACGAGTGCACCTGCTGCAACAATCGAACCCCGACCGATCACAGCTCCATTAAGAATCGTAGCTCGAATTCCGATCAAGCAGTCGGATTCTACTGTCGCGCCGTGAACAATCGCACCGTGTCCGACCGTGACGCGATCCCCGATTCGGCATGGATAGCCGGGATCGGCATGCAAACAAGCCAGATCCTGGATGTTGGTGCAATCACCGATCTCGATACGCTCGATATCCCCTCGGATTACGGCACCGAAAAGGATCGTTGATCGCTCACCGATCGCAACATCACCTCGGACGGTTGCATTTGGAGCGATAAAGGAGTCGCGACCAACCAATTCTTTACGATGCGAAAGATCCATAAACTTAGAATAATGTATTGCGCTGGAATCGCAATCGATCGCCTTGTGCCGATTATGACTTCTCTGCGTTCATGCCGGCCGAAAGGATCTACGAAGCAATGGTAATCGCGAAAGTATTCCCATCGCACCGCCGTTAAAAAAGAGTTGAGGCATTGTTCTTGATAGGTGCTAATGGATCTTCTGCCAACAAGCGGTGTTGCATCGATGGGTTTGGAGTCGCCAGCCGGAGAGTCGCGTCTGTTTGTTCGATGGGATATCCTCGGCATATTCCTGTTTGGAACCGCTGTTTTACTATGGTTGTCTCTGCTGACTTACGACCCGGCCGATGATTTGACGGGAGTTTTTGGGACTCCGGCACAAGGGAGTCCAGTTGTCTGGTATTCCCCAACGGCCTACCCAGTCAACACCAAGATCCAAAATGCGTGCGGTGTTGTGGGCGCGGTTTTGTCCCGAACATTGTTACAGGCCACCGGCATTGGCGCTTTCCTCATCGCGTTCCTGATTGGAATTGCTGGTCTAGTCTGTTTTCGCCATAAGCCCTGGGCCTCTCCGCTAGGACGTAGTTTGGGGTGGACGCTGGTCCTGATTGCGATCTGCGCGATCCCGGGTCGATTCGGAATTCATCCTCCAATATCCGTTCCTATCGGTGGTGGGGGCTACTTGGGCACGTTGGTCAATCTCTGGATGGATCAGCACTTGGCACATGCGGGTGGAGTCATCGCGGTTTTTGTGGCGCTGTTTTGCGGGGTTTTGTTGAGTACTGAATACGCCGTGCTCCGGTATTTCGGTTACGCAGCCACCGGTAGCATCTTGGCAATGAAACAAATCGGAGTGCCGAGATTTCGCTTGCCTTGGCGGAAAGAGATGGCCTCGGGCACCTTCTCGCCCGCACGCTCCGATCTGCCCGCTTCGCTGACCCTCCGTACGAACGCGGGGGGCGGCTCAGCCCTGGAAAGTGAAGCCATCGCGAGATTCGGAGAACCTCGTGTTCCCTTCTCTGCGGGTAAACCTCAGAGTGCGATCGCTCAAACAAACTCGAATAGTGCCGCTGAGGCCACCATTGCGGAGGACGCCACCGACGAAAATACCGATGGACCCGCGATTCGGATCGGTCGCCGCAACAAGGCATCTTTTTCGTCATCCGATTTGGTGGGTCAGGCGAAACCCATCAGCCGAACCGATCTGATCACCCCCAAGGCTACCCCCAGTGCTGCAGATTCGGATGAGGAACCGGAATACGAGGAAGAAGAATACGAGGAAGAAGAGTACGAAACCGACGAGATCGATGCGGAGTCGGGCGACGACTCTGAAGCTGATGACGATGCAACGTATGAGGAAGAAGACGAAGATGAAGACGCTCCGGCCGTAGGACGCGTTGCCGGCACCTCAACGCTGATTCGCTCCGATGATGCACATGACTCCGCGGAGAACAGTCCCAAGATTCATAACAAGAAGTCACGCGGTGCCGAGCGGACTGCAACGGAGGAGGAAAAGGAAGAACTGTACAACGAACTCGACGATACGCGGTTGCCCGAGGGAACTGAAGAGTACGTTTTACCTAGCGTCGAACTGCTGATTGAAGGCGATGACTTCTCATACGATGAACAGGCCGACGAAGTCCGGCGCAAGGCCCGCATCCTCGAGCAAACGTTCCACAATTTCGGTTTCAATATCCGAGTCGTGGAGATTGAGACCGGGCCGGTCATCGCTCAGTACGAAATCGAACTGGAGGCAGGTCTACGATTGTCGAAGATCACGGGGTTGGCCGATGACTTGGCCATCGCATTGCGAGTCCCAAGCGTCCGAATCGTAGCGCCGATTCCTGGCAAAAATACGGTTGGCATCGAAGTTCCGAACGAACGGCGACAAGTGGTCCGCATGCGCGAGGTCATTGAAGAAGGGGCTAGCCAAGTCAAGAAGATGAAGATACCGCTGTTCCTCGGAAAGGACGTTTCCGGCAAGCCATTAGCGGTGGATCTCGCCAGCCTTCCTCACTTGTTGATCGCGGGGCGCACAGGAACCGGTAAGTCGGTCTGCCTCAATTCGATCATCTGCTCGATCCTGATGGCGCGGCGTCCGGATGAAGTGCGAATGCTGATGATCGACCCGAAGATGGTTGAGTTGAGCGGATACGGTCGGTTACCCCACCTGATGCACCCTGTCGTCACCGACATGCGAAAAGCCGAAGCGATCCTCGCATGGGCTGTCGACAAGATGGAGGAGCGTTATTCGCTGCTTGCTCGCGCAGGTGTTCGGCATATCACCAGCTACAACCAACTCGGGCGCGAAGAGTTACACGAACGGCTCAAGCCCGAGAACGACGAAGAGGCGGAACTGATCCCGGATCATCTCCCATTCATCGTGATTGTCGCCGACGAAATGGCCGACTTGATGATGACCGCAGGAAAAGAAGTCGAGGCCCATATCATTCGGTTGGCTCAAAAGAGCCGAGCCGTTGGAATTCACTTGATCCTCGCTACCCAAAAACCAACGGTCGATGTGATCACAGGCCTTATCAAGAGCAACCTGCCTGCTCGAATCAGCTTCCAAGTTGCAAGCCGCACAGATAGCCGAGTCGTTCTCGATGAAAACGGAGCAGACAAGTTGCTCGGCAACGGCGATATGTTGTTCCTGTGGCCCGGTACGAGCACGTTGCTGCGAGGCCAAGGCACGTATCTGAGCGACGACGAAATCAACGCAATCGTGGATCATTGCAGCACCGGCGAACAAAACTTCGTTCAGGAATTGGTGCAACTCAAGATCCGTCGCGATGAAGATGCTCCTGCGAAACCGGGCTCGTTCAAGAAACGGGACGAACTCTACGAAGCAGCCGTGGATATCGTCGTTCGCGAGGGGCGAGGCAGTTGCTCACTGCTCCAAAGAGCTCTCGGAATCGGATATGGACGAGCCGCCAGATTGGTCGACTTCATGGCGGAGGATGGTATTGTCGGTGAATATAACGGCTCCCAAGCTCGCGAAGTTGTTATTACCATCGCCGATTGGGAACGTATGAGAGCGGAAGCTGAAGCAAGCGATTCCACTGGCAAATCGCGATCCAACAAAATCCGTCGCGAAGATGGATGGGATGAAACTCCCAAGCCACCCAAAAAGCGAGCTCGGTCAAGTCAAGAGATCCACGAAGATCTCGAAGTGGATCCAGTCGGAGGACTGATGGATTCGGGGGGCGATTCCGCCTGGGACGAGGAATAGCAACGACCTATTGCCCCCAAACTTTTTCATGTGATCGCCGATCGTCGCTGCGAACTGGTGTAGAATCGGCGGGCGTCAAAACGAGCGCTTGACTGTTGTCCGTGATGTCTTCCGTCCCATAGGGAACCCTTGGCATGAAGTTGTTTGCGAGTTTGCTGGTTGTCTTCTTGATGTTTGTTTGCTCCGTATCTGTTCTCTCTCCAGGACTTGTCGCTCAATCCCCGTTGTACGAACTCCGGGTTTACCAACCTCATGAGGGAAAGCAAAAAGAACTGCTTGCGTTCATCGAAAAGCACGGGATGCGTATCACCCAGGCCAACGATATCGAAATTTTAGGTGCCTTTGTGCCATTATCTGCGGAGGATGATCGCATCGTGACGCTGGTGCGACACAAGGACAGAGAGAGTTGCGATCGGAACTACGAGAAAATGATGGCCGATCCGAAAACGCAAGCTGCTTTCCAAGAAGCTTTTCCGGCTGGCCCCCCAGTGCAATCGCTAACCAGAGTGTTTTTGAAGACCACCGATTACTCTCCTGAATTACCTCGGGAGTCGACCGGGAATCGAGTGCTTGAACTGCGTTCGTATATCGCCTCGAGCGGCAATCTTGAGTCTCTCAATGCCCGCTTCCGGAACCACACGATGAAACTGTTTGCGAAGCATGGAATGAATAATCTCATCTATTGGAATGTCGACGATGGGGGGGCGATGAAGGCTGTCGATTTGCTCGCAGGCGTCTCTCCCAAAAATCAAGCGGCCGCAGAGATCAGCGAGGAACTCCCATCGCAAGGGAACGCGCTCGTGTACTTCCTGACCCATGCTTCGCAGGATGCCGCAAAAGGATCCTTCGATGCATTTCGACAAGATCCCGACTGGGTGGCAGTGCGAACTGAATCGGAGAAGAAGGCTGGCGGTTCCTTGACCGCGGGAAGTGGAGTGAAGAGTTGGTTCTTGAAGCCGACCGATTTCTCCCCGCTGAAGTAGTTAGCTTCGAGCGATTCCGAAGACTTCAGCGCCCGCTATCGGACGCGAGCCCAGAGGGCTTTCAGGTAGCCGGTTTCTGGGCAGTGCAAAGCGACCGGATGGTCCGGCGCCGCCCCACGGCTCTCAAAAACCTGAACGGTTCGTCCGGGTATTCGCTTGCCATGTTCATCGTACCCTCCCGATCGAGCAGCCGACTGCACCGTGCTCTGAAAAGCCTCGGCGCTCAGCAATCCAGCGCATGAGCAGGTCAGGAGTAGACCTCCTCGTTCCACCAGTTGGATCGCCAAGCGATTGAGATCGAAATGTTTCTTCTGGCCCTCTTCGAGTTCCGTGCGGGAACGAATCAGTTTGGGAGGATCCAAGACCACGATGTCATAGGTTTTTCCATTGCGCAGCATGTCTCGCATGTACGCAAATGCATCGGCATGCACCAGCTTGACCCGCACCTGATTGATGGCTGCGTTCTTTTTTGCGATCGCGAGCGCTTTTTCATCGAGATCTACGGCGGTGACTTCTGCCGCGTTTCCAGCCTTCGCTGCCGCGATGGCAAAGCCGCCGCTGTAGCAACATAGATCCAACACCCGCGCGCCAGCGGAATGTTCTGCTAGGGTTCTTCGATTATCCCGTTGATCACAAAAAAAGCCTGTCTTGTGTCCGGTGCCAAAGTGGATTTTGTATTTCACACCGTGTTCGTGAATCGTGATCGATTCGGGGCAGCCATCGCTCCGAATCTCGGGGAGTGTCGACCCCTCCTGGCTTCCAAATTGAGGGGAGGGAGCAATCAAGTGATGCTGGGTACCCAGCTTTTGATGCAAGCGACTCAAGATTCCATCGGCGCGCTGATACATGCCGAGCGAGAATGCCTCCGCGCTCAAACAATCGCCATAGCGATCAATCACCAAACCAGGGAACCCGTCTGCCTCGCCATGCACAATCCGATATGCGTCCGTTTGCTCGGGGAGGCTCAAGACTTTGTGTCGGAGCGAGATCGCGTCATCGAGTTGCTCGTCCCAGAACGCATCGTCGGGAAACCTTGCGTTCCAGGAATAGATCCTGACCGCGACTTCGGCCTTGGGATTGTAAATGCCATACGCAAACAATACCGATTCAGGTTCCGTGCAGTAAATCGCTACCCAGTCACCCGGGCCTGGATTGCCATCGATCGACAAGAGCCGTTTTCGGAATATGTTCGGGTGAAGCGTGGCTCGCTGAATCCTGACCGAAGGTATGGGAGCACCAGCAATCGGTGACAGGATTTGTTTGCGGCTTCGATGCGATTCGTGGCTGTCCATGTTTTTTCCAAAAGTCCTTGCAAAGCTTTGGTAATCCGTTCGTACAACGATTCGGATTCATGCCTTCGCTTTGCGGTCCCTAGCGAAAAGGTCGCCACAGGGAATCATCCATCCTAGACAGGATGGTGTCGATATTCGATGGCGATTCGCCTGAATCTGTCATCCAAGCATCGCGCACCAGTCGCATCTGTTCCAACACTTCAGGTGCGCGTGATCGTATCTCGTTCTGTTGCCATCGATCGTCGGGCATAGCGAACAGCGCTCCCTGTTGGCCATCTTCACCCTCCGTACCATCCCAAGCGGCTCCCCATGCGGGCACATTGAGTGCTGTTTGGGATCCGTCGATTGCCAGGGTAGCTCGCATTGGCGCAGGCCATGCATCCCGACGAAGGCTACTGATCGCGACCAGTTGCTCGATCTCCGCGAAGGATGATTCGCTTGGCAACGGATCATCTCTTTCAGCTTGCCAACCATTCTTTTCGATCCAACTATCCACAATGCGACCGAGATGATGCGGTTGCAGAAAAGGAGCGAAGCGAACACCCAAGGGGAGTGAATCACCCGGTCGCAGGATCAACGGTGTGTGGAGCATCTCGGAATGAAGTATCAATGCATGACTGCCGATTGCTTCGCGGTTTTGTGACTTCGGCGCACCTAATTGTTCAGAAAACTCTGGGTAGCCAACGCGGTGATGTTCGCCAAGCGGGAATCCCAAGACACCTGCCAGCGCGAGAAGGCAAGATGGAGCGATTTCCAGTTGTTCCAAGGCGGATTCTATCCATTCCCAGACTTCATCGACCACCATGGCTTGAGCGCCCGCGCCGCAGGACCATCCGAAGATAACATCAGGATCGGTATGTTTGTCGACCCAAGCGAAGGGGGGGGCTGCTTCTCGCGGGGGAAGAGGATCTTCTTCACCGCAAAGAGAGCAGCGATATTCGTACGGAGCGTCCCATTCACGTCCGAGTCCGCGAGAATGTATCCAAAGCCATGGTAGGGATTCGATCTCGGGAATCCATTGCTCGAAGCTTTGCGAAATCAACGATGCGAATGCGGTTTGCCCCTCCTCGGGTGGCGATGCGAGCATTGCTTCCCCTGAGAGAAGTTTTTTTCCGATTTCGAGAGCAACCGGTGAGTCGGTGATCAATAATCCGGGTGCTTGCAGGACTGTTTCCACGTTGGAACGGCGAGCATCCCCCAAGCCATGGAAGCCTTGATTGCCTAGACGACGGACAAGATGTGTTCCTGACCACATGGAGGCGAGCACGTGAGGTACTGTGCAGCCATCCATCCAGAATTGATCGGCAATCAAGGATCTCGATGCAAATCGATCAATGTGTGGAGTAGGGCAGATCGAATTGCCGTAGGCTCCTACAAGATTGCTACCAAAATTTTCGATGGTTACGATCACTGCCGTTGCCGATCGCACCGATGACGAACTCACGTTACTTCGGCTCAATTCTTATCCACGGTTCCGGCTTGCCGTCTCGCATTCGGAAAACTTGCTGTGCGTGGGGATCCACGATAACGGGTGTGTCCTCGTACAGGAACAAACCTACGGGATTCAGGAGAGGTTCGCCCGAGAAAACGATGCGAGGAGCTTCGCCGGGAGGTATCAACCAGAGTGCTTTTTTGTAGCCGTCCGTAACCCATGCGCGATCTTGGGAATCGACGACAACCTGATGCGGAAACTCGAACTGTCGATCGCCCACGATCACGTCCTCTTTTCCGTCAGCATCGAGCCGCAAAAGTTGCCTTTCATCTTGCGACACGACCCAAAGCCGATCCTTGGAGTCGACGAATAGACCGCGCGGATTCACCTTTGCAAGAACAGTCGGTTTTGAGTTGGCATCGTCTTGTTTCCAAACGACTCGCCGTTCGACATCCGCGATGTAGAGTGTTCCTTTGCTGGAATACGCCAAGTCGACTGGGATGCCAATGAGGCCATTGACGGTCGGTTGCATCTCCCCTTGTTCGTTGCGTCGATACACTTCCCGCGTTGCGGGGTCACCCACGGTGAGAGTCCCGGTGGGAGAGATTGCGATGCAGCGAACCGCATTGAGCGGTTTACGGAACTGTTTCTCGCCACGGATGACAAGTTCGAGTTTGTCCTGCTGATAACGCCATACACCTGGGCGATTCCGATCGACAATCCAGATGGCTCCATCACTATCTGCGACCCCATCGAGTGGATAGACCGCACTTGCCGGTCGTGTTCCATTATTGGATGGTGGAGCGGGAGCTTGGCACAAGGCCGTCGAGCCAAAGCAAGACAGCGCAGAGCAACAAACGACAACAAGCTGGGAGAGGCTCATGTTGTTAGCCATGCGAGGCAATCGATGAATAGTGCCGTGCTCGCGACGAGGATTTAGGAGCACGGATCACTGGCAATGTACCACAATGCGGGTTCCGCACCATCGGAGTCAGAAAAAAAGGGAGTCAGCTGTTTATGGAGGGCTGCCTCAAAAAAAGAAGGGTGACACCTTATGGTTCACCCTTGGAAACGGAACAGTTCTTCTGAAAGTGGCTTATTTGATGGGGGATACGATCGGAGCCTGATCACCCAAATCGTTTGCTTGACTGATGGCAACAGCGGTAAGAGCACCAAGAGCAGCCAACGTTCCGATCCCTCCGAGTCCGCCAGAACCCAATCCACCGCTCGCTCCAATTCCTCCACCGCCACCCATACCGCCTCCGCCCATTCCTCCGAAGGTTCCTGGGGCGTACGGGTATTCTTCAACAACCACGACTTCTTCGTCCTGGATCGCTTCGGTTGGGACGTATGCATCGGGGTCAGCGAGTTCCAGGTTCAAGCTTTCCTGAGCAGTTGTGATTGGCTGTAGGTGGCTCACCATCAACTGCAGTGGTCGTTTTGCGGAAGCAAGATCATTTTTCGCAACAGCGGTGAAACCGATTCCAAGTATTCCTTCCGATCCGGAAGCAACTAAACCATAATCACCAGGCGTGACCGAATTAAATCGGAAGTCGCCATTGCTTGAAGCGCGAACTCGTTCGATCTCCTTCCCATCTCGAATGAGATAAACCAAAGTTGAACTGAGATTTACGCGTACGTTAGGCCGAGAAAGGGTTCCCGAAATTCCGCCGCGCGAGTCAATGACCACATCGGGATATACTTCAGTATTCCTTGTTTCAGCGATCGGGTCCGTCGTAAGTTTCGGACCGACTGTCCAGCTAGGCATCGTATTACCGCGGATCAATTGTGCAACTCGCTTCGTAGCCGGGTAGATCGTCCTAATCTGGAATCGGTCGGGCAAGTGTTTTCCTTCGTTCGCTCCCAAAACGGTTAGGGGGCAAACAGCCAGTTGATCCTTGCCAGTGACAACAAGAGAATAGCTTCCGGGTTGCACCGCTTCGATGATGAAGTCCCCGTCGACGTCGGTCGTGCTTGCGTAACGCGTCGCGCCATCCAGCACCAGAGCGACTTGTAATGCACCTTGACGGCTGATTCCGCCATTTGAGGGTGCCCAGACGGTGCCACGGACGCCTCCCTCTGCCGTGAGTCGGATCCACTGCGTTTGGCTGAGTTGGTTTGCCTGTTTCGATAGGGATTCCGAGGATTCCAACTGCCCCACCGAGGTATCGAGCGAGCGGGGGAGAGATTCCTCGCGGACCTGGGCAGAAGCGAATCCTGAAAAGCTACTCAAGGCAAAGACGGCAACGAATGCACGCTTGCTGTAAATCATGCTGGAACTCTATGGCTTGTTACGACGACGATAATCGTCGCCTGAGTTTCGGGGATCCATTAGGCTGTGTAACTCCAGAGTATACTCGTCACACTGGATCGATCAACGGTTTCGCGTAGTTTGAGCAAGTTTTTCGGGGGAGTATTCCATGAAGAAATGCGAGCAACGTACGGGTGGTTGACGGGGGCAAACATGGAAAATCTAATGTGAATCATGGAAAAACCACAGATTTCTGCCTTCCCAAAATGCTTCC